>JAHJVW010000062.1 GCA_018828585.1 Bacteroidota bacterium
AGTCTAAAACCTATTATGTGTTTTGTAGAAGTGGAAATCGCTCTGGTAGTGCTGTAAAAATGATGCATCAACAAGGTTTAAAAGCTTTTAACCTAGTAGGCGGGATTGGTGCTTTTCCAAAATATTAATAAAGTCTCAAAAGATGACTACAGAAAAATTAAATATTCTTATTCCGCTTGATTTCTCAGCGTTAAGTGAGCAAGCCTTTTTAATGGCCGATTTACTGAAAAAGAAATTGGATGTCAATATTCATTTGCTTCATGTAATTGAAGCAAATGATTCCATTCTGGCTGATCATCCTGATTTATCGGAAGCGGTTGATTTGAAAGCTTTTCATCAGGAAGAAAAAGATGCAGAAGCTTATTTTAATCAAATAAAGGAATCTGGCTATGACTTTCAAACTCATATCAAGATTGGATTATTAACCGATCAAATTCGACTCGCTACAACAGAGTTAAATATAGATTTGGTTATTATGAGTACACATGGTGTAGATGGTTTTATGGAACGTATTTCAGGTTCTGAGGCGCAACACGTGGCCCGCTATTTACAAGTTCCGGTAATTACATTAAGGCCAGGCACTCCCGTCCTTCAATTAAAAAATATCCTTTTTGTGGCTGATTTCGAGATGTTTGGAAAAGGAATACAAATCAATTTAATCAAAAAATTGGCAATCGCATTTGATAGCACTATCCATCTTTTACAAATTCTTAAAGAAGAGGATGTACCCTATGTAGATGAAATTGAAGCGCAAATGAAATTCTTTGCAGACGAGCATGGTATTGAAAAATATGAAATGCACCTCTACAGAGATAACAAAGTCGCTAGCGGAATTAAAAATTTCAATCAAGAAGCTGATATGGATTTAGTGTGTATCAGAACTCACGGTCGCAGAGGTATCAGCCATTTATGGTTTGGCAGTATTGCCGAACGTTTAGTTAACCATTGTTTGAAGCCTTTATTAACTTTTCATTTAAAAACACATGCTTGATATACTAAGACAGCCATGGTCGTGGTACGCTTCGGGCGCCGCCATCGCTTTTATAATGCTCATACTACTTTATTTTGGGAAATCATTTGGTGTTTCTGCTAATTTGAGAACCATGTGTACCATAGCAGGTGCAGGAAAAAGAGTAAAGTTTTTTGATTTCGATTGGAGATCACAAAAGTGGAATTTACTATTTCTTTTAGGTTCTGTTTTAGGTGGATATATCGCATCTACTTTACTTAAAAGTGATCAACCCTTACAATTATCTAACGCAACCATTCATGATTTACAAGGATTAGGAATTCATTTCGATGGACAATTAAATCCTGCTCAAATTTTCGGATTGGATTTTATCAGTACTCCTAAAGGAATTATGGTGTTACTTTTTGGAGGTGCTTTAGTGGGGTTTGGAGCTCGTTACGCTGGCGGTTGTACTTCCGGACATGCCATTAGTGGTTTGTCAAATTTACAATTGCCTTCTTTAATCGCTGTCATTGGATTCTTCATTGGTGGTTTAGCCATGACCTATTTTATTTTACCATTAATTTTTTAGCACATGAAGGGATTAAAATTTATTTTATCAGGATTGGTGTTTGGTGTCATTATGGCTAAATCAGAAGCTATTTCATGGTATCGTATACAAGAGATGTTCCGTTTTCAATCTTTCCACATGTATGGAATTATTGGTACAGCAGTGATTTTAGGAGTCGCGATAGTTTATCTCATCAAAAAATTTAAAATTAGAGATTTTCAAGGCAATCCTATCCTTTTTCAGGATAAGGATAAAAGCTGGAAACGTTACCTGATTGGAGGCTCTATTTTTGGGCTGGGTTGGGCTTTAACAGGTGCTTGCCCGGGCCCTATGTTTGTGAATGTTGGTTATGGCTATTACACTATGTTGGTAGTTATTTTCGGCTCTTTAATAGGAACTTATTTATACGGACTAATTAAACACAAACTGCCACATTAGATTTTTATGAGCACTTTAGGATTGCGTGAAAACTGGAAACAGTTTGCCATTTTAGTAATGATTAATGCTTTTGTAGGAGGAATGGTCGGCATGGAGCGAACCATCCTTCCTGATTTGGCCCACCAAAAGTTTGATTTAGTAGCAAAGTCTGCGATATTATCGTTCATTATTGTTTTTGGTTTTACCAAAGCCATTGCTAATTATTTCGCAGGAAGTCTAGCTAATAAAGTAGGTAGAAAAAATATATTGATCTTAGGCTGGTTAGTGGCTTTACCTATTCCATTTTTGCTCATGTTTGCGCCAAGCTGGAGCTGGATCATTTTCGCAAATGTTCTTTTAGGAATCAATCAAGGTTTAACCTGGTCATCTACAGTAGTGATGAAAATAGATTTGGTGGGAGAGAAGAATCGAGGCTTGGCAATGGGCTTAAATGAATTTTCAGGTTATCTGGCTATTGCTTTAGTGGCTTTACTAAGCGGTTATATTGCACAGCATTATGGCTTAAGTTTTTATCCTTTCCTCATAGGTATTGTACTATCTATTTTGGGTTTATTAGGCAGTATTTTTCTAGTAAAAGATACCCGCAAATTTGTGACCCAAGAGGCACAAAAATCTATTGTTAAACCTTTAAGAAACATATTTTTAGATACAAGTTTTAGGCAAAAAAATCTTTCATCGGTAAGTCAGGCAGGCTTAATTAATAATTTAAATGATGGAATGGTTTGGGGTTTATTACCCATTTTATTAATCAATAAAGGCTATGAACTTTCACAGGTGGGGCTAATTGTAGCAGTTTATCCGGCAGTGTGGGGTATTTCTCAATTATTCAGCGGCCGATTGGCGGATATCATCTGTAAAAAGAAATTGTTGTTTTGGGGAATGTTATTACAAGGCATAGCCATTATTTTATTGGTTTTCGCAAATAGTACGTCACATTATATCACAGTTGCAATTATTCTGGGTTTAGGTACCGCGGTGGTTTATCCTACTTTTTTAGCAGCTATTGCTGATGATACGCATCCGCAACAAAGAGCAGAGAGTATGGGTATATTTAGATTTTGGAGAGACTCTGGATATGCTTTTGGTGCAATTTTGTCAGGTATTTTAGCCGATGCTTATGGGATGAATACTGCTATATTAAGTATTGGGGCACTTACCTTAGTTTCTGCAATGGTTATTCAATGGAGGATGAGTTGCCGTATCAATATTCCTACGATTTTAAGTTTACATAAATTAAAATAAACCAGTGACTAAAATCACCAAAAAGGTTGAGATAAATTACTTAATTTGAATTCATTAACAATGAACAATTATGAATCAGAATAATTTAAATGAAACAGAAAAAGCTATCCTAGTTTTATCTAGAACTACTGCTATAATCGCTATTTTTTTTATTCTGGTTGTGGGAATTTTGGTTAGTTTAATCATAGATACAACAGATCCCTTGATAAAAGTTGTAGCTGCAAATACCGAAACTAAGGTTTCACCAGTCGATAAAACAACAGAAACAAATTCTACCACTTCTACAAGTACACCAGAAATCCCAGTAGATAATAGTTGGATAGCTCCGGATGATAGTACCATCCCGCAAGGAAAAGAAGGTGATCAAATTCGTTATGGTAAAGAGCTGGTCGCTCATACTGCTAATTATTTAGGGCCTAAAGGTAGTGTGATGCAGATGTCTAATGGCATGAATTGTCAGAATTGCCATAATGAAGGAGGATCAAAACCTTTTGCTTTTAATTTTGCAGCAGTAAAATCAACCTATCCTCAATTTAAAGCTCGTTCAAATACATGGGTTTCAATCGCTGGTAGGATTAATGGGTGCTTTCAAAGAAGTTTAAACGGAGCAAAATTAGATACTACATCCAAAGAAATGATAGCGATGGTGGCTTACATGAAGTGGTTGGGAAAGGATGTAGCTAAAGGAGTGAAACCAAAAAATGCTGGTATTGAAAAACTGGCGTTTTTAGAAAGAGCTGCTGATCCTTTAAAAGGTAAGGCAGTATTTGTAAATAGCTGCGTAAGCTGCCATGGTAAAAATGGAGAGGGTTTGTTGGCTGCTTCGGGGACAGAATATACTTATCCTCCGCTGTGGGGAAAAGGCAGTTATAATGATGGGGCAGGTTTGTATCGTATCAGTAATTTTGCAGGTTTTGTAAAGAATAATATGCCTTTTGGCGTTAACTATCAGCATCCAATCTTAAATGATGAACAATCTTGGGATGTGGCTGCTTTTGTAAATTCGCAAGCTCGTCCACATAAAGACCAAAAAGCAGATTGGAAAGATTTAACCAAAAAACCCGTTGATTTCCCTTTTGGGCCTTATGCTGACAAGTTTAGCGAGAAACAACATAAATATGGACCGTTTAAGCCTATTGATAAAGAACAAAAATTAAAGAGTAAAAAGAAAGTGTAAAATTTGATACCATGCCAAAATTAAAAGCTACTTCTTATAGCTGTGGGCAAAACCGCAGAGGGTTTTTAAAATCAGCTGGTTTAGTGAGTTTGGCGTTTGCTGGTTTACCACAAATTGTATCAGCCATAACAGGGGATGAACACCATGCTAAAGAAATAATTAAAAGCCAAACTATAAAAAACGGGAAAGCCAAACATATTAGCTTATTACACACAGCTGATATTCACGCCTAGTTATACACACATGACGAGTTTTTTTGGGAAAATGATCAAGCTGTATTTAAGATGTGAGGTGGTTTTGCGGTTTTAAAAACTATGCTGAACACGCTAAAATCTCAAAACCCTAATAATACTTTAATTATTGATGGTGGCGATTGTTTCCAAGGTGGGGCTGCCTAGCAACTTGTTATCTCAGTTAGAAGGTTATGATTAAAAATTTATTTAATTTAAATTTTTAATTATTACGTAAACTATGTTTTTACAGTTGCAG
>JAHJVW010000063.1 GCA_018828585.1 Bacteroidota bacterium
GCAACTAAATATATCATTCAGAAAATTGGTTGCTTTTTTATGCCTGTAAATCACTTATATTTACGTTATACGCAGTTGGGTTTGAGAATCAATTTAGGTTTTTAGACAAACTGCCGTTAGCGGTCATTATGACGAACGACATTGAATATCAATAGAAAATCAAATATGAAAACAATTTTTGTTACAGGAGCTACAGGTAATCAAGGTGGTGCAGTTGCAGCCAGTTTAATTAATAAGGGCTTTAAGATTAAAGTTTTAACCCGAAAAATTGACTCTATCAAAGCTCAAAATTTACAAAATTCAAATGTTGAATTAATAAAGGGCGACCTAAACGATTTGAATACATACCGAAAGCATCTAAAAGATGTTGATGGCATATTCAGTGTTCAAACTTTCGAAAACGGAGTTGAGAAAGAAATAAAACAAGGAATTGGTTTAGCCAATCTTGCAAAAGAATATGGTGTAAACCATTTTCTATATTCTTCCGTTGCAGGTGCAGACTTGAATACTGGCATTCCACACTTTGACAGTAAATATAAAATTGAAAATTATATCAAACAATTAAGTTTGCCATATACCATTCTAAGGCCTAATTCTCTTTTCGAAAACTTTTTAATCCCACAGGTAAAAGGTAGAATACTAAAAGGCAAATTGGCCTCTCCCATAAATAAAAATAAGACACAACAATTTATCAGTGCAGTTGACATTGGCGAAATAAGTTCGGATATTTTTCTGAACAAAAGCAAGTATTTAGGAAAGACCATAACAATTGGCACAGAAGAAATGGATATGCAACAAGTGGCAAATGCTTTTTCAGAAGTGTTAGGCAAAGAAATTAGTTATCAAAAATTTCCAATGCTTATTGCTAGGCTTGTAATGGGTAAAGACCTCTATAAAATGTTTAAATGGATAAATGAAAATGATGCAGTTTTCATGAAAGACCTCGAATTATTTAAAAAAGAAAACCCTAACCTCTTAAGCCTTAATCAATGGATAAAATTGAATTTCAAAAACAATTAATTAAATCTTTATGACAGAATTTATCATTTTCGGAGCTTTTCTTTTTCTTGCTGTCTTTAATACAGGAAATATGACAACACTACAAATTCAGCATTATGGAATTTATCCATTTGTCGGAAAAGAAACATTTAAAGAATACATTCAAGCCAACAACAAATCAGCTCGTATTCCTTCCATTCTTCCTGCAATGTTGCTTTTACTAGTAAATATTATACTATTCTTTACACGCCCACAATTCATTTCATTAGCCGAAGTCTTTTTATTCCTTGTATTAAATATTGTTGCGTTAATTTCAACTTTTACATGGCAAAGAAAACTTCAGGGTCAAATGGCAATTATCGGGTATGATGAAAACAAAATAAATCTACTGCTTTCTACAAATTGGATTCGGACAATAGTATTTTTATTACAGGCTATAATAGCTGTTTCAATTACAGTAGTAGCGCTAAAACCATAACTTGCATGAGAACAACACACCGTCACTAACAAGTGGTTTTCGGTTATTTTAGACCTGATAAGTAAGCAATATTTAACATTTACACAATGGATTTATACGGACAAAAAAGCAAAAGCATTCCTCAGAAAATAGTCATCCACATTATTGAGATTATATTACTTTGGTTATCCTATTGGATTTTATTTCAAGATGGAAGTGCTTGGGTTGAAAGTCATTTAAGCATAACTAATTCAGTTGAAAATATTGATAGAAGGATAATAATCTTCATATTCAATATTATTATTTTCATTCGACTGGCTTATATGATGATATTTATGTTAAAGAGAAAAATTCCTTGGGAAGAAAGCATAAGTGTTCCAATGGCGTTTGCTCTTTATTTTATCGGATTTCCATTATTTGTATTGCCCATTTCTCAGCCAATTGATGGACTTGATTTTTTTGCGATTGCAATCTTTGTTATAGGTTGTGTTCTGAATAGCGGTGGAGAAATTTTAAGGAATCAATGGAAAAAGAACCCTGAAAATATTGGTAAAATATATACAGAAGGATTTTTCAAATATTCTAGACACATAAATTATTTTGGAGACCTTTTATGGGTAATCGCCTATGCAATGATTACAAAGAATGTATGGTCGATTACGATTCCTATTTTCCTATTTAGCTTTTTTGCCTTTTACAATGCGCCAAAACTTGACAAGTATTTAAAAGAAAAATACGGCAATGATTATGACCAGTATGCGAAGAAGACGAAAATGCTAATTCCATTTATCTATTGACAAATAAAATAATTTTGAACTTTAAAAAATAATAATATGACAACACAAATCATTCGATTTCTCAATATTATCATGGTGTCCTTGGTAACAGGCACCATATTTGGAATATGGCTTGGCTATAATCCAATTGGCTTATCAGCACCAACATATATTGAGCAACAGCAGAATAATATAAGGGCGTTAAATACCATAATGCCA
>JAHJVW010000064.1 GCA_018828585.1 Bacteroidota bacterium
CTGTCTTTTCCAGTAATGAATTTCATAGCTGAAAATACCAAAACAACAGCTCAAAACTGCCAAAACTTATTCTTTTAATGTGGGAAACTGAACAGAGGTTTTTAGACAGTTTGACGGTTGGCGAATTTGTGTTGTAATGGCATTATAGCACTAATTTCGGTTAAAGTAGAAATTAAATTAATTAGTAAACAGTAAGTAAAAGCAGGTCAGCCATTATAATACAAATTTGTGGTTAGCTGTTGTTAAATTTTTCCATTATGTCAAATAAACCCATTTCTATTTACAGTAAAAAACCTAAAAAGGTTAAGAAATATGACTTTTCAAAACAAAAATTGATTTCTGTACAGGTTTCAACTAATACATTCCTCTATCCAAAAGAAGTTCAATGATTTGTGCAGAAGTTACATCCATGTCGGTACTTTTTAAATGTGAAAGTTTTGGTAATTGTTCTTGGAAGTCCATTTCAACATTTATAAATGTGTCGTACAATAATTTGTTAATAATAACCAAATCCTCATCAATTGTGTCACATTTCATTATTAGACTTCTAAAATTACGAGAGTATGTTACAATACTTTCTGTGGTTCCTTTTTTAAAAATATCTATATCCCATTTAATAGTAAGCCATAATTGTCCGTTTTCATCAAATTCATCATCCATAAAAACAGAAGATTTTACAGTTGAATCTAAATGTATTATCTCGTTTTTAAATTGGTCACCGTCAATGTTAAATTTTGCTGGGTCGCTTTGCGGATGTGTTAATTTCATGTCTGATTTCGGTCTTACGTTTTATAGGTTTTAATAACAGCTAACGGGCAGGGCTTTGTGCAGGTTGGGAAATAGAATTCCGTCTGCCCGGAACCGCTGCTGATTGAAAATATAAAGTTGAAGTTAAGTACAAAAGTTCTGCGATGTACTTCAAGCCCGAACAAATGCTTGGCAGAATTACAAATGCTCATTGTTATTCCGTCTGCCCAACTTGCACAAAACCCAATGTTGGCGGCTGGTCATCTATCCTAACTGTAATCCACTTTTGTCAATCGATAAGTCGGTCCTTATGGTTTATGATTGTTGTCATAATGTAAATTCAATTGCGGATTGCCTCAATGTGCCAAGCCCCGGGATTGATGGTTATGCTCGTTGCATTTGTACCTTCCTTTAATTGATTAAACCTTATTACGTCTTGGGCTGGTGCATCAATAATAAATAAGCCATTGTCACAAGGTTTTAGCTGGTACTCTCTATTCTCGTCAAAATAGATACGTCCATTTCCTTTAAATTTTGCAGTCAGCACACTGTTATTGTCTGATACAACAAGTTGACCACCACCATAGAAATTATATATCCCCACATATTGCTTAAGTGACTTAGGTTTATTTATCGATTCAGTGACTTTAGGTAGTGTTGGTATCTGAGGTACACTATTGAGAATGGCATCCCATGCTAATTCCGAGGCTGCAAAAGATAAATCGATAGGAGACAAATTTGGATTATCAATTTCATTTGTTGTTACAGCGTAAAGCACATCACCATCAAATTGAGTTGCAAAAGGTTGGATGCCACGACCCATTGAAGTGTGGACTTGCGTTGCCAATCTTTGTAAAGCCCAGAAAGGCATTTTCTGATTTGTTACTACCAACGTCAACGTGGTGTTTTCTGTAGGGCCGATTGTATCTTTTGAATTTAATTGTTTGCTTATTTTAAAGCTTTTAATCAATTCTTCAATAGTAGGGCAGTTCCCGTCAGTTGAATTACGATGACATCTAACCACTTTACCATTTCGGTCAACAATGGCTCCAAGTGCATTAACCACGGTAAAAACAGCAATCTTGGTTTTGCCAATAGTTGCAAAGGCTCCACCCTGTCCCGAATGTGGGAACGAAGCATAACTGTCAGCACCTTTATCTTCGGGAATATAATAACTGCCCTGCATTGCAAATCGACCAGCACCTTTGGCCCCGAGTGGAAACCAGTTAGGTTTTGCACTATTTAGTGCTGCTCTGCCAAGTTCATCATCGGGAGTTATTCTGCTGAACCTCCGTCTGCCAATATCGAATATAATAGCACCAAGTACGCCAGGAACTCGGTCAACATTTCCTTCTTTTGCGTTAATGTTTTTTATTTCATTTGCCACTCCCGTGGCGGCTGACAAGCCAAACCATGAACCACCCGAAAATACAACCGCATTAATCTTTCTGTCTTCATAAGCATTCGCCACAACTGAAGAGTTTAAAGTGCCGGTGGCACCACCTCTAATATCACCTGCGGCCATGACTCCTTTTGGGAAATAAAAGACTGTCGTTCCAGTCGGACCTTCTTCATTTTCTGCGACACCTATACTCATGTCAGAGAATTCAAATTTTAAAGTGGAATCTTTTCTGAGCCATTTATTAGTTTGACCTTTTGAGGAATAAAAAAAACCTACAAGTAATGTGATAATTATGATACTTCGTCTATTTAACATTGGTAAAAGTTTTTGGTATGTATGTTAGTTTCGTAGACGGACTTGCCGCCAACGTCAGTTTGTCTAAAAACCTAAATTGATTCTCAAAGCCAACTGCGTATAACGTAAATATAAGTGATTTACAGGCATAAAAAAGCAACCAATTTTCTGAATGATATATTTAGTTGC
>JAHJVW010000065.1 GCA_018828585.1 Bacteroidota bacterium
AGATTTTGCAATCGATTTTGGTACTAAGAAAATCTACTGGCCAAGTTCTATTGCTGTTTTCGGACCAAATTCCCCAAAGCAGCAAACGCCTCAGTTTTGTACCATGGACCCTAATACCGTTTATGGTATCAGTAAATTGGCAGGCGAACGTTGGTGCGAATATTATTTTCAGAAATACGGTTTGGATGTTAGAAGCATCCGTTATCCAGGCTTAATCAGCTGGAAAGCAATGCCTGGCGGAGGAACAACAGATTATGCCATTCATATTTTCCATGAGGCCTTAAAAAAGGGAAGCTATTCTTCTTTCCTTTCTGCCGAAACAGAATTGCCCATGATGTATATGGACGATGCCATTAGAGGAACCATTGAATTAATGGATGCTCCAGCAGATCAAATTTCTATTCGCTCTAGCTATAATTTTAGTGGTGTGAGTTTTAATCCAGAAGATTTAGCATCAGAAATTAAAAAGCACATTCCAGATTTTAAATTGGGCTATACCTCAAATGATCCCCGTCAGAAAATTGCAGATAGCTGGCCAAAATCTATGGATGATGAAACCGCAAAAAAAGACTGGAATTGGAAACCAAAATTTGATTTGGAAAAATTAACTTTGGAGATGTTGACGAACCTGAAGAAAAGCTAAAAAGAAGCAAGATACAAGTAGTAAGAATCAAGACCTAAAATGCAATTCATCTTGATACTTTATACTCAATACTAAAATACTATAAAAATGGGAAGAGCATTTGAATTCCGTAAAGAGAGAAAATTTAAGCGTTGGACTAAAATGGCGGTTCAATTTACCCGTATAGGTAAAGACATTGTAATGGCTGTTAAAGAAAACGGCCCGCATCCAGAAACAAATTCGAAATTAAAAACCGCCATCTTAAACGCAAAAGCGGTAAATATGCCAAAAGATCGAGTAGACGCTGCGATTAAAAGAGCATCCGACAAGGATTTGGCTGGATACGAAGAGTTTGTTTACGAAGGTTATGCCCCTCATGGTGTAGCTATTTTAGTAGAAACCGCTACCGATAACACCAATAGAACAGTTGCGAACGTAAGAAGTTACTTTACCAAGACTAATGGCTCTTTAGGAAAAACTGGATCATTAGATTTCATTTTTAAAAGAGTTTCGACCTTCACCTTTGACCCAGGAGAAATGGATATTGAGGAACTGGAACTGGAACTGATTGATTTTGGTTTAGAAGAGATTTTTGTTGAAGAGGATGAGGATGGAAATGATGTGGCCGTAGTTCATGCCACTTTTGAAGATTTTGGAAATATGCAAAAGGCTTTAGAAGAAAGAGGCATTGAAGTAAAACAAGCTAAGTTAGAACGTATTCCATTATCACATTCCGAAGTGAATGAAGAACAAGCCATCGACGTAGCCAAGCTACTAGATAAGTTGGAAGAAGATGAAGATGTGCAGGCGGTTTATCATAACATGGCAGAATAAATAAAAATATATCATGGGAATAGTAAGTAATAGAAGAAAAGATTCGGAATTAAAAGTTGTTTTTAATGATGATAGTTTGATTTTAGAAATCGATGGAAAAGAAACTGCTATTCCCCTACTTTGGTATCAAAGTTTATTGCAAGCATCCGAAGAAGAAAAAGTCAAATGGAAATTAAGCGATGATGGCAAAAAACTCATCTGGAAAGATTTGAATATCGAGATTTTGATATGATTGTTGAATAATACTTATATTTAAATAAAATTAAATGTCATGTACACAGCCATCAAAGGAGTTTACGAAAACGGAAAAGTTAAATTTTTAGAGCCTGTCCCAGACATAAAAGGCAAGTCCGAAATTTTAATTACTTTCCTAAATCCTAATGAACAAGAAGAGGTAAAAAAAAGAATTCCTGGCGGCTTATTACAGTTAGACTATTTGAAAGACGTAAAATTATCAATACCAGATGATTTTAACGATGCTTTATCTGATTTTAAAGACTACATGTAAGAAATGAAATATCTTATTGATACTCAAATATTAATTTGGTTTCAAATCAGCCCAAATAAAATAAAAAATGAAATTCTTGATATCATACAAGACACTTCAAACCAAATTTTCATTAGTGATATTAGCCTATTTGAAATAACGATTAAACAAAATATCAAAAAACTACCTGAATTTCCCGTTAAACTAGATGATATAATTTTTAATGCGCTAAAGAACGATTTCTCCTTTATTGGTTTAACTCACAAACTCTTTTCAGTTTACTTAGAGTTAGCTTTGCATGAATATCACAAAGACCCATTTGATAGAATGATTATTTCTACTGCATTAGCAGAAGAAATAACTATTATCTCATCAGATGAGAAATTTCTGTTGTATAATCATTTAGTTAAAATAATTAAAGCCTAATAAATGATGACTTTCGAAGAATTTTTTCTGAAAAAGAAAATTGATCTATCTCATTTAGCGCAATCCAATCCCGAAATTTTTGCTGAATTCAAAAGCCACTTTGAGCAAATGAGCGAAAAAAGTTTCGACCACACCAAAAAATACTGGTTTAATGACTTAAGAAAAAAATTCCCGCTTTCTGAAGAAAAAGAAACCGCTTTAAAAGAAGCCTTCAAACCCACAGAAATTCCGGCTGCTCCCATTACCGAAGAAATCAAAAAAGTTTCCGAAGCCCCAAAACCAACAGGATTTAAACCTCGTTTTAAACCTGCAATCATCCAAAAGGAAGAAATTATTTTAGAAGAAAAGGTTGAAAAAGTTAAGAAACCATCAGGCTTTAAACCAAAATTCAAATCTAAAATATTGGTCGAAGAGTCAAACCTGCATGATGCGCCTTCTAAAGATAAAATAGAGATAGAAACGAAAGAAAAAGCAGCACCTAAAAAAGTGATGGGATTTAAACCAAGATTCAAACCCAAAACAGAGGGTGAAGGTTAACCTAGCTCCTATCAACATCTTAAGCGTTTATTGAATCATTCATTTTAAATGTTTAAACCGCTAATTGAAATAATTTTGTAGCTAACCCAATTTCACGCGTTTTTTTACCCATTTCAGTAGTGTACAAATTACACACCATTTTATATATCTTTAGAAATGGGCAATTTATTGATAATTATTTATTATAATACCATTTAT
>JAHJVW010000066.1 GCA_018828585.1 Bacteroidota bacterium
AATTTCATTCTATACCAACCTTTATGTGGATAATGGTTTAAAATCAATGGCTATATTTGCGCCAGAATCTATTTATGAATATCAAAGAAATACTAGACAATTATAAGACGGATAAACGAATTTTAGGTTTAACTAAATCGGTTCAATCTAAAAACGCTAGAATTCAACTCAAAGGCCTTATTGGTTCTCTAGATGCTTTTGTGGCGTCATCAAATTATTTCCTTAACCATAGAAATATGGTTTTTATACTACCAGACAGAGAAGAAGCTAACTATTTCCAAGCTGATTTAGAGAATTTAATGGATAAGGAAGTATTGATTTTTCCGTCCTCCTATAGAAAATCTTTTGATTTTACCCAGACTGATTCTGCTAATGTATTGATGCGAGCTGAGGTTTTGAACGAACTAAATCACACTGCTGAATTTGGAAATCTAATAGTTACCTATCCTGAGGCGATGGCCGAAAAGGTGATTGACAGGACTGCCTTAGAAAAAAATACCCTTGAAATTTCCATCAATAATAAATTAAGTATAGAGTTCATCAATGAGTTTTTAATTGATTACGATTTTGAACGGACTGATTTTGTTTACGAGCCAGGACAGTTTTCTGTTCGGGGTGGAATTGTAGATATTTTCTCGTTCTCTCATGATTTACCTTATAGAATCGAGTTTTTTGGTGATCATATTGAGTCTATCCGGACTTTTGAAATCGAAGATCAACTGTCGGTGGAACAGGTGAAGACCATTACCATTGTTCCAAACGTACAAGCTAAATTCTTAACCGAGAGCAATATTTCTTTATTAGAATTTATTGATAAAGATGCCGTAGTTTGGTTTAAAGATGTCCAATTCACGTTTGATATAATAAAAACGGGCTATAAAAAATCAGTCGAATTGTGGAAAGCATTATCGGCTGAGCAAAAGCAACAAAACCCAGATTGGATTGATCCTAAATTTGCTTTTACAGATGAAAAAATGATTTCTGATCAATTGAATGACTTTCCTGTGGTAGAGTTTGGTAAACAGTTTTTCTATCATCCAACTGAAGTCATCAATTTTGATGCTCGTCCGCAACCTTCCTTTAACAAAGATTTTAATTTGTTGATGCACAATATCAAACAAAATGAAGATCAGAAACTCACCAATTTCATTTTAACAGATTCGGCCAAACAGCAAGAGCGTTTGTTTGCCATTTTTGATGATTTGGATAAGAAAATAAAGTTTCAACCCATCAATGTTTCTATACGTGAAGGTTTTATAGATTTTGAACAGAAAATAGCCTGCTATACTGATCATCAGATTTTTGATCGATATTATAAATACAAACTCAAAAAAGGGTATGCAAAATCACAAGCTATCACTTTAAAAGAACTACGAGATTTAAAACCTGGTGATTACATTACACATATTGATCATGGAGTTGGTAAGTATGCTGGCTTGGAAAAGGTGGAAGTGAATGAGAAAGTACAGGAAATGATTCGTTTGGTATATGCAGATAACGATTTGTTGTATGTAAATATCAACTCACTAAACCGGATTTCGAAATATACGGGTAAAGACGGTCACGTTCCTAAAATGAATAAACTGGGAACAGATGTTTGGGATAAACTAAAGAAAACAACAAAAAAAAAAGTTAAAGACATTGCCCGAGACTTAATCAAGCTTTACGCGATGCGTAAAGCACAAGAGGGAATGGCTTTTTCTCCCGATACTTATCTGCAAAATGAATTAGAGGCTTCCTTCATTTATGAGGATACACCAGACCAAGAAAAGGCTACGGCTGATGTGAAAAGGGATATGGAATCGCCACATCCAATGGATCGATTGGTTTGTGGTGATGTAGGTTTTGGTAAAACAGAGATAGCGATTAGAGCGGCATTTAAAGCAGCAACAGATGGGAAACAAGTAGCTATTTTAGTACCTACTACTATTTTAGCCATGCAGCATTATAAAACCTTTAACGAACGCTTATCCGAATTTCCCGTAAGGATAGACTATATCAATCGTTTTAAATCAACAAAACAAGTAAAAGATACTTTGGAAGCTTTAAAAGCTGGAAAAGTAGATATCATAATTGGTACGCATAAATTGGTGAGCAAAGATGTGAAGTTTAAAGATTTAGGTCTTTTAATTATTGATGAGGAGCAAAAGTTTGGGGTAACGGTAAAAGAGAAATTAAAACAGTTTAGAGCTAATGTTGATACTTTAACGTTAACGGCAACGCCAATTCCAAGGACTTTACATTTCTCTTTAATGGGTGCCAGAGATTTATCAATTATCCAAACGCCGCCACCAAACAGACAATCTGTACAAACAGAATTACATGTTTTTAACGAAAAACTAATTAAAGAAGCTGTCGAGTTTGAACTAGATAGAGACGGACAAGTTTTCTTTATTCACAACAGAGTTGCTGATTTACGTCAATTAGGTGGATTGATTCAAAAATTAGTCCCTAAAGCAAAAATTGCCATTGCACATGGACAATTGGAAGGCGATAAGCTGGAAGATATCATGCTCGATTTTATCGATGGAAAATACGACGTCTTAGTCGCTACAACCATTATTGAAGCTGGTTTGGATGTTCCAAATGCAAATACGATGTTAATTAACCATGCGCACATGTTTGGGTTGAGTGACTTGCATCAAATGCGAGGAAGAGTTGGACGTTCTAATAAAAAAGCATTTTGTTATTTATTAAGTCCGCCGCTTTCTACTTTAACTTCAGAAGCAAGAAAACGTCTAAGCGCTATTGAAGAATTCTCTGATTTGGGAAGCGGATTTAATGTGGCGATGCGAGATTTGGATATCCGCGGAAGCGGAAACCTATTAGGTGCAGAACAAAGTGGTTTTATCGCTGAAATAGGTTTCGATATGTATCATAAAATTTTGGATGAAGCCATACAGGAATTAAAAGAAGATGAGTTTAAAGGCTTGTTTACTGACGATAAACCTCGTCCTTTTGTGAGTTTTACACAGATAGATACGGATATGGAGTTGATGATTCCGGATGAATATGTCACCAATATTCAAGAACGGTATAATTTATATACCGAGCTTTCTAAAATTGATAATCAAATCCAATTAGACGCTTTTGCTAAAGAATTGCATGATCGATTTGGTCCCGTACCAAAGCAAGTGAGAGATCTTTTAAGAACGGTAGAATTGCAATGGATTGGAAAAGAAATAGGTCTCGAAAAAATTAGTTGGAAGAAAGGGGTTTTGCGAGGGTACTTTATTTCAGATAAGCAGTCTAAATATTTTGAAAGCGAGGCTTTTGGAAGGATTTTATCCTTTGCGCAACAAAACCCTAGAAATGTGAATTTGAAAGAGGTGAAAAACACTTTAAGGATTGCCATAGAAGGAATTAGAATAATTGATGATGCTATTTTTGCTTTGGAGCAGATGCGAGATCCGGTAATGATTTAATTTTTTTTTTGAATTAAGGAATAAAGTGGTAAGCAGAAGGCTAAAAGCAGAACGCTAAAATTGTAAAATTTAAGATTTATATTTTTTATAATGTTCTATTTTAAAGATAATACGACACAAAAGCAAATAAAGATACTGAAATTGAATATTTTACTGTTTGTGGTAAATATAAAATTTTCAGTAAAAAAGGAAAATCCAACCATCAAAAAAGTCACTTTTTTTATTCAATGAAGGTTTTGATTTCTGAAAACCTTTAGAAATTATTTTCTTTGCGTAATGAATAAGTTTAAAGCGTTTACCTTCTTGTTGATTTTTAGTTTATTATTCCTATTTAATAATAAAGTTCAGGCTCAGGCAAATAGAATTGATTCTATTAAAGTAAGTGAACTTTATGTTAAGAAAAACCCGTTCTCTGTACGTCCCTCATTATTCTTTATTTATAAAAGAAAATTGCCAATTAGTAATTTACACTTAAAGGTGAATTACTGGAAAACCAAAGCGAGTTTGGGCATTAATATAAATCAAGCTGCATTTAGTAGTAATTGGAGTGCTGGCGGTGTAAATTCCATGGCTTTAGGATCATTGTTAAATTATAAGTCAGAGTATAATAAAGATGGAAAAAACTTTACCTCTGAACTTTTGCTGCAATATGGAAAATTAAAAAATGAAGGTCAGTTAGAACGTAAAACAAATGATAGAATATTTTGGGATAATAAGGCGGCAATGTCGCTATCTAAAAATTGGAGTTTCTTCGGTTCTATTAGTTTCGAGTCTCAGTTTGATTTTGGTTATAGTTATGGCAAAGATGCTAATGGAAATGAAACCAGAAAATTGATTTCTAAATTTATGGCGCCTGGATATTTGACCGAGTCTGTAGGTTTCGAGTATAAACCAGTAAAATACTTTAGCGTCCGATTGGGTACGGGTACTGCTCGTCAAACATTTATGTTAGACACTACCTTATATAAAAATAATCCTAAAAATTTCGGTGTCGAAGTGGGCAAAAAATTCAAGAATGAGCTGGCTTTTCAGGCTGTTGTGAATTTTGATAAAGACATTGCCAATAACTTGAATTTAAAGTCGAGGTATTTACTCTTTGCTGCTTATGATAGGATTAATAATATCGATCAAAGGTTAGATATAACAATTACTGCAAAAATTAATAAGTTAGTGAATGTCACAGTTGGTGCAACTGCGTTATATGATGATAATTTTAGCGGTAAAATTCAATATGGACAAAATTTAGCTTTAGGTATCTTATTTAAAATTCCTCGCTAGAAAATAAAAAAGCGCCCCACGTTCCGGGGCGCTTACCTGCATTAACACTTTAATTAACTAACTTTTTCCTTTAACTGCAGATGATCAAAGTAATAAAGACCTTTGTATAGAAATTAGATGTAATTACGCTTTTGGCGATACACCTTAATTTAGAAAATAAAATTTTTGATTTATCTACTTTAAATATCAAAAGATAATAACTTAATTCACCCTCGTGAATTAAAGTTTAAATTCTAATAAATTTGTTTAAAATGATATTAAAGTGCTTCTGATTTGTTTAAAACTAGGCATTTTTTAGCGTTTTAACTAAATAACCCACAAATTTTATGATAAAAAGCGCTCCACTTTCTAGAGCGCTTACCTGTATTAACACTTTTAATTAACTAACTTTTCTTCTCAACTGCAGGTAATCAAGATAGTAAAGAATCTTTATAGAGAAATTTTGATTTTGAGGCCCATTAAAGGTGTTATCAAAATTTCTAAAATATTTTAACTCCGAATTTCTGTTAAACATAGACGAAGCATCTTTCCAGGCAACGCTCAACTCGCTTCCTGGTGCAAAACGCCATACGTAAATCATATCCACATTAAACGCATTAAAATTCTGGTCTAAACCATGAATAAACTCTGAAGTTTTGTCTAAATCTCCTTCTTGATTTAAAACATAGAATTCTTTGTTAATCAACTTAGACCAGTAGTGCCTCGCTCTTAAATTTAAACCCATTTTATTATTAAAAGTGTATTTGAGTTCTAGCGAATTTTCTACTGTTTTAATGTCCCTTCTAGAGAAGTAAATGTCTCCAGTATTTGCATTTTTTGAAATATAACCAGCCTGATTCGTTCTTGGGTTCATGCTAAAGTCAGTTTCTATTCTAAATTTATTATTGATTCTGAAATTTTGATAAGTTCCATATCCAACAGAAAACCCATTAAACAAATCTTTTTTCCGAGTAGAAATGTAGGCTCCGCCACTTATTTTCTTAGCCCTATTAGAATTGAAACGGGCATTAAATCTGAAGCTTTCTGGGCTTCTAAATACTCTTCCTGCTGTTCGAGCCTCGTAAAAATCATTTCCTTTGGCGCTATAATTCAAATTCAAATTCATTGACCAAAGATTTTTAAATTGAACATATCCTCCCGATTCCATTTCAAAAGATTGATACATGTTAGGTTTATACCTTTGTGAATGATTAGCGTTAAACCATGTGTTTAATTGGTTATACCATTTTGTGGCTTTGTACCAGCTGTATCCTAAATAAATAGAATTATCCAAATTGTTGTTGTTAAATAAAATACCTAAATCATTTGGATTGAAATTTTCATCAACCAACGAAAAGGAATAACTATAAGTAAAGTTCCCACTTCTTTTCCCTAAGCCTAGATTGTAACTATATCCAAGTTCTGGATGAGCATAAACACCGCCTGATAGACGGCTCATTTTCACACTACCGTTGGTGTTATATTTATTTTCCTTAGTATTTAAGTTGAAAACCAATGCGCTAACATTCGCATCATAAGTGTTACCTTTTCTTAAAACACTTGAATTAATGAAGGATACTGACGAGTTATTTTTTAGATTTTGATCTAATACCAAAATGTTATAATTAGTCAATGGTGATGTTTCGATTGTTTGTCTCGTTCCATCTGGATGCTCTAAAATAGCCTCTGTTTTATTGGTAATTGCATTAAAGAAACCTATTCCTAAACCTTTTGATGTTCTACCTGAAATTTTGGTAGCATTCAGTAATTTAGTTTGCGAAGGATTATCGATAATTTTATCATTATTATTTAAAGCGTCATAAAATTTATAAGAATTTATAGGGGTGGACCCCACTCTTCTAGAATAAAATAAGTCGCCTTTGTTAAAAAGCTCGGTGCCTTCAGTGAAAAATGGACGATTCTCACTATACCTAATTTCAAAAGGAGAAAGGTTTAAAACTTGATTATCAGATTGTACTTGTCCAAAATCAGGGATTAATGTTAGATCTAAAGTAAAGCTTTCGTTGATGCCGTACTTCACATCCATTCCTCCGTTTAAAGAAGCAGTAGTATTTTTAATATTAGCCTGATTGTAAGGGTAATGATTCACATAGGTTGACAGATAAGGACTAAATGACAAACGCAAAGGGGCTGTTATTTTTTCAATACCTAACAATTCGCCTTCTTGATTGATAAACCCACTTCTTTTGGGGTCTAATTCATTCCAAGTTAGTTTTTGTTGGAACTTTTGACGATTTCTAACAAAATTTAGTCCCCAAGTTTGAATATCCTTATTGGAAAATCTTAAGGCTGAATAGGGTATTTTTATTTCCGCGGTCCATTCGTTACCATTAATTTTTATAGCACTCTCCCAAACGGCATCCCAAGCTTCATCTTCTCCATTTTCAGAAATCTTTGCATCCAATTGTACACCGGCAGACGTAACTATAAATTCACTGGCGTTAATTTTATCATTATAGGTGTCTAAAATGATACCAAAAAAATCAGAATTTCCAATTTGATCTCTATTGACAAATTCAGTAGAAATGTCTTCAGCTTTACTTTCCTTCATTCGAGCTCCGATATAAATCGCTTGATCATCATAAAGAATATAAACCTCTGTTTTATGATCTTGATCTTCTTTTATGCCTGGTACAGGTTGAAAAGCAACAAAATTGTTAGCTAATGGGGCTTCTTTCCAAACCATATCATCTAAAATCCCATCTATCTTTGGTGCAACAGCAGTTTTTTTAGCTGTTAATGTCTTAATTGGTATTTGTGCGCAAACTGTTAAAGATATTGTGGTAACTAAAATATAGGTAAAAAGTAACTTCATTAATTATTGGTTTGTTCAATAGACGCACAAGCTAGAAAAACGTTACAGTACATTTTGTTAAAAGATTGTTAAAGGTTTAATTATAAACGAATTATTTTTTTTTGGGCTTTCGCCGATAATGTGAAAATCGGATAAAATGTTTTCAGTCAAAATGATAACTTTGTAATCCGAAATTTTAAGAATACAACAAGGCTTTAGAACATGTTTGACAATTTGCAGGATAAGCTCGAAGGAGCGTTTAAAGTATTAAAAGGACAAGGTACCATTACCGAAATTAACGTGGCAGAAACCATGAAAGAGATTCGTAAAGCTCTTTTAGATGCCGATGTTAACTATAAGACAGCTAAAACTTTTACCGATGAGGTGAAGCAAAAGGCGTTAGGACAAAATGTATTGACCGCAGTTTCACCTGGTCAGTTGCTCACCAAAATCATGAATGATGAGCTAACTGAGCTGATGGGTGGAAGTGTTGAAGAGCTCAACATCAAAACCAATCCAACGGTTATTTTAATTGCAGGTTTAAATGGTGCGGGTAAAACGACTTTTACTGGGAAACTGGCTCTTTATTTAAAATCTCAAAAAGGTAAAAAACCATTATTGGTTGCTGGTGACGTTTATCGACCAGCGGCGATTGACCAATTAGAGGTTTTAGCGGGACAAGTAGGTGCCGAAGTTTATACCAATCGCGAATCAACCAATCCTATTGAGATAGCCTTGGAAGGTATCGCTCATGGTAAGAAAAACGGAAATAATGTCATCATTATAGATACGGCTGGTCGTTTAACTTTAGACGATGCACTGATGGATGAGATTGCTGATGTTAAGCGAGCAACTCAACCACAGGAAATACTATTCGTGGTTGATTCTATGACTGGTCAAGATGCGGTGAATACAGCTAAAGTATTCAACGATAGATTGGATTTCACCGGAGTGGTGTTAACAAAATTAGATGGTGATACCCGTGGTGGTGCTGCTTTATCTATCAAATCGGTAGTTAACAAACCTATTAAGTTTGTAGGTACTGGCGAGAAAATGGATGCGCTGGACGTTTTCTATCCAGACAGGATGGCTTCCCGTATTTTGGGTATGGGTGATGTGATTTCCTTAGTGGAAAGAGCACAACAACAATTCGACGAGAAGGAATCGGCTGCTTTGCAGAAGAAAATCCGCAAGAATAAATTCGATTTTAACGATTTCTTGAGCCAGATCCAACAAATCAAAAAGATGGGTAACATCAAAGATTTGATGGGGATGATTCCTGGCGTAGGTAAAATGATGAAGAACGTTGATATCGACGACAATGCTTTTAAAGGCATCGAGTCCATCATCCAATCCATGACGCCTTACGAGCGTGAAAATCCGGATAGCATTAATCAAAACCGCAGAAACCGTATTGCTAAAGGTAGCGGTACAGATATGACAGAAGTGAACAAACTCATCAAACAGTTTGAGGATATGCGTAAGGTGATGAAACAATTCTCGGATCCCGCTGCCATGATGAAAATGCAAAAGATGATGAAGGGAATGCCGGGAGGGGGCATGCGTTAGGAAGCAGAAGGCTTTAAGTTGATTTGATTATTAAATAATAAAAGTTATTACAAAATTTTGTGAAGCCTTAAATATTGTAATAGCATGATTGTTTTTCCGTCTTTTATTGTTCCCATATCAATCATATTAAGAGCAGTATTAAAATTGATTTCTAATACCTCTATATTTTCTTGTTCACTTAATAACCCACCACCTAAACCAATTTTCATTTTATTAGAGTATTCTGCAATAAAAAAATGAAGAATTTCAGTAACCGATCCCGGTGACATATAGGCCTCAAAAATTTTTTTCACATCAGTTATTTGAAATCCTGTTTCTTCTTCAGTTTCTCTTTTTATGCAATCTTCTGGGTGGTCTTTACCCAATAGTCCTGCACAAGACTCAATCAGCATTCCAGTCTCATTACCGTTGATGTAGGTTGGTAATCTAAATTGTTTTGTGAGGATTACAGTGCTTAAATTTAGGTTGTAAAGTAAAATTGTTGCGCCATTTCCCCTATCATAAGCTTCTCTTTCCTGCGTTTCCCAAACACCGCTCTCGGTTAAGAAATTAAATGTAATCTTCTTAAGTGTGTACCAATTGTCTGAAAGTATTTCAGTTTTAAGAATCTGAATTTTAGAACTCGGCATGAGGTACGTCGTCTAAATTGTAATAAATTTTCATTCCTAATTCTTGAGCAATTCTAACATCTTCATCTGCTCCTTTTGATATGCCAGATAAACGAAGTATTGCATCGCATTTCCTTAATAGCCGGTGAGCAACTGGATATTGTATACTTGTCCAAACTTCATCACCGGTTTTATTAGAGCCAGCTAACTTCATAATCGGCAATGCCAACCATTCACCAATAATGGGAACATGTCCTTTAAGAAACAATGGTAATGCAACAGATTCAAGATGATTTAAATTCTCTCGCATTTTAATTGGGTCATCATTTGTACCACTTCTATACGGTCCAGAAATTAATATTAGCATATTTTTTTTGTAAATAAAGTAATAATTAGTTGCTAAAAAGTTAAGGTATCTTAAGAAACAGATTTTTTATTTTTTGATACTATATTACTTAAGAATTCGGGGGTTACACCCAAATAAGAGGCTATTTGTTTTTGTGTGACCACTTTCGCAATTTGTGGATATTTCAACAAAAAGCTTTGGTATCTTTCTGCTGCCGTTAACGATAAATTTTCTAAAACCCTTAGCTGCTCTCTTGTATAAGCATTCTGCATTAAAATCCTGAAAAAGCGCTCAAACTTTGGAATTTTAATGTAAAGCATTTCTAAATTTTCCTTACTCAATTGATAGATTAAACAATCATTTATCGATTCAATAAACACCATCGCTGGTTTTTTATTTAAAAAGCAAAACATATCGGTAATCCACCAATCTTCAATAGCAAACATTATTGTAGATTCCTTTCCTGTTTTATCTAAATAAAAAGCTCTTAGTGCGCCACTATGTACGTAATAAATATAATTACAAGCTTCTCCTTCTTGTAGGATAAATTTTTTATGAGCAACTTTTTTGAAATTAAGTACTGAAATAAATAGGTTTTGCTCCTCATTATTCAATTCAATATGTTTAGCTATATTTTTTAAAATTGAATCTGTATTCATTATTGATAATTCAAACTGAATCTATAAAAATTTATGTAGTATTCTTTACCTTATTATAAATAAATTAGGTCAGAACGGAGTCTGCTTTATACTCCTTTATTTCGTTGCAATAATTCGCTAACGACATTATTCCTCATAAATTAAAAGGAAATCTTCAAAAGGAGTAGAAGGATATTTTCATCAGGCTTCCCAAATAATTGGTCCAACATTGTTAGAGTTTCTTTAGCCACAGCTTCGAGAAATAGTTCAGTACAACAATTATTTATCATGTAAAACAAGTGGAATAATGATCATTCATCACGAATGGGTCATTTTGAACGCAAGGCTTTTCATTTGTTCCGGTTGTGGATATATTGCACCTTTTATGAAAAGAAAAATTAGTCTTTTACCTATTGTAGTTATTCTTGCTGTTTTAGCCCTTTTAAACTTTTACGTTTTTGGTGGCTTTGCTGTTTTATTTCCTTCAAATAAGTTTGCCGTTCTTTTTGGTGGGTTAGTTATAGCAATCATCATCTCTTTTATTGTTGCCCTGTTTAGGTTTGGAAATCGTAATCAAGACGTGTTTTTTAAGATTGCAGTTCATGCCTTTGTAGGTTTTACAGTTTCTGAAATTTTATTCTCCATCATTTTATTGATTGGAGATATCACCAGAATGGTGCTCAATATTGCTGGATTTCATCTTACTGAACGCATTTATGGTTTTTCATTAGCCGCGGCAATTGCTTTTGTTTTGATGATTTTACTTTTCGCTTATGGGATGATTAGCGGAAAATATCGTTACCGAGTGATTAAGCAGGTTTTATATTTTGAGGATTTACCTAATGCTTTTGATGGCTTTACCGTTACACAAATTTCTGATATCCATTCGGGGAGTTTTGGCAATGCCGATGCCGTACAAAGAGGAATCGATTTGATTAAAGCCCAAAATTCTGACCTATTTGTTTTTACTGGCGATTTAGTGAATAATAAATCATCTGAAATTGTTCCATGGATTCCTATGTTTTCTCAGATAAAAGCTCAATACGGCACTTTTTCCATCCTAGGAAATCATGATTATGGCGATTATGTTCAATGGCCCAGTGAAGATAAGAAACGGGAAAATCTGGATGATTTAAAAAGACAGCATCAAAAGATTGGCTTCAGCTTATTGCTAGATGAACATGTAGAAATCGAAAAGGATGGAGAGAAAATCATTTTAGCTGGGGTAGAAAACTGGGGCCTAGGTTTTGGTGAAAGAGGTGACTTGAATCAGGCTTTGGTCGGAACAAAGACGGATGAATTTAAAGTTTTGCTCTCTCATGATCCTTCTCATTTCGATGCACAAGTGAAAAACCATCCTTCAAAAATTCATTTGACTTTAAGTGGCCACACCCACGGAATGCAATTTGGAATCGAAGCTTTTGGGATAAAATGGAGTCCAGTTTCTTTGCGTTATAAGCATTGGGCTGGTTTAAAAGAAGAATTTGGAAGATACCTATATGTCAATCGCGGTTTTGGATTTTTAGGTTTTTCTGGTCGTGTTGGAATCTGGCCAGAGATTACCGTTATTGAACTGAGGAAAAAATAGTTTAACCTTCTCGTTTTTCCAAAACTGCTAATGCCAACCTAATTTTATAATAGGGAATAGTTTCTTTTAATTGTTCGTAAATGGGTTTTAACACCTTACTTTCTCCAACAACATTCAAAGCCTCTTTCACTTGTACAATATCATCTTCATTTACAAAATTTGTTAAGCTATCAATTTTACCAAATAGATAAAGCTGAGCAATGTGCGAATAAATGGTAGTTTCTGCCAGATTTCTTTGTTTGGCAATTTCTTCAATATTAATGTTTTGTTGGAAAAGATGGAGTGTTTCTAAATAAGTGTCACCTTTATTTTTATTAGAATTTGTTGGAGAGAAGTCAATAATCTTATTTAAAAATGCTTGTCCGTATTTCAGCAACTTATGCTCACCGACTCCAGAAACCAATAATAAATCACTTTCGGTCATTGGTTTTTGCTTGGCCATTTCGTCTAAAGTAGCATCAGAGAAAATCACATAAGCAGGCACATTTTCTTCTACTGCGAAATCTTTTCTTATCCTTCTTAAATGGTTAAACAATTCCTCATCAGGACTAAATGAAGAAGCTGTTTTCTTAACTTTCTCAGTTTTCTCAGATGGTTTGATGACTTGTAAAACGGTGAGGTCAATTTTTCGCTTATTGTATAAAACCTCTTTACCAAAAGGGGTGATTTTTAAAGCGAAATTTTCATCATAAGCCATTTCGATAATACCTAAATTCAGCATTTGCATGATGTAACGCTGCCAATCTAAAGCGGGTACTTCTGCTCCTGCTCCATGAGTTTTGATTTTATCATAGCCTGCGGCAATAATTTCTTGTCTTTTCGAACCCCTTAAAACATCAATCACCATATTTCCACCCTCTTTTTCGTCCATTCTCACAATTGCCGAAAGTGCTTTTTGTACCATAATGGTCCCATCAAAATGCCGACGAGGATTTTTGCAAACATCACAGTTGCCGCAATCTTTATCAGGATTTTCTGAGAAGTAATTGAGTAAGATTTTCCTTCGGCAACTATCTGCTTCTGCGTATTGCTGAATGCGTTTTAGCTTCTCCAGATTTACTTCAGCCATAGGTCCTTCACCAGCAAATTTATTCAGGATTTGAAGATCGGCGTAGTTATAATAAAGTATCGTTTCCGATGGTAAACCATCACGCCCAGCTCTACCAATTTCTTGGTAATAACCTTCTATATTTTTTGGTAAATTATAATGAATCACCCAACGAACATTAGATTTATCAATCCCCATCCCGAAAGCAACGGTGGCACAAATCACCTGCAAATCATCGTTGATGAAACGTTCTTGTACACTCGAACGGGCTTCACTGCTCATACCCGCATGGTAAAACATGGCGTTCACTCCAGCATTTTTTAAGGCCTCAAAAGTCTCTTCACATTTCTTTCTGCTCAAACAATAGATAATTCCGTTCTGATTTTCTCGCTCTTGTACAAAATCAATAATCTCGACTATCTTGTCTTTTGGCTTTACGCCGATGCGAACATCTAGACTCAAATTTTTTCTATCAAATGAGGCAAGGAAAACCTGTGGGCTTTTGAGCTTGAGTTGTTTGATGATATCTCGGCGAGTCACTTTATCGGCAGTGGCCGTTAAGGCTACAAATGGCACCTGAGTAAAACGCTCTCGCAAAAACCCCATTTGAGTATATTCAGGTCTAAAATCATGTCCCCAAGAGGAAACACAATGGGCCTCATCAATGGCAAATAAGCTTGGTTTACAGGCTTTAGTAATTACTTCAACATCGGATAATAATTTCTCCGGAGAAATATAAAGCAGCTTAATTTCTTCACGATGGCAGGCGTCTAAAATATATTGCTGTTCCTCAAAAGATTGTGAGCTATTATAAAATCCAGCGTTGATTCCGTTACTACGTAAAGCGTCCACCTGATCTTTCATCAGGGAGATTAATGGAGAAATCACAATGGCTGTACCGGGTAATAGTAAAGCTGGAATTTGGAAGCATAAGGATTTTCCGCCACCGGTTGGCATTAAAACTAAAGCATCCGCATTACTTAATATTTTTTCGATGATTTCTTCCTGTTGTGGGCGAAATGTTTCGTAACCAAAATGTTTTTTTAAAAGTTGCTGAGGAGAAACCATATTAAAAACCCAAACTCCTTTTCTCTAGATAAGATTGTAAAATAATCACTGCTGAAACGGTATCCACCAAATCTTTTTTATGTCGATCTGATTTTTTGAGACCACTTTGAGCAATAGTTGCTGATGCCATTTTTGAAGTGAATCGCTCATCTATCATCTCCACAGGAATCGCTGGGAAGTGCTTTTTTAGCATCGTAACAAAACCTTTTACCTGTGGTGCAGATTGCGATGCCAAACCATTCATTTGTTTAGGTTCACCCACGATAAAAAGCGCAACTTGTTCTGTCATTAAGTATTTAGTTAAAAATTCGATACAATCTTTTGGATGAATGGTGGTTAAGCCAGTCGCAAACATTTGCAAAGGATCGGTTACGGCAATCCCTAAGCGTTTGGTTCCAAAATCAAAAGACATTAATCGAGGCATTTTTTCTAAACTGAATACTTAAAGCTAAAAGCTCCAAGCATGACAAAGCTAAAAAATTATGAGGAGGGATTTGAAGTTGTTGAAAAGCAATCGACTTATAAATCAAAATCAATAATAACCGGAACATGATCACTTAAAGAACACCATTTTGAATGTAATCCAATTTCGACAGTTTTCAATTTTCTGATAAAATCTGAAGAAGCAAAGCAATAATCGATATGATAAGGCTTATTCTCATGTCGGTACATGAAAAGAGTTGAATTAATTTCTTTGCCATGTTCCTGTTTATTGAAAACATGATAAACACTTTTAATTCCTTTTAATTTAAGTTTTGAAACCACGTCAGAATGATTTCCGATTCTTTTAGGTTTATCCCAGATGGTGTTACTATTAAAATCACCAATCAATAGGGTGCTTTGCTCATTTATCAGCTCTTCATAAAAATGAATGGCTTTCCAAACCTGAGTAACGTATTGTCCATCCTTATCTTTTGGGTTGTTAGCCCAAATCGCAAATAGAATAAATTCCTCATTTTCTCTGAAAACTCTTAAAGGGATAACATTCTTAAAATTCAAGTTATGATTATCCAATACCTCGAATTGATATTCACTAAACGAAAAAACACCCACACCTTTATTTGGGTTTTCTCCATACCAGAATGAGGAAGTAGGTTTGGTATCGAATTTTAGTTTCTCGAGATTTTCACATTCTTGGATAATTAAAATATCTGGACTCAATTCTAAAATAGAATCAGCTTTCTTTCGAAAAGCCATATTACAGTTCCAAGTAATGATTCTCATATCTTAGTTTGTTAAACCTCTTGTCTATTATCCCAAAGAAATAAGATCACGATGTTATCATCATTTATTTGATAATAAAAAGAACAGTTTTTATTGATTAAACCAATTCTGATGCTTTCGCTGAGTGAGGAAGATTTGAAAATATAAGGTTGCTGGGCAACAGTTTCAAAAGTTTGATAAGCTGAATCGAGAAACTTATTAGCTTTGTTTTCACCTCATTTATTTTCAATGAAAGCGGATACAGCCACTAACATATCAGAAGCTTCATCAGTAAACAAAACTTCTAAACTTATTTATTAGAGAGTAGTCGTTTCACTTCCTCAAAAGTTTTTGTTCTTCCCGCTTTAACATCTTCCAAACCTCTTTGAATTCCAGCTAAAACAAAATCACTTAACTCTTCATTTGGCTGAGTTTTAAACTGAACTTTTAAAGCTTTCAAAACTGCTTTTACAGTTTCTGCTTGTTCGGCATTTTCTGGATGTATTAAAATGGCTTCCATATTATCAAATATACAAAACCAAATATCAAATCTCTACACTCATAACCCAAATCTCAATACTTCTTTTTATTTTGCAGCGATGCAGTTTAAAGATATTGTCGGTCAGGAAGCGGTTAAAAATCACCTAATTCAAACCGTTAAGGATGAAAGAATTAGTCATGCTCAGCTATTTTTGGGCCCCGAAGGTTCTGGAAGTTTGGCGCTGGCTTTAGCTTATGCACAATTCATCAGCTGCGAAAATAAATTAGAAAACGATTCTTGTGGCGAGTGTTCCTCTTGTCGTAAATACAATAAACTGGTTCACCCTGATTTACATTTTTCTTATCCATTTTTTGCAAAACACAAAGAAGATACTGCAACAACATTTATTGAAGAATGGCGGAAAGCTTTTTTGGCAAATCCTTATTTAGGTTTGGACGAATGGCGTGACCAATTGAGTGCCGATAACAAACAAGCCAACATCAACATCGCAGAGGCACACAGCATTATTCAAAAACTTAGCTTAAAACCTTTTGAGTCAGAATATAAAGTGTTGATTTTATGGTTGCCCGAATATTTGGAAAAAGAGGGAAATGCGCTATTAAAAGTGATTGAGGAACCATCGCAAAAGACCTTGTTTTTGTTGGTGGCACAAAGTCAGGAACAGATTTTAAATACCATCATTTCTAGAACACAAATTGTTAAAATTCCAAAATTAAAAGCGGAAGATATTGAACGATTTTTAATTAAGGATAAAGGTTTAGATACGACTTCTGCTGCCCAGTTGGCATATTTGAGTAATGGAAATTTACAAATCGCTCAGCATTTATTAATCCATAAGGAAAACGATTATCACGAACTTTTAAGAACATGGCTTGGTGCCAGCTGGAAAAATAATGGATTAAAATTTGTAGAATTGAGTGAAGGAGAGCTAGCTAAAATGGGCCGAGAAAATCAAAAAAATTTCTTACGTTATGGCATCAATTTGATGCGTGAATGCATGCTTTTTTTGGCCGAAACTCCTGGATTAATTCATTTGCCCGAAAAAGAGTTAGAATTTATTAGTAAATTTTCCCAAATTTTAAATCTAGCCAAAGCCGAAGCAATTGCTGAAGAATTGGAAAAGGCGCATTATCACATTGAGCGGAATGCGAATCCGAAAATATTATTTTTAGATGTATCTTTGAAACTAGTTAAGATTTTAAAGTTTAATACGCTCCCGAAAGGGACTCACGATATATTGTTATAAAAAATGGGATGTGGAAGTTGCTCATCAGGTGGATGTACACCTGGAGGCTGTAAAAGTAATGGCTCTTGTCTAACAGACGGAGGTTGCAGCAAATTAGATGTTTACGATTGGCTATCCGATATGGATTTGCCTTCCAATTATAAACCGTTTCCTTACGTAGAAATAAGATTTAAAGGATCTAGGAAAGACTTTTATAGAAACGAAGAGAATATTTACCTCGAAGCAGGGGAACTCGTTGCTGTAGAAACTACTACTGGTGGTTATGATATTGGCCATGTTACCCTAACAGGTGAATTGGTGCGTATGCAGATGAATCGCAAACGCGTAACCGAAGAAAAATCTCCATTAAAGATTTATAGAAAAGCTACCGTTCAGGATGTTGATAAATGGAAAAACGCAAAAGAGCGTGAATCTGAAACCATGTACAAGTCTAGAACTATCGCTCTAGAATTAGGTTTGGCAATGAAACTGAGTGATGTGGAATATCAAGGTGATAGAAGCAAAGCAACATTTTATTATACCGCTGAAGGAAGAGTCGATTTTAGAGAACTCATCAAAAAATTAGCAGAAGCTTTTAGGGTAAGAATCGAGATGCGTCAGATTGGAATGCGTCAAGAGGCGAGCCGCTTGGGCGGGATTGGCTCTTGCGGAAGAGAATTATGTTGCAGTACTTGGTTAACTGATTTTAAAACGGTTTCTACTTCTGCGGCTCGTTATCAAAACCTTTCTTTAAATACCTTGAAACTTGCGGGTCAATGTGGCAAGTTGAAATGTTGTTTAAACTATGAGTTGGATACTTATATGGATGCGTTGAAAACAATTCCAGATCATGTAGATAGATTGAAAACTCAAAAGGGTGATGCCAGATTACAGAAGACGGATATTTTTAAGCAGTTGATGTGGTTCAGCTTCGCTGATGATAATACTTGGATTCCTTTGGGAGTTGATAGAGTAAAGGAAATTGCTGCCATGAATAAGAATGGTGAGAAACCCGAAGATTTAAAAGATTACTCAGCTATTTTAGAAGATTTAGAAGTGGTCGAGAAATCTTTTGATTATGAAAATGTGGTGGGTCAGGATAGTTTAACACGGCTAGACGATAAAGGCAAAAAGAAAAAGAATAATAATCGTAATAAATCTAGAAATAGAAACGGGAGTAATGTTGCTCCACAAGGAGAGAAACCAGCGGTCGAAAACAAAAATCAACCAAGACCTCAAAGACCACAGCAATCAAAGTCAGAGGGTAATGCACTTACAACGGAGGGGGAGCAAAGGGCTAATCCAAACCGTAACCGCAATAAAAAGCGTAAAAATAACAACAATAAACCTCCTCAAGAATAAATGAAGAGAGCTGTCAAATTGATTTTTATCGGTGTTGTCGTTGCTGTTTTACAAAGCTGTAACGACAATGCTTTGGTAAATACTTTTGAGACCATTCCAAATCAAAATTGGTCATACGTTAATCCTATAAAGGCGAAAGTTGAAATTACTGATAGTACAAAACCTTACAATATCTATCTTAATTTTAGACATACACCTGATTACAACTATTCTAATATATGGCTCCGTTTCCATCTTTTAGGTCCAAAGTTAAAGGATTTGCCAGAGCGTAAAGAGTTTGAATTGGCCTTAGCCGATGGTGCTTGGTTGGGTAAAGGAAGTGGTAATTTGTACAACTATCAATTAATTTATAAGGAAGGGTACAAATTCCCATCTGCAGGAACTTATACCATTGTAGTAGAACAGAACATGAGGGATAATCCTTTAAAGAATATATCTGATGTAGGGATTAGGGTTGAACCCGCAAATTAAAGCAACTCCATTAATCCTTCTAATTTCATTCCACGGCTACCTTTTAAAAGTACCAACGAGTTTTGGATTGGATTTTTCTTTAGATATTCAATCGCTTCGTCTCTGTTTTTAAAGAACTTGGCTTTCGCCGATGAGGATAATTTTGTAAACATTTCTCCAATGAAGATGATCTCATCAAAATCATAACTCATGGCTTTATTGATGATACTTTGATGTTCTTCCGCTGATTCATCTCCCAGCTCAAACATATCTCCTAAAAGCACTACTTTCTTTTCCGCAGTTAAAGCAGCCATATTTTCTAAAGCGACAGCCATACTGCTTGGGTTTGCATTGTAATAATCACCTATAACTGTATTATTTGCTGTTTTAATGATTTGTGAACGGTTATTTTGTGGCGCATAGTTGCAAATCCCAGTATTGATTTCTTTAGGCGAAAGTCCGAATCTTAAACCAATGGCCACAGCTACTAAGATATTTTCAAAGTTATAAGTTCCTGTTAGATGGGAAACAACTTGATAACTTTCATGATTAGACGTCCATTTAACTTCTAAAAAAGGATGATTACTGATTAATTCTCCAGAAACATCACAGCTTGAGGAGGCGCCATAGCTAATCACTTCCTTAAAATTTCTAGTAGCGGCCATTTCCATTAAATGCGTATTATCTTTATTGATAAATACAGTCCCGTTATGGGTGACTAAGAAGTCATATAATTCACCTTTCCCCTTTTTTACGCCTTCAAAACCGCCGAAACCTTCTAAATGTGCCTTACCCACATTGGTAATTAAACCATAATTGGGTTGGCACAAACCACTCAACATTTCAATTTCTTTCTGATGGTTAGCGCCCATTTCTATGATGGCAATCTCCACATCGTTATTAATTTCTAATAAAGTTAAAGGAACTCCAATATGATTATTCAGATTCCCTTTTGTTGCAGAAGCCTTGAATTTTTGAGAAAGAACAGAATTAATAAGCTCTTTTGTTGTCGTTTTTCCGTTGGAACCAGTTAAACCAATAAATGGAATTTTTAATTGTTGACGGTGATGTTTTGCTAGTTCTTGTAATGTTAAGAGAGTATCATCCACTAAAATGCATTGCTCGCTCTTTTTAAATTCAGGATTGTCAATTACTACATAAGCAGCGCCTTTTTCTAATGCTTGTTCGGCAAAATTATTAGCATCAAAATTTTCTCCTTTAAGTGCAAAAAATAAACATCCATCTGTAATTTTACGGGTATCGGTACAAATTTGAGGATGTTGTAAATAAATGCTGTAAATCTCTAAAATACTCATCTGTTTCGAATAATACTGATATTATTTTACGTTAGGGATTAGAGCGGCATCCTTTTTTGTCATCCTGAGCGGAGTCGAAGGATAAGCAAAAAAGATACAGCGTAAAGCCCGCTCGAACGCCCTAATTATTGTAATTTTTAAATTACTTCCCAAAAATAGCAGCTTTTATGCAAACAACAGTTTTTTTAAGCAGGCTATTTAACTATTTTAGGCTTATGAAAAGAATTTTACTCGGATTTCTCCTCCTAATTGGAGGGTTCAATCTCACTTATGCTCAGCAAAAACTACAAACTCCATCAGAATTTTTAGGATATGAGCTTGGAACGCATTTTACTTTACATTACAGAGTTTTGGAATATTATCGATACTTGTCGGCAAATTCTAAAAATGTAAAGCTTCAAAGCTATGGTAGAACAAATGAGGGAAGAGAGCTTTTGGTAGCTTTTGTTGCCAATGATGAAAATATTGGAAGATTAGATGAAATAAGAGAAAGCAATTTAGCGCAGGCTGGATTAGGGACCGGTAAAGTGATAGCGAACCAACCAGCAGTTGTTTGGTTAAGTTACAATGTGCATGGTAACGAATCGGTAAGTACCGAGGCTTCAATGAAAACTATTTATGATTTGTTGGACCCAACTAATGCTAAAACCAAAGCGTGGTTAAAAAACACAATTGTGGTGATTGACCCTTGTATTAATCCCGATGGTAGGGATCGTTATGTAAACTTTTACAATCCGGTAGCAACGTTAATGAACGACCCAAAGCCGTATGCCCGTGAACATCGTGAACCTTGGCCGGGAGGAAGAGTGAATCATTATTATTTTGATTTGAACCGTGATTGGGCTTGGCAAACACAAATAGAAACGCAACAAAGATTAAAATTATTCAATAGTTGGTTGCCTGAGGTTCATGTGGATTTCCACGAACAAAGCGTGAACGAGCCTTATTATTTTGCACCAGCTGCAGCTCCTTTTCATAAAGTGATTACTCCATGGCAATCAGAATTCCAAACGATTGTGGGTAAGAATAACGCAAAATATTTTGACGCTAAGGGTTGGATGTATTTCACTAAAGAACGATTTGACTTATTGTATCCATCTTACGGAGATACTTATCCTATTTATAATGGCGCCATCGGGATGACCTTTGAGCAAGGTGGCGGTGGTGTTGCTGGTTTAGCTATCTTAAATGAAGAAGGCGATACTTTAACTTTAAAGGATAGAATTGCACATCATTATACCACAGGTTTATCTACTGTGGAGGCAACGTCTCAGTATGCTGATAAATTGATCTCTGAATTTAAGAAGTTTTATGATGACGGTAGAAATGCTGCAACATCTGAATATAAAACCTTCGTGATTAAAGGTGATAATAATGCAATGGCTAATAAATTAGCCGGTTTATTAAAAAGAAACGGAATTGAAGTAAGCTATGGAGTTTCTAAATCAGCATCAGGATTTAATTATTTTACAGGAAAAACGGAGAGTTTTAGCATTGCTCCTAAAGATTTAATTGTAACGGCTTATCAGCCAAAGTCTGTTTTGGCAAGGGTTTTATTAGAGCCACGCACTTTTGTTGCCGATTCTAACACTTATGATATTACAGCATGGGCTTTGCCTTATGCGTATGGTTTGCAAGCTTATGCCTTAAAAGACGAAGTTAAAGGAAGCAACGCAATGCCTCCTCCACCAACGCCAATGGAACCTGAGTTGGCAGGGAAAGCTTACGCATGGGTTGCTGAATGGAAATCTTTAGATGATGTAAAGTTTTTATCCGCTTTATTAAAGAAAAACATTAAAGTAAGATATTCTGAAGCTCCTTTTGAAGCAAATGGGAATAAGTTTAACGCAGGGGCGTTGATTATTGCTAGAACGAGTAACGATGCTATCGGAGATAAATTAGAAAGTTTGGTGAAACAAATAGCACAAGAAAATGGTGAAACACTAACCAAGTTAACCAGTGGATTTGTAGATAAAGGATCAGACCTAGGGTCTGATAAAATCAGATACATTAATAAACCTACGGTTGCGGTTTTAGCCGGTGACGAAGTAAGTTCCGGAGGTTTTGGCGAAGTTTGGCATTTCTTTGAGCAGCAAATTGGATATCCAATCACTGTAATTAGAACAGATGATATTAACCGTGTTAAATGGACTGATATTGATGTTTTAATAGCCCCTAATGGTTATTACAGCGATTTAGGTAATACTAAAATTAAAGATTGGATTAATGCCGGAGGTAAATTAATTGCTATTGAAGGAGCTGTTAAAAAGTTAGCAGGCGAGAAGGGATTTTCTTTAAAATTGAAGGAGGAAAAAGATTCGGCGAAAGCTGATAAAAAGTATCCTTACGCTGATTTAAAAACTTATGCCGACAGAGATAGAGCTGATTTGGTAAATAGTATTCCGGGTGCGATCTATAAAATTGATTTAGATAATACGCATCCATTGGCTTTTGGCTATCCTAAATATTACTATTCTTTAAGATTAGATGGTAATTTATACAACTATATGGAAGATGGCTGGAATGTTGGAACCATTAAGAAAAATAATTACGAAACAGGTTTTATTGGTGTTCAAGCTAAGCAAAAATTAAAAGATGGGACTTTATTTGGAGTTCAAAGTATGGGAAGAGGAACGGTAGTTTATTTAGCTGATGACCCATTATTCCGTAGTTTTTGGGAAAATGGAAAATTACTTTTTAGTAATGCGGTTTTTATGGTTGGTAATTAATTGCCTATAGCATTAGCACTATTTAAAAGCCATCTTAGATTAAATCTAAGGTGGCTTTTTTAGGTGATATAAATCAGGTTTATCTTAATATGCCTAAAGAAAAAACCTAATCTTTAATTCTTGCTTTTTCATCACTAACACCAATTTTTCTTTTACGCTCTCCTTTTACGGTAGTGTTTCCAAACTTATAACTAAAGCTTAGACGGAAACTTCTAGTTTCTCTTTTCTCTTTAGCCACTAAATCCAGATTGTATAAGTTGCTGCTATATCTACTACTATTGGTGTCAAAAATATCAGTAAAGGTAAACCTTACACTTCCAGCTTTTTTAAATATAGTTTTGGACAAACCAAAATTGGCAAAGTAAAGTGGCTTAAACTGATAAATAGCATAAGCTGTTGGAGTCTCGTAGTGTAAGTTGAGTAGTGCATTATAGCCTTTGGGTAATTTAAAAGTAGCATTCAGGTTGTATAAACCACTAAAACTCTTGTTCTTTACTTCGCCAGAAAAAGTGGAAGTATATTTAAAGAACTCATAATAGTTTTGCAAAGACAAATCCATCGATAACCATTTTGTAATATCTTTTGGTATATCAAACTCAAAACCTATCGTTTTTCGATAATCAAAATTGCTCCTGGTAGTTATCGCAACCTGATTATTATCATTTTGTTGATAAACCGTGTACATAAAGTCTTTAATGTGGTTATACTGTAGGCTAAAACTGTAAGTATCCTTAATGGTATAATTAATTTCAAAGGAATTAGCATAAGTAGGTTTTAAAGATGGATTACCTTGGGAATAAGTTTTTTGATCTAGAAAATAAATGAAGGGGTTTAAATCTTGATAATCAGGACGGTTTACTCGTCTGTTATAAGAAAATGAAAGTCGATCATTTTTATTAATGTCTCTCGAGTATAGAAACACAGGAAAAAAACTCCAATAATTTCTGTTAATTAATTCATTTCCGTTACCCGAGGTTCCTTTCGCGATGGTTTGTTCTGTTCTTAATTGAAATTCTAGGTTACTTTTCTCTTTCTTTTTCCTAAATATAAAATATGCCGCATTGATGTTCTCTTTGTAAGCAAAGTTTGAAATGTTGCTTCCAAACGGATTTACCCCTGATTTTAAATCAAATACTCTTTCACTTTCAGTTTTGGCCATACTAAATTTAAATCCGGCATCTAAAAACCAATCCTTTTTTAAAGGCTGTGTTAAATCTACTTTAAAGGAACCGAGGTTAATATTTGATGGAGATTGGTTAACTAAATTTAAATCTGTTTTTTTACCGTATGGAGGGGTGAAAGATTTGTAATTACTGCTAAAGTTCTCGTTAGATGTCCTTTTGTATCTCAAATAATCTGCGTCTGCAGAAATTTTAGTTCCCTTTTTACCGATAGAACCCACGTAATTTAGGTTGATGGTACCATTCTTTATATTTCTTTCTTCGTAGGAGGTTGAGATAATAGAAGAATCTAAACGAGTTGAAGAATAGATGTTACTAAGGTTATTTTCATCCGAAGTGAGTTTGTTGATAAACCCATTCAATAAAACCCCAATGGTTTGCCCAGGCTTTACATTATAATCGAAACCTAAATTTATATTGTAATTATCTCTTCCTTTTAAGTCAGCATTTTTGATATCATAAATAACACTGTTAGTTGTAATGGCTCTATTTAAATAATTATCATCAATACTTTTTATTTTACTGTAGTCAAAGTTGCCATAAAAATTGGTCTTTTTCCCACGATTATTTAGACTTAAACCGGTATTATACCTATAATTTCTTCCTATCCCAACACCCGCAGAGTAAGTGGCACTTGTCCCCATGTTTTTACCTTTTTTAAATTTAATATTAATGATGCCCGCATTTCCGGCAGCGTCATATTTTGCGGATGGAACAGAGATAATCTCTATCTGATCTATATTATTAGTGGGTATATTTTTTAGATATTCTACTAAATCGGACTTAGCCAGGTTGCTGGGTTTTCCATCAATATAAATTACAACACCGCTTTTGCCTTTAATTGAAATTTGTTCATTATTATCAATACTAACACCTGGAGCTATTTGCAGAATTTCAAAACCACTACTTCCAGTGGCAAAAACGCTATTCTCTACATTTAAAATTGTTTTTCCACTGCGCCTTTGAATAGTTGGAACATTCCCCGAGACGATCACCTCTTTTAAATTTTTAATTGAGGCAGTTAACGTTATGGTTGGTATAATAAACTCTTTAATTTCTTTTGTAATTGTTAAATCTTTAAACGTGGTATCTTTGAAACCTAATTTTCTAAAGTTAAGACTGTAAGTTCCGGGTGGAATATTTTTAAATAAAAAAGTTCCATTAGATTGAGTGGTAGTTGTATTTTTAAAAGAGGAATCTATATTAGAAATGTTAACCACAACGTCTGATAGCTTAACGTTCTTTGAGGTAACTAGTCCTTTTAAGTTTGTTGAATTTGTTTGAGAAATACCGACGTTTATCAAAACAAATTGAAAGAAAATAAAGAAGAGTAAATATTTAATCATACAGGAGATTAAATGTAAAAATTATGTTAATAAAACGAAAAGTACAAAATTATCTTAAAATGTAAATAAAAAAATAAAAAAGGCGCCATTAGGGCGCCTAGTAAACATGTTACATGAATGCAACTAAAAAACTATATTCTCTTTAACTTCAGATTCGATATTATTATTTTTATTGTAGTTTTTTTGACGTTCTATCGCATCAGCTGTTTTTTGACAAATAAAACCATCTTTAGTGGCTTGCACTTTTACATAGGTGTCTGATTCGTCCGACCAATCTGAACAATCATACATTTGGTTCCTCAAAAAATGGTCTATAAATCTTTTCTGTACATATAAGGTAGAACCCACAGGGATGTTAAGTTTTAAATCCACTTCCTGTGCCCTCCACAAGCTGCCGTCTTTTAATCCTAAACTATAATCAAATGATAAAAGCGAATCTTTTTGTGAATAGTAGTACTCAAGCTGTTGTGCATTTTTTAAAGCCTCTTTAATATTTTTACCTCTTGCAGTATAGGTTTTGATAACGGATAGGTTATTATCATTTACTAAATTAAGGCGTAAGTCAATTTTGTTAGGCGTGTCAAAATCTCTGTCATTGCCAGTTATGGTAATAATTTTATCAGATGAATCATTGCCTCCTACAAAATTCTCTTGTATCGTTCTTTCACTTCCTATTTTTAAGTAATAAACTTTTGAATCATTTGCTTTTAAAGCGATGGATTCACTAAAACTAGCTTCTTCTTTAAAGTCCGTTGCATTTTTAGAAATTGTGAATATTCCAACTGCCAGTGCGATTATCCAAACCATTAATAGGCTAAAGCCAATAGATTTACCAATCGTACGGTTGTTAAATAAAACTCTAATCACTAAGAAAATGATTCCAAGCAAAGGAATAAAAATTACAAAAAAAGCAGCAATATAAATAGCAGGTCTTAAAGATGCATTTACCGCATTTAGAGGAAAGATGGTTGAAACATCAGTATTTCCGGCATAACCAAGAAAGATTAATAGAGCTATAAAAGCACAAACTAAACCTATACCAACAAAAGCGATGATTATAAAACCAAATAATTTTAAAAGAAGCTTACCTGTGGTGCCAAGAAATCTCATTAAGCCATCCACTAGATCTCTTAAAAATGAACCTATTCTGTTTAAGCCGGGTATGGCCTGTTGATGAACATCAGATAACCTACTACCCACAGCATTCAACTCTTCTTCGAAATTCTTTTGGAATGATTGTAAGTTGATCTTTTCTCCTTTCATTTCCATCTTCTCACTACGGGTTTTTGCCTTTGGCATTACCACCCATAATAACAGATAAGGAAGAAGACCAAATCCGTAAAACATAAACAATAGAATAAACGCTACTCTTATCCAACGAGCTTCAATATCAAAATAATGACCTATTCCAGAGCAAACACCACCTAAAATACGATCATCAATATCTCTGAATAGTTTCCTACGGAAAGACTGATGAGAACTTTCCTCAGTTTTATATTCCTCATCTTCACTTTCAAATTCAGATGGATTGCCCATTTTAGAAATCACCAACTTTACATCATCAGCTATAATCACCTGCTTGTTTTCACTTGCCAATACTTCTGCAAGCATTTCGGCGATTCTATTTTCTATATCTGTTATGATTTCAAAATTATCTTTAAAAGAAGCAAAATGAGCCTTAATATCAGTCATGTAGGTCTTTAGCATCTCGTAAGCGTCTTCTTCTATATGAAAAATTACGCCACTTATATTTATAATAATTGTCTTATTCATGATTGTTGGTTGTATTAGGTTTGATATTTCTACTTTTTATACTGTTTTCCACTGCATAGGATAAATCGGACCAAGTTTGATCTAACTGTGTTAGGGCATCTTTGCCAGTATCAGAGAGTTGATAATACTTTCTTGGTGGTCCAGAAGTAGACTCTTGCCAATTATAATTTAACAGGCCATTGTTCTTTAACCTGGTAAGAAGAGGATATAGCGTACCCTCTACAACTAGAAGTTTCGCTACTTTCAACTCTTCGATAATATCAGAGGCATAAATCTCTCCTCTAGAAATTATGGAGAGAATACAGTACTCTAGAATACCTTTCCTCATTTGAGTTTGCGTGTTGTCTAAAATCATAATGCAAAGATATATGTATTAATTGGTATTATGTAATACAAAGTACTATAAATATTAATTTAATTTTTAGTAAACAGCAAATCAATAAATAATGAGTAATTAGTGAATAAATGGATATAAATTATTGCTCAGGCATTATTCTTAATAAAAATTAAAAGAATTTATCCTTTAGATAAAAAATAAATAAATAATTGAAGGTTAAATCAGTTAATAACGTACTTTATACACTATATTATTATCATTATGTTAAATACTTGTTTATCAAGTGTTTATTATTAAAAGATTAAAAATATTTTATTTTTATTTGTTTATAACGGTTTTGTTACGTTATCTTTAACTCTTATTAACACTATTAATTAACTAACTTAATTTTAAATTGTATGAAAAAACTTATACAAAGTTTATTCATCTTGTTGCTTATTGCGTCTACCGCACTAGCACAAGACCGAACCGTTTCAGGTACGGTAACTGCCAAAGAGGATGGACTTCCTCTACCTGGCGTTAGTGTAAAAGTAAAAGGAACCAACATTGGTTCTCAAACAGATTTTTCTGGAAAGTTTGCACTTAAAGTATCAGGAAATGGTACAGTGGTTCTCGTATTCTCTTACGTAGGATATTTGCAAAAAGAAGTTTCTGTTTCTGGAAACACCGCAAGTGTAAGACTAGAAACTGATTCAAAACAATTAACCGAAGTTGTTGTGACTGCCCAAGGTATCGAAAGAACCAAAGGTGAATTACCCTATGCTACTCAAGCTATTGACGGTGCTGAGGTGAGCAAAACACGTACCACCAATTTTGTTCAGGGTCTTTCTGGTAAGATAGCTGGATTAGATGTGAAGCAAAACAACACCCTAGGAGGCTCTACCAACGTTGTTTTAAGAGGTAACAAATCATTAACCGGTAATAACCAAGCTTTATTTATTATTGATGGTGTTCCGGTAAACAATGATTTATTCAACTCTGGGGGTCAATCTTCAGGACGTGGTGGATATGATTACGGTAATCCAGTAGCGGATATCAATCCAGATGACATCGCTTCAATAAACGTGTTGAAAGGTGCAGCTGCATCAGCCCTTTACGGATCAAGAGCATCAAACGGTGTTATTGTAATTACTACAAAAAAAGGCAGACAAGGTCTAGGAATAACTGTAAACTCTGGTATTAATGTAGGTAGTATTGATAAAAGTACGTTTGTTAAATACCAAAAGCAATACGGTCAAGGTTACGGAGCATATTATGAAGATCCCTCTGGTTTTTTCTTGTACAGAGACGTCAACGGTGATGGTAAACCTGATTTGGTAACCCCAACCAGTGAAGATGCTTCTTATGGAGCAAAGTTTGATCCTAATTTATTGGTTTATCAAGCAAGTGCTTTCAATCCTGCCTCGCCTAATTTTGGTAAGGCTACTCCTTGGGTAGCTGCAGCAAATGATCCTACAACATTTTTTACAGACCCAATCGCGTATAACAACAGTGTTTTTATTGATGGTGGAAATGAAAAAAGCACCTACAAATTAGGATACACCAGAAGTGATGAGAAAGGTATTTTACCTAATAGTAAAATCAATAAGGATAACCTAAATTTTGGTAGCACTTTCAACATTAATAAGGATTTTAAAGTGGGTGGTAGTATCAATTATACCAGAACTAAAGGCTTAGGAAGATATGGAACAGGTTATGATGATAAGAACGTTGCAACCAACTTTAGACAGTGGTGGCCAGTAAACGTAGATATTCAAGAGCAAAAAGACGCCTATTTTAAAAACAGATTAAATGCAACTTGGAACTACGCAGATCCTAGCGATTTAACCCCAATTTATTGGGATAATCCGTATTTCTCTAGGTATGAGAACTATGAGGATGATGAGAGAAACAGATACTTAGGTAATGTTAATGCCTCTTATAAAGTCAATGATTGGTTTGATGTAACAGGTAGAATTTCATTAGATCAATATACAACAGGACAAAATGAAAGACAAGCAGTTGGAAGTGTAACTGTTCCTCATTATATTTTAAGAACTAGTGCTTTTAAAGAGTGGAATTATGATTTATTATTAAACTTTAATAAGAATATTACCAAGGATATTAAGTTTAAAGGTCTTTTAGGTTCCAACATCAGAAGAAGTATTGCGACTCAATTTCAAGCTTCTAGTAATGGTGGTTTAGTCGTTCCAAGATTGTATGCGTTAGCAAACTCAGTAAGCACTCCAAATGCTCCTAACGAATATTTAGCAGAAAGAGAAGTGGACGGAGTTTTTGCAGCAGCTACCTTCAATTATAAGGAATTATTAACGTTAGACTTAACTGGGAGAAGAGATGCCTCTTCAACACTTCCAAAAGGAAATAATATTTATTACTATCCTTCAGTTTCAGGAAGTTTCCAGTTTGGAAAACTACTTAGTGATTCCAAAATCATTACTTCAGGTACTTTAAGAGCTAATTATGCCGAAGTAGGTAATGATGCTTCTCCTTATAGAACAACAGATACCTATGATTTAATTACTCCTTTTAATTCTCAAACATTAACTTCTGTAGGTTCTACAAAAAACAATCCTAATCTAAAACCTGAAAGAACTCAAAGTACTGAGTTGGGTTTACAAATGGGATTCTTAGAAGATAGAATTGGGTTTGATTTAACTTTATACAAGACGAATACAGTAGATCAAATTTTACCAGTTTCAGTTACCGCAGCTTCTGGTTTTACTACAAAATTTGTAAATTCAGGAAAGGTAGAGAATAAAGGGTTGGAGCTAAGCATATATGCTACTCCAATAAGATCAAATAAATTTAGCTGGAACACGAGTATCAACTTTACTGCGAACAGAAATAAAGTTGTTGAACTTTTCGAAGGCGTACAAAATTTATTACTCGCTTCTTATCAAGGAGGTGTTACTATCAATGCTACAGTTGGTGAGCCTTACGGTATTATTAAAGGTGAAGGTTTTGTTTATACAAATGGTCAAAAAACCGTTAGCTCAACAACCGGTCGTTATCTAAAAAATGGTAACTCAAGCACTATTATTGGAAATGTAAATCCTCAGTGGATTGCAGGTATAAACAATAGTTTTAGATATAAAGATTTAGCATTAAGTTTCTTAGTAGATATGAAGCATGGTGGTAGTTTGTTTTCTTTAGATAGATATTATGGTTTAGCTACTGGAAACAGTGTGGAAACAGTAGGTTTAAATGCTAAAGGTAATGATGTAAGATCTCCAGTTTCACAAGGTGGAGGTATTTTATTACCAGGTGTTAAAGCTGATGGAACGCCTAATGATATTTATGCAGCAAATACAAACTTCGGATTATTGGGCTATGCTCGTACACCAGCACAAGGATTTGTTTATGATGCCAGTTATGTGAAATTGAGAGAAGCAGCTTTAACCTATTCTTTACCCGCAAATGTGGTGAGTAAATTAGGTTTAGTTAAAGGAGTAGACTTGTCTTTAATTGGTAGAAACTTATGGATTATCCATAAAAATCTTCCTGATGCTGATCCAGAGGATGGTATTGTATCAGGTAACGCACAAGGTTATCAAGGTGGTAGTTACCCAACTGCAAGAACAATTGGGTTTAATGTTAAATTTAAATTTTAATTAAGGCTAATATGAAAAAGATAATAATATTAAGCGGAATAGCCTTTTTGTCGGTAGTTTCTTCTTGTAAAAAGGATTTAACAAGTTTGAACATCGATCCAAAAAGCGCCACATCGGTGCCTTCAGTTTCTCTATTTACAAATGCACAGAGAAACTTCGCTGATTATATTTCTACACCAAGTGTAAACGTAAATATATTTAGGTTAATAGCTCAGCAGTGGACAGAAACAACCTACTTTGATGAAAGTAGGTATGATTTAGTAACAAGAAACATTCCAGGAGGTACTTTCACAATTCTATATCGAGATGTTTTAAATGACCTAAATGCAGCTAAAACACTAATTGCTGCTGATATAACGGCAGCAGATGTGAAGGCCAATCAAATTGCAATTGCCGACATTATGCAGGTATATGCCTATTCAATTTTGGTCAATACATTTGGTAATGTTCCTTATTCAGAAGCTTTAGATATCAATAATGTTCAACCAAAGTATGATGACGGATTAACCATCACCAAAGCTTTAATTGTGAGATTAAATACAGATATAGCTGCTTTAAAGCCAGGCGCTGCTAGTTATGGTGGTGCAGATTTAATTTACGGAGGTAATGTTGCTAAATGGATTAAATTTGCCAATACCTTAAAGTTGAAATTAGGTATTACAATCGTTGATGCAGACGCAGCAACAGCCAAGACAGCTATCGAGTCAGCCTCAGCAGGTGCTTTCTCTTCTAGCGCTGATAATGCAGCATTTGCGTATCAATCTTCCTCACCAAACACGAATCCAATTTGGACCAACTTAGTGCAAAGCGGAAGAAAGGATTATGTAATTGCAAATACATTTGTTGATAAAATGAAAGCATTAGGTGATCCTAGAATTCCATTATATTTCACTAAAGATGCAGCAGGAGGTTACTCAGGCGGTATATATGGAACTAGTAATAGTTATTCAACATTTTCTAAGCCAAGTGCTACTTTGACCGCTCCAGATTTTGAAACTTTATTTTTAAGTTATTCAGAAGTTGAGTTTTACAAAGCGGAAGCAGCAGCAAGAGGTTTTAATGTTGGAGGAACTGCCGCAACTCATTATGATAGTGGGGTCACAGCTTCTATTAAATATTGGGGTGGTACAGATGCAAGTGCCGTTACTTACTTGGCTAACCCAAGTGTAAACTATGCTACTGCTACGGGTACTTATAAAGAAAAAATTGGTACTCAGGCTTGGATAGCTTTCTATAATAGAGGATTTGAAGCTTGGACAGAGTGGAGAAGATTAGATTTTCCAGTTCTTAATGTTCCTCCTGGATTAACTTATGCCGACATTCCTTTGCGATTTACTTATCCAATTCCAGAGAAAAGTTTAAATGGAACGCAATACACAGCAGCAGCATCAGCGATTGGCGGAGACAAGGTTTCTACTAAATTATTTTGGGATAAATTCTAAACCAGAATTTTAATATACAAAAAGGGTGCTTGTTTTAAAACAAGCACCCTTTTTTGCATTTTAAATGGAAATTAAAATGTGACATAAAGGTCTCGATATAATTTCATAGATTTAGTTTTCTAAACCTTTTTTATGAAGAAATTACTCATTGCAATCTTTGCTTTAACTATCCTTTTTGGATGCAAGAAAAAAGAAAAAAGTGCCAACCCCGAGTTAGCCAAAATGTTCGATCAATATTTTGAAGATCGACTAAAACTATATCCCTTAGAAGCAACTAGCCAAGGAGACAATAGATACAATGATTTATTACCTAATGATATCTCTGCTCCTTTCAGAGCGTCAGCTAAAGCATTTTATAAAAATTATCTGGATAAAATTAGTGCTTACGACCGTGAAAGTTTAGATGATAATGATCGTATTTCATACGATATTTTTAAACGCGAAATGGCGATGAACTTAGAGGGCTTAAGCTTTAAAGCTACCTGGGAAATTCCATTTCAGCAATTTTGGGGTTTACCCATTACCATGGGACAGTTAGGTTCTGGAGCTGGAAATCAACCTTTTAAAACTGTTAAAGATTATCAGGATTGGTTAAAAAGAATTTCCGCATTTAGTATTTGGGCCGATACTGCTATAACAAATTTTAAGGCGGGCATGGCGGATGGAACAGTTTTACCAAAAGCTTTGGTGATAAAAATGATTCCACAAATGGAAAGTCTGGTGGTTACAGATGCTAGTCAGAGTTTATTTTATGATCCTATCAAAAACTTGCCAAAAGATTTTTCTGATGCTGATAAAAAACAATTAACGACTGCTTATGTAAAGGCAATCAATACCCAAATTGTCCCAACGTATAAAAAATTAGGCGATTTTCTGAAAACAGAATATTTACCAAAAGCCAGAACAACAACTGGAATTTCTGGTATCCCTGATGGGGATAAATACTATAAATATTTAGTAAGGTTTTGGACCACGACAGATAGAACGCCAGAACAGATTTATCAGACTGGTTTAGATGAAGTGGCAAGAATTAAAACAGAAATGGAAAAAACCAAAGAAGCTGTTGGTTTTAAAGGAGACTTAACAGCATTTTTTGAGTTTATGAAAAATGATTCTCAATTTATGCCTTTTAAAACTCCAAAAGAGGTTTTAGATTCTTTCGAACACATTCATCAAATCATGATTCCTAATTTGAAAACCATGTTTGGTAGAACACCGAAGACTAAGTTTGAGATTAGACAAACAGAAGCCTTTAGAGCCGCCAGCAGTAGTGCCGAATACAATCAGGGTTCGGCAGATGGCTCGCGTCCAGGAGTATTTTATGTGCCAATTTTAGATGCAACCAAATTCAATATTACCTCTGGAATGGAATCTCTTTTTTTACACGAGGCCATTCCAGGACACCATTACCAAGTTTCCTTACAACAAGAAAATACAGGTTTGCCAAAATTCCGCAGGTTTGCTTGGTATGGTGCTTACGGAGAAGGTTGGGCTTTATATAGTGAGTCTTTAGGAAAAGAACTAGGTTTATATACCAATCCATATCAATATATGGGCGCTTTAGGTGATGAAATGCACAGAGCCATCCGTTTGGTGGTGGACGTGGCTATGCATACCAAAAACATGACCCGCGAAGAAGCGATTAAATATATGATGGATAATGAAGCGATTAGTGAAGATGGTGCAACCGCAGAAATTGAACGCTATATGGCTATTCCCGCTCAAGCTTTGTCTTACAAAACTGGGGCAATGAAGATTAGGGAATTGAGAACTAAGTATGAAAAAGAACTGGGAGATAATTTTAAATTATCTGATTTCCACGATGAAGTTTTGAAAGACGGTGTAATGCCTCTAGATGTTTTCGAAAATAAAATGAACGCTTGGGCTGCAAAGCTAAAATAGATTCATTTGCATTAAAAAAAGTGCTCGTTTCAATTTGAAGCAAGCACTTTTTTAATTTTATTTTGCGATATGATTGAAACGGCATCCTTTTTTAGCCTTAGACTTCAATCATGGAGATAAAAAAGATATAGTAAAAAGCCCACAAGAACGCTCTCAAAAAAATTATCCTCCTTTTTGTCTGTCGGCGTAGCCAAATACTTTTTGTAGTAATGAAGTGCTTCTGGCCGAAATATTCTGACGAATTTTTAACTCCTCTAATGCGATTTCATAGAATAAACCGTCCATTGCTTTTTGGGTAACGTAGCCTGCTAAATCTGTATTAATTGGTTTTACCAGCGGAATTCTATTGTAGGTGTTGGTTAAATCGCCCCAGTAACGTGTAGCGCCAACCTGACTTAAACTGGAATTAATAATAGGTCTAAACTTATCGGCAAGTGCAATGCTAGTGGTTCTTTTAAAATATAATGTAGCAGCATCGGGTTGCCCTAGAAGAATATTGGTAACATCCTGAAAGCTCATTTGCTTTATCGCATTTACAAAAATAGGCTTTGCCTCTAACGCAGCATTTTCAGCAGCTCTATTTAAGC
>JAHJVW010000067.1 GCA_018828585.1 Bacteroidota bacterium
CTGATTTACTCTTAAATATATGTAAATCAAGTAATTATACCAAATAAATGTGAAACTATTTATTGAAAATAGTAAAACTCTTTAAAAAAAAAGAGACCGCCTTTTTGAGACAGCCTCTTCTTTTTTTTATTAAATTTTTCTCCTTTACAATAATTTCAAAACGTTTCCTGCAATAAATAATAAACAAAATTTATCTTTGCTTAAGACGTTTATGAAACCTAACACATCATAAGCCGTTATATTTATCCATATTTATGTTTAGAGAAATAAAAAATAAGCCGCTTCGTATAATTTCTATATTTTTTTGTTTACTCGTCATAACCATCTGTGCTGTTGAACTAAACTTTTTATGGCTGTTTGGATATTCACCTACTAAAAAAGATATTAGATTTCCTTCTTTGAGTGTTTCATCAGAAGTTTATACAGCAGACAGTGTTTTAATAGGGAAATATTATCGTGAAAATAGAACACCTGTCGACTTTAAAGAAATAGATACAAATGTAATTAATGCTTTAGTAGCCACAGAAGATGTTCGTTTTTATAAACATTCTGGGGTAGATTTTTACTCTTTAGCATCGGGCTTAATTTCAACAGCTCAAGGTGATAAAAGAGGAGCCAGTACCATCACTCAGCAATTAGCGAAAAATCTTTATCGCACAAGATTAAACAAATCACAAGGTTTTATCAGAAAAATCCCCCTATTAAATACCTTAGTTTCTAAATTCAAAGAGTGGTTAACTGCTTATAAATTAGAAGCCAACTACTCTAAAAATGACATTATTACCATGTACTTAAACACGGTGCCTTTTGGTAATAATTCATACGGCATAAATACTGCGGCTAAGCATTACTTTAATAAATCGGTTTCTAATATTAATGTTGATGAGGCCGCTTTATTAGTTGGCATGTTAAAAGCTACATCAACTTATAATCCCATTAGAAATCCAGATAAAGCTATAGAAAGAAGAAATATAGTTTTAGCTCAAATGAATAAGTATGGTTATCTAGCTACTCCAAATTATAAAAAAGCGTTATCTGTACCCATGCATTTAGTGTTAGGTAAAGACAAAGGTAAAAATGAGGGTGACTCCTATCTAAGAAGCGCAGTATCCAAATGGTTAGACAAATGGTGTGAAGAAAATGATTACGATTTATATGAGGATGGATTAAAAATCTATACTACAATAGATTCAAAGCTTCAGAAATATGCCGAAGAGGCAGTACATGAGCAAATGAAAACGCTTCAAAACCGCTTTTATAATGTTTGGGGTGATCAAGAACCCTGGCGAGATTCTCAAGGAAATATTATTCCGAATTTTATAGAGAACAATCTTCAGAAACTTCCATGGTATCCAGCCTTAAAAAGAAAGTATGAGTCTCAACCTGATTCATTAAATGCCTTTTTAAACAATCCTAAAAAGATGACGGTTTTTTCTTGGGATGGCGATAAAGATGTAGAATTTTCAACTATTGATTCTATAAAATACTATGCTAAAATCCTAAACACTGGGATGATGACACTAGATCCATTTAGTGGAAAAATTAAGGTTTGGGTTGGTGGAGATGATCATACTTATTTTAAATACGATCATGTTAATCAATCTAAACGTCAGGCAGGATCTACGTTTAAGCCCTTCGCTTATTTGGCAGCTTTAGAGAGCGGAATGAGCCCTTGTGATAAGATGACCGACAAGCCTGTTAAAATTGCTTACATGAATGGTGGGAAGCAAGAATATTGGGAACCAAAAAATGCAGATTGGAACTTTTCGTATAGAGAAATGTCTTTAAGATGGGCTATGGGGAAATCCGTTAATAGCATTACCGCACAAGTGACTGAAAAAGTGGGCTGGGACAATGTGGTAAAATATGCACATTTATGCGGTATCGAAAGTAAGTTGCAATCTGTACCATCAGTAAGCTTAGGTACAAACGATGTCTCCGTTTTCGAAATGGTAAGAGCTTATGCAACTTTTATAAATAAAGGAAAAAAAGTTGACCCTATTTTAGTTGAAAAAATAACTGATCAGGATGGAAATTTGATTGAGGAATTCAAATCAAAACAAGAACAAGTTTTAAGTAAAGAAATAGCTTGGTTAATGTTATACATGTTTAGAGGCGGTATGGAAGAACCTGGTGGAACCTCACAAGCACTTTGGGAATGGGATTTATGGAAAAAAAATAATCAAATTGGGGGTAAAACGGGTACTTCGTCGGATTATGTTGATGGCTGGTATATGGGGCTTACAAAAGATTTGATAACAGGAGTATGGGTAGGTGCTGATGATAGAAGTGTGCATTTCAATAGCTCACAAACAGGCGAAGGATCAAGAACTGCGTTACCTATTTTTGCTAAATTTATGGAAAAAGTTTATAAAGATCCTACTACAGGCATCACAGAAGGACCTTTCCCTAAACCAGATGTTGAAATCACGAGAGCTTATAATTGCCCTTCCCCTAGAATTGTGGTAGATACATTAAGTCAGGATAGTTTAGCCATCGATTCATTAAATATGCCAATTGAAGAGATAAAACCAGAGGTAATAGAAAAAGAAATAAAGCCAGCCACTGAGGCAGATCCAATAAAAAAGGAGAAATCAAACGCAAGTCAACCAGCTTTGCCAAATAAACAAAATGATAATAGTATTCAGAAAGATGAATTAACAAAGCAAGAAGAACGCAAACTTAAAAGACAAAAAAAGAAAAATAATTAAATTACACGATTAAAGAGTTATAATTTGAATGTCAATCTTATTTAAATAAAAAATCATTTTATAAATATTTCGTAATTATAGCTATTACAATTTTTAACATATGAAAAATAAAGCTCCTTTACCTTATTTGATAAAAGCCTGCTTACTGCTTTTTATTATAGTTTCTGCTTCGCTAAATGTTAAAGCCCAATATTTTGGTCAAAATAAGGTTCGATACAAAAATTTAAAGTTCAAAGTTTATCAAACACCCCATTTTGATCTTTATTACTATACTAAGAATGATAGTTTAATTAAAAACTTTGCGAAGGAAGCAGAAGCTTGGTACGCATTACACCAACAAGTTTTCAGAGATACCTTTAAAAAGCCAAATCCAATTATTTTATATGGTAACTCGCCAGAGTTTCAACAAACAACGGCAATAGATGGTGAAATTGGTGTAGGAACAGGTGGTGTAACCTAAGGTCTAAAAAACAGAGTGGTCATGCCTTTACAAGAGATTAATTCTCAAACTCGTCACGTTTTAGGCCATGAGCTTGTTCACGCATTTCAATATCACTCTTTAATAGAAGGAGATTCTACTCAACTAGAAAATTTAGGAAACCTTCCTCTTTGGATGATTGAAGGAATGGCCGAATATTTATCATTAGGTAAAGTAGACGCCAATACCGCAATGTGGATGAGAGATGCGGTTTTAAATAAAGACATTCCTACTTTAAAAGATTTAACAACCAACAGTAAATATTTTCCATATCGCTATGGACAAGCATTTTGGGCTTTTATAGGCTCAACTTATGGAGATACAACTATTTTCCCATTCTTTAAGTCAACAGCCAAATATGGTTACGAAATGGCTATTAGGAGGCAATTTGGTTATGATGACAAAACTTTATCTAGTTTATGGAAAAGTTCTCTAGAAAATGCTTACTCACCCTATTTAAAAGATACTACTCAAACTCCTATAGGAACAAAAATTGTTGACGAAACTAATGGTGGTGGGATGAATGTTGCTCCATCAATAAGTCCTGATGGAAGATATTTAGCTTATTTATCAGAAAGAGATTTATTCTCTATAGATCTCTATTTAGCTGATGCATCTACTGGTCGAACGATAAAAAAACTGTCTTCACAAATAAAAAACAGTCATATCGATAATTTCAATTTTATTGAATCTTCTGGCGCTTGGTCACCAGATAGCAGACAGTTTGCATATAGTGTTTTTAGCGAAGGAAGAAATAAGTTAATTATTATTGATGTAGAAAGTGGTAAAACCATTCTTGAAAAAGGGATGGGTGATGTAGAGCAGTTTGGAAATTTAAGTTGGTCTCCTGACGGTGATAATATTGCCTTTTCGGGTTTGAAGTTTGGACAGAGCGATATTTTCAGTTATAACACAAGTTCTGGTGATCTTACTCAACTTACCAATGACAAATACACAGACTATCAGCCTTCTTATTCTGCTGACGGAAAGAAAATTGTTTTCTCTACAGACAGAGCAAGCATCATAAATGATAATATTATTGCCGCTATTCCTATGGGCATGGCAATAATGGACTTAAGTTCAAAATCAATTAAAGAGGTTAATATTTTTCCTGGAGCAAATAATTTTAATCCATTATTTGCTTCCAAAGATTCTGAAATCTATTTTTTATCCAATAAAGATGGATTTAGAAATATGTATAGATATAATTTAGGCAGTGGAAAAGTTGAGCAATTAACTGATTACTTTACAGGTATTAGCGGTATTACAGAGAATTCCCCTGCTATGACTATTTCAAAAGAAGGTGATGTGATTTATTCCTACTATCGTTCTCAGAAATATACACTCTATAATGCTAAAACATCTGAGTTTAAGGGCAAACAGGTAGACCCAGAATCTATTGATCTTACTGCAGCCATATTGCCTCCACCAAAATCAGTTGGGGTAGATATCATCAATAAAAATCTAGAGAACTTCTTAGCTTATGATGATTTGCCTTTAGATTCTATTAAATCAACGCCATTTAAGTCAAAGTTTAAACTTGATTATATTGCAAATACTGGTGGTGCTGGAATATCTACCAGCAGATTTGGAGCGGGTTTATCTGGTGGTGTTCAAGCAATATTTAGTGACATCTTAAGTAGAAATCAAATTTATGCAGCTGCTGCTGTGAATGGAGAAATTTACGATTTTGGTGGACAAATTGCTTATGTAAATCAACAAAGCAGATGGAATTGGGGAGGTTCATTATCTCATATTCCTTTTCAGTTTTTAAATTATGGTTATAATCCAAAAGCAACTTTAACCGACAAAAATGGAAACACTTACACTAATGTTTATGAGCAATTTACAGATGTGACAAGAATTTTTCAAGAATCTGTACAAGGATTTACATCTTACCCTTTCTCTAAAATTACCAGAGTAGAGTTTGGAGCAGGAATCTCAAAGTATTCTTACCGAATTGATCGGTATAGCAGTTACTATTTATCCAACTCCTTTTATCCTGATCTAGTTAACAAAAAGAAAATCCCAATTGATGAATACAATAATGATAATGTAAGTATTTATCCTTACGGAAAATATTCTTTAATCCCATTCACTAACGTTCAATTGAATACTGCATTGGTTGGAGATAATTCATTCTCAGGTGTTGCTTCTCCGCTAAATGGCTACAGATATAGAATAGGAATAGAGCAAAATTTTGGCACTTTTCAGTACACTGCCCCCACCATTGATTTAAGAAAATACGTTAGAGTAAAGCCGGTTACATTTGCAGGAAGAGTATATGGATATGGAAGAATTGGAAATACTAACAATCAGTTGTACCCCTTATTTATAGGTTACCCTTATTTAATTAGAGGTTACGAATCAAATAGTTTTTACGGAAAAAATGGTAGTCAAACTACACCATCAAACGGATTTGGTATCTCTCAATTGGTCGGAAATAGAATAGCAGTTGCTAATTTTGAGGTTAGATTACCTTTTACGGGTCCAAAAAAGTTATCAGTAATTGAATCAAAGTTTCTATTTTCTGAGCTGAACTTATTTTTTGATGCTGGATTAGCTTGGGATAAAGGAGATAGGATTGACTTAACTAAAAAAGCACCTCCCTTAAACAGTCGTAATGTAAAAGTACCTGCCTTAAGTGCTGGGATATCAACCAGAGTAAATGTTTTTGGATATTTTGTTTTAGAACCCTATTTAGCATTTCCATTTAATAGAACAGATGTTTCTAAACCAGTATTTGGGTTAGCTTTTTCACCGGGTTGGTAATTTGTAAGGAAATAATAGTCAAATAGACTAAGAATTTAAAAACTCAAGAGCAATGAATAACGTTAATAAAAACATGAGAAAAGCATTAATCCTAATTGCAGTATTTTCTATTTCAGCTTTAGCTGCATGTAGTCAGACTTCTAACAATAACAAGAAGAACCAAGCACTAATTTCTAGTGCCAAGAAAGGCAATTTTCCAGTAACAAAATCTGACGAGCAATGGAAGAAAATTCTAAGTCCAATTTCTTACGAAATAATGGTCAAAGAGGGAACTGAGCCCCCTTATAAAAATCCATATTATAATAATCATGAAAAAGGAATTTATGTAAGTGCTGCAACCGGCGAGAAATTGTTTAGTTCAGAGGATAAATTTGATTCTGGAACTGGATGGCCAAGTTTTACAAAACCCACTGATGATAAATCAGTGATATGGGTTAAAGATAATTCTTACGGAATGACCAGAGACGAAGTGATTGAAGCAAAAACAGGTTTACATTTGGGTCATGTTTTTAATGATGGCCCCGGTCCTACTGGTTTAAGATATTGTATTAATTCAGCAGCACTCAAATTTATTCCCGCTAAATAAATTTCGATTTACAAATTCATACAAAGGCCCTCGCAAATTTGCGAGGGCCTTTGTATTTATATCAATTTATGATTATGCAAAACTTAAAACTGATTGAGAAGTAAAAGACTTTCTTCTCAACTGTTCGTAATTAAGACCTGGCGTTAAATCAATCCAATCTGAATTTACAGATCTAATCATTTTTTCTTTTTGAGGTCTAGTGAATCTGTTTATAAATCTAAATCTCTGTTCAGCTTCATTTTCAGTATTTAACTCCTCGAAATAAACTAAACGAGTGAGCTGTTGGCCTGCATCAAAAAAAAGATTAGGCATTTTTCTATAAAAATTCATTGTACCTACAATATTTGCACTTAAACCTACATGCAAGTTATTTCTGTTCCGGTCAGTAATAATAAAAACGTATTTCTTCATGTCCTAAATAGTATCTTATATTAAACTCATTTTATTCACCTTCAGCTTCTTATTTTTTTATTCTTTTGTTTCAAAATAAA
>JAHJVW010000068.1 GCA_018828585.1 Bacteroidota bacterium
GCAACTAAATATATCATTCAGAAAATTGGTTGCTTTTTTATGCCTGTAAATCACTTATATTTACGTTATACGCAGTTGGCTTTGAGAATCAATTTAGGTTTTTAGACAAACTGACGTTGCGGTCATTGTAGAGAGACACTTCAAAATAAACAGAGAATGTATGACAAAACTTGACCCGATTATTGCAGTAAAAAATGTTGAAGCGAGTGTGAATTGGTATCAACAAGTCTTTGGATTTAAAAACTTGCACAGTGGAGAAAATTTTGCTGTTTTAGCAACAGAAAATGAAGACATTATTCTTTGTCTTCACAAATGGGGCGAACACGAACACCCAAGCCTGACTGACCAAACTACGATTGCGGGTAATGGACTATTGCTTTATTTCAGAACCGACAATATGGAAAACATAAGAAATAAAATTGACAAAATCGGCAGTTTAGTGGTAGAGGAAATTCATTTAAACACTAATTCTTTAAGAAAAGAGTTTTCAATCCGAGACCTTGACGGCTATTTCATAGTTGTAACTGAATTTCATATCTACGAAGGATAAATTTTCAAAAAATGGAAAAAATATTTCAAACATACAGACCAGACGGTTTTCATACGGTTACGCCGTATTTGTTTGTGGATAATCCTCAACTATTAATTGAGTTTTTAAAAAACACCTTTCTTGCAAAAGAAATTAATCGTTCTATAAATCCGACAAACGGAGAAATCGGAAATTGTATTTTGCAAATAGGCGACACTTGCTTTATGATAAGTCAGGCAAGAGCACAATTTGAAGGAATGAGAACAGCACTTTACCTTTACGTTGACGATGTAGAAGCAATTCATAAAAGCGCCATAGAAAATGGAGCAAAAGTTGAATTTGAACCTGGTGATATGCCTTATGAAGACAGACAGTCAGGCATTATTGACCCTTGCGGAAATTATTGGTGGATTTCAAAACGACAAGTAGAAAAAGGTTACCACGAGTAACGAGAGATTTTACAAAAAACAACGAACTGCTAACATTCGGTTTGGCATTATGCCCAGGCCATGAATATATACTCATCTTTTTGTTCGCTATCATCTGCAGTCCGGGCTGGACTTTTACTATTGAGCTTTTGTAGTTATCTTCATCATTAGTAATTCTATTCGGCTACGGTTCTGGGCTGGACATTTTTCAAATGCCGCCACATCGCAAAGCCGTGAACGTTACAGGTCGCCCTATCGGTCAGCAAACTGCTTTGAGTCTTACCAGAAAGGCAAAAAAAAAAAGGCTAACCTAAATCTCAATAGTGGCTCTCTCCTTGGTAGAGAATTTATCTACAACAATCTTTATGTCATCCCAATACAATAAACAAAATAAAATATGGTAACACCCTCTCTTATTTGCTTTTCACCAAACTATGTTGCACCTTTGCACTGCTTATAGAGAAAGACGGAGGGATTAGACCCTGCGATGTCTTAGCAACCTGTGTAAACAAGGTGCTACATTCTATTCTGGTGATAAATCATCAGAAAAAGATAAGTGAAAGTCTACAACCTCTACCCGACTTTTCAAAATAAGCCAAAAAAGTATTGAGATTTTAGTATTGAGTATTGCGACTATCTGCATACTACACGCTATTCCCAATACGCTATACTCAATACGCAGAAATGGATATCAGAAAAGAACTACAAAAAAGAATACTCATCATTGATGGTGCAATGGGAACCATGATTCAGCGCTATAGGCTTACTGAAGAGGATTTCCGTGGAGAGCGTTTTAAAGACCATCCATCAGATGTAAAAGGGAATAATGATTTATTAAATCTTACCCGTCCGGATGTGATTAGAGCAGTACATGCCGAATATTTAGATGCCGGAGCAGATATTATTGAAACCAATACTTTCAGTACCCAGCGTATTTCCATGGCTGATTATGGCATGGAAGATTTATCCTACGAATTAAGTTTCGAAGGAGCTAGAATTGCCAAAGAAATTGCAACAGAGTACACGCAGAAAAATCCAGAAAAACCAAGATTTGTTGCAGGAGCTGTTGGCCCAACTAACCGAACTTTATCTATGTCTCCGGATGTGAATGATCCAGGATTCAGAGCCATTTCTTACGAGCAATTGGAAGAAGCTTATTACGAACAAGTGCGTGGATTGGTTGATGGGGGTGCCGATTTATTATTGGTAGAAACCATCTTTGATACTTTAAATGCTAAAGCTGCAATTTTCGCTATCAAAAGATATGAGCAGGTAATCGGCAGAAAGCTGGAGATAATGATTTCAGGAACCATTACTGATGCATCTGGGAGAACGTTATCTGGACAAACTGTAGAAGCTTTCTTAAACTCTATGCGTCACGGCGATTTACTTTCTATTGGCTTAAACTGTGCTTTGGGAGCAAAAGATATGCGTCCACATATTGAAGAGCTATCTGAAAAAGCAGATATGTTTGTCACAGCCTATCCAAATGCAGGTTTACCAAACGAGTTTGGCGAATATGATGAAACAGCTTCTCAAACCGGAAAATTAGTTGAAGATTTTATGGCTTCAGGATTTGTGAATGTAATTGGAGGATGCTGTGGAACAACTCCTGACCATATCAAAGCAATGGCTGAAATTGCTAAAAAATATCCGCCAAGGAAAATTCCTGAAAGGGAACCTCATCTTCGATTGTCAGGCTTAGAAGCCGTTACTATAAAGCCCGAAACCATGTTTGTGAATGTGGGAGAAAGGACAAATGTAACTGGTTCGCCAAAGTTCTCGAAACTGATACTCTCAGGTGATTTTGACACTGCGCTTTCAGTTGCCCGTCAGCAAGTGGAAGGAGGTGCACAAATCATTGATGTGAACATGGATGAGGGAATGTTGGATTCTGAGGCCGCAATGACTAAATTTTTGAACCTCATTGCATCAGAACCTGATATTTCTAAACTGCCTATCATGGTGGATTCGTCTAAATGGAGCGTGATTGAAGCCGGTTTAAAATGTTTGCAAGGAAAAGGAATTGTTAACTCCATTTCGCTTAAAGAAGGCGAAGAGAAATTCAAAGAATACGCTCATAAAATCAAACAATATGGCGCCGCCACAGTGGTGATGGCTTTTGATGAGCAAGGCCAAGCAGATAATCTAGAACGTAGAAAAGAGATTTGCCAACGCTCTTATGATATTTTGGTAAATGAAGTTGGTTTTCCTGCTCAGGATATTATCTTCGATCCAAATATTTTAACGGTTGCTACCGGATTAGAAGAACATAATAATTACGCAGTTGACTTTATCGCTGCTACCAAATGGATTAAAGAAAATCTGCCTTTGGCAAAAGTGAGTGGTGGGGTTTCTAATATTTCTTTCTCTTTTAGAGGAAATAATACAGTTCGTGAAGCCATGCACTCCGCATTTTTATATCATGCCATAAAAGCTGGTTTAGATATGGGCATTGTAAATGCCGGGATGTTGGAAGTTTATGCGGAAATCCCAAAAGAGCTTCTGGAGAAAGTAGAAGATGTTTTGCTAAACCGCCGACCAGATGCTACCGAAATATTGGTGGATTATGCAGAAACCGTAAATACCAAAGGAAAAGTTGTTGTTAAAAACGAGGAATGGAGAAATGCACCGGTTCAGGAACGTCTTTCTCATGCCTTAGTAAAGGGCATTATTGATTATTTGGATGTGGATGTGGAAGAAGCCCGTTTGCAATATCCTAAACCTATTGAAGTGATTGAAGGTCCATTGATGGACGGGATGAACATTGTGGGTGATTTATTCGGTGCCGGAAAGATGTTCTTGCCTCAGGTAGTAAAATCTGCAAGGGTAATGAAAAAAGCCGTGGCTATTTTGATGCCTTATATTGAAGCTCAAAAAGTGGTGGGTACAAGTAGCAGTGCCGGAAAGATATTAATGGCCACTGTAAAAGGGGACGTTCATGATATCGGAAAAAACATTGTGGGTGTTGTTTTAGCCTGTAATAATTTTGAGGTAGTAGATTTGGGCGTGATGGTTCCAGCAAATAGAATCCTAGAGGAAGCCAAAAAACATCAGGTAGATATCATCGGTTTAAGCGGATTGATTACCCCCTCTTTGGATGAAATGGTGCATTTCGCTAAAGAAATGGAGCGTGAAGGTTTTGATATTCCATTATTAATTGGTGGTGCAACTACTTCCAGAATTCATACCGCTGTAAAAGTTGATTCTCATTATAAAGGAGCGGTGGTTCATGTTTTGGATGCTTCTAGAAGTGTGGGGGTTTGCAGTAATTTGTTAAATAAAGAGAGTAAGGAAACCTACACCAAAACTCTAAAAGCTGATTACGAACAAACTCGTGATAACTACAATAAAAAGAAAATTGATAAGGTATTTTTGAAAATTGATAACGCTCGTCAACATCAATATCAAATCAATTTAAACGGTTCCATTCCAAAAGCACCAACGTTCACCGGGACTAAAGTGATTGACAACTATCCTTTAGAGGAATTGGTTCCTTATATCGATTGGACGCCTTTTTTCCATACTTGGGAATTGCGTGGCTCTTATCCAAAAATATTTGAAGATAAATTTGTGGGTGACGAAGCTAAAAAGCTTTACGATGATGCACAGGAATTATTGAAACGAATTGTTGAAGAAAAACTCTTTACCGCCAAAGCAGTATTTGGTTTCTGGCCTGCAAATTCAGTTGGGGATGACATCTCCCTCTCCCTCGGAGAGGGCCAGGGTGAGGCCACCATCCACACCCTCCGTCAACAAGCCGAAAAAGCCAAAGACGAACCTTATTATGCATTGTCAGATTTTATCGCTCCAAAAGAAACTGGAATTCAGGATTATTTTGGTGGATTTGCAGTAACAACAGGTCATGGTTGCGATGAGTTGGTGGCTCAGTTTGAAGCAGATTATGATGATTATAACAGCATCATGGCTAAAGCATTGGCAGACAGATTAGCGGAAGCTTTTGCGGAGAAATTACATGAATTGGTTCGTAAAGAATATTGGGGTTACGCAAAAGACGAAAATTTGGATAGTGAGTCTTTAATCAAAGAGAAATATCAGGGAATTCGTCCGGCTCCAGGTTATCCTGCTTGTCCGGATCATACCGAAAAAGGAACGCTTTGGGAATTATTGGATGCAGAAACTCAAATCGGCTTAAAGCTGACGGAAAGTTTCGCGATGTACCCAACAGCAGCTGTAAGTGGTTTCTATTTTGCACATCCTGAGGCTAGATACTTTGGGTTAGGAAAAATTGATAAAGACCAAGTGGCTGATTACGCCAAAAGAAAAGGAATGGATTTAGAAACTGCTGAAAGGTGGTTGAGTCCGAATTTAGGTTATTAATTAGATTTGAGATATGAGTATTGCGTACTGAGAATTTGCAAAGGAGCTCTATACCCAATACTCACTACGCAATACTGAACAAAAATGAAAATTACCGATCACATAAAAAACGCCAACGGAAAAACACTTTTCTCGTTCGAGCTCTTACCTCCTGTTAAAGGGCAAAGTATTCAATGGATTTATGATGCCATTGACCCGTTGATGGAGTTCAATCCGCCGTTTATTGATGTGACCTACCATCGTGAAGATTATATATACAAACAACAGGCAAATGGATTGTTGGAGAAAGTTTCCTATCGTAAAAGACCTGGAACTGTAGCCATTTGTGCGGCCATCATGAATAAGTACAAAGTAGATGCGGTGCCACATTTAATTTGTGGCGGATTCACCAAAGAAGAGACTGAAAACGCATTGATCGATATGCAGTTTTTAGGTATTGATAATGTATTGGTTTTACGTGGCGATGCCCGTCATGCTGATTCTTCCTTTATTCCAACTCCAGGGGGACATTGTTATGCTACGGAATTATTGCAGCATGTAAAAGACCATAATGAAGGTAAATATCTGCATGAAGACGTGAAGAGCGATGATACCAGTAATTTTTGTATCGGTGTGGCAGGTTACCCTGAGAAACATTTTGAAGCCCCAAATCTGAAAACCGATTTCAAATACTTGAAACAAAAAGTAGATATGGGAGCGGAATTCATCGTCACCCAGATGTTTTTTGATAACCAAAAATACTTTGATTTTGTGAAGAAATGTCGTGAAAATGATATCAACGTTCCTATTATTCCTGGGTTAAAGCCAATTAGTGCTTTAGGACAATTAATAGCCTTACCTAAAATTTTCCATATCGATTTACCTGAGGATTTAAGCGAGGCTATACAAGATTGCAAAAATATCAAAGATGTGAAAAAGGTTGGTACCGAATTTATGATACAGCAATGCAAAGAGCTCATTGATTTTGGTGTGCCCGTATTACATTTTTACACCATGGGTAAGCCTGAGCAAACTTACGACATTGCTAAAGCAATTTTTTAGAAAAGCAAAGCCGCTATCCATAGCTTCAGATAGTCCCGTCCCGTTAGCTATCGGGATACGCTATAGTCCCGATGAAAAATCGGGAGCTGCCGCTTCAACTGGGTTTATTTAACTTCTTTCATCTATCTAAAAATTATATACTTTTGTATATAATTTTTAGATATCATGAAGAGTATATTGTTGAAAATTGATGATGAGCTTTTTGAACAACTGGAAGAATCGGTAAAGGAAGCTAACATCTCAAAAACTGCTTTTATAAAGAAAGCGATAATTACCTATCAAAAAAGAATAAAAGAAATAAAATTAGGTAGGCAACTGGCAGAAGAATCTTGGATGGTCAGAGAGGATTCTATGAAGATCAACTCAGAATATGACAGTACATTATCTGCTGGATTAGATGATGATTAGGCAATTTGACATATGGCTTTGCGATCTTAATCCAGCCGGAGGAACTGTTCCAAGTAAAATCAGACCGGTACTCATCGTTCAAACCAATCATCTCAATAAAGTTGCTCATCCATCCACGGCAATACTACCTTTTACCTCTGTGATTTTTGATAAAGCGAAAATTTTGCGCATCAATTTGTTACCCGATTCAGAAAATGGATTGGAAAAAGATTCAGCAATACTCATTGATCAAATCAGAGCTATTGACAATAAAAAACTGATTAAGAAATTAGGGATAATTTCCTCTCCTCAAGTTCAAAAAAATATAAAAGATGCTATCAAGTTATTATTAGATCTGTAAATTAACTCACCAAATGCCCCTTAAATTCATCAAAACTATTCCTCATCTCTAGACAAATTTTCTCCTTCACATACAAATCCTTCACCTGCTCTGGCTCTTCAATCATAATTCCCATTTCTTTAAAAACATCAGGGAATTTACATGGATGCGCTGTAGCTAAAACTACATAAGCAGTTTTTTCTTGCTGTTTTTGAGCAATTTTATCAGAAGTTACTGCTAAAAATCCAGTTGCTGTATGAGGGCAAACCACATAAGACTTTTCTTTATAAACATAATCTATGGCAGACTTGATCTCTTCATCATTGTAAGAATAAGAGGTCAACATTTCCTTTAATTGCTCCAAATTATTATCAAACATATCCAAAATACGAACAAAATTACTTGGATCACCCACGTCCATGGCATTGGCTAAAGTTTGTACAGATGGACGGGCCTTGTAAATTCCGGTCTCTAAAAATTCCGGAACAATATCATTACTGTTGGTGGCTGCTATGAATCTTGAAACGGGCAAGCCCATTTTCCAAGCCATCATGCCAGCTGCAATATTCCCAAAGTTGCCACTTGGAGTCACGAAAATCAAATTATCAAATTGGTCTTTAAGCTTTGCGTAGGTGTTGGCATAATAAAACATCTGCGGAATCAGCCTACTGATGTTGATTGAATTTGCAGAAGTCAAATTCAGCTTCTCATTCAATTCCTCATCATGAAAAGCTTTCTTCACTAAAGCTTGGCAATCATCAAAAGTTCCATCAATGGCAATGGCTTGGATATTATTCCCGTTGGTTGTCAATTGTAATTCCTGTATGGGACTTACCTTTCCTTTCGGATATAAAATAGTCACTTTAATTCCCGGAACATTCAAAAATCCAAGAGCAACGGCACCTCCTGTATCGCCAGAAGTCGCCACCAAAATTTGAATCTCCTTTTGTTCCTTTTTCAAGAAATGCGCCATGATACGACTCATGAATCGCCCACCAAAATCTTTAAAAGCCAAAGACGGTCCGTGGAACAATTCCAACACAAAAACATCTTTTTCCAATTGATGTAAAGGAGCATCAAAGTTTGCAGCATCATCAATGATTGCTTTCAAATCCTCCGCAGAAATATCATCTTTCAATAAAGCATAAGCCGTTTCAAAAGCAATCTCAGGTAAGGATTTCTTATCCCAATTCGCCATCACTTCCTCATCAATCTGAGGCAAAACAGTAGGCATGTATAAACCTTTATCAGCCGGAAGGCTATTGAAAACTGCCGTTTCAAAATCAACTGACAAGTGGTGGTTTTTGGTGGAGTATAATTTCATTGTTTACGTGGTTGGTTTTTGGTTGGTTGGTTGGTTAGGACTTACTTGATTTAGAATTTTGGTATCTGATAAATCCGTTGATTAGTTTTCCAACACTTTCAACTTTTTGAATACAAATTTCTAATTGATTGTCATCAATAAAATTCAGATCCTTAGAAATGAATATTTGAGTTTCCAGTTCATAAAGTGAGCCTCTTCCGATATTTAGAAATTGAATAGTTTCTTTTAGATGTTGTCTTCCACATCCTTCGGCAATATTCGAAGGAATAGAAACGACGGACCTCCTCATCTGAGAGATTAAACCAAATTGTTCTGCTTTTGGAAAACTAGCGGTAAGCTCATAAATAAAAGAAGCCAATTCTCTTGCTTGCTTCCAAACATCCAACTCTGTATATTTTTGATAACCCATGTTATTAGTTGGTTAGGTGATTAGTTTGCTGGGTTATTAGTAGATAGTTAGTTGGATATTTAATTATTTCGTTTGTTTCCATTACACAAGTCTAACAAACTAACCAACCATACAACTAACAAACCACCGGTCCTTTTTCGTTAATTTCTGATAAATAAATATTGCTTTCTATGCCTAATGTTGCCAGCATCTTTTTCATCTCCTGTAAAGATTTTTGGGCCTCCTCTGGAGATCTGAATAAGGAGAAAACCGTTGGGCCAGAACCAGAAATCCCGAAACCTAAAGCACCATTTCCCATCGCCATTTCTTTCATTCTATCGAATTCCGGAATCAAAATAGAACGAATTGGTTCGATGATCACATCCTTCATACATCTTCCCAATAGTTCGTAATCCTGAGTGTAAAGTGAGCTGATTAAACCTGCAATATTTCCCCATTGAATTACGGCATCTTTCAATAACACTTTAGATCGGATAATTTGTCTAGCATCTCTGGTCGGAACGTCCACATGCGGATACAACAAAGCGCAATATAATTTAGGAACTGGCAGTGCTATCACTTCTAGGGGCTCGTAACTTTTAATTAAAGTGAAGCCACCAAACAAAGCTGGCGCAACATTATCCGCATGGCCATGGCCACAAGCTAAAGCTTCGCCTTCCATAGCAAAAGGCAATAACTCCATTTTAGAAAGCGGTTTTCCCAACAATTCATTGGCAGCAAACAAACCCGCTACCGCACTTGCGGAACTTGAACCTAAACCACTGCCCATTGGCATCTTCTTCTTCAGCTTGATATTTAAACCAACATCTTCTCTTTCCAGTTTTTTCAGCAAACTGATGACACTTGCGCTTACCGTATTTTTTGAGGGATCTAAAGGTAATTTTCCTTCGTCTCCTTCAATGGATATGATATTTACGCCGGGTTTGCTTGTCATTTCCATGATGAGCTCGTCACCCGGCTCGTTCACTGCAAAACCTAAAATATCAAACCCACAGACTACATTGGCTACAGTTGCAGGTGCAAAAACTTTTATTGATTCCATTTTAATTTTATTGCTTTTCGCTTTCTGCCTTAGGCTTTAAGCTTTACTTGCTCCTACTTTAACTAAATCAGCAAATACACCCGCTGCAGTTACTGCTGCTCCTGCTCCCGGACCTTTAACCACCATTTGGGTTTCATTATACCTATCGGTGGTGAATGCAATGATATTATCACTTCCGGATAAAGCATAAAAAGGATGATCTGCACCTACGGCTTGCATACTTATTTCTACTTTTCCATTCTCCAATTTTCCGATGTAGCGGAGCACTTTTCCAGCTTTCTCTGCATCCTTTTTCACTTGCTCAAAATAGTCATTTGAGCTTTTCAGCTCCTGATAAAAATCTGCAACACTTGGAGCTTTAGCACAACTTTCTGGAATAATTTCTCCTAGTTTCACATCATTGGCTTCCATTTCGATCCCTGTATTTCTTGCTAAAATCAACATCTTACGCATAAAATCCACACCCCCTAAATCATCTCTTGGGTCAGGCTCGGTAAATCCTTTTTCCTGAGCCAGCTTCACCACATCATGAAAATTGGCGTCTCCTTTAAAATTATTAAAGATGAAGGAAATGGTTCCAGAAAGAATGGCTTCAATTTTTGAAATCTTATCACCACTCACGATTAGATCGTTCAACGTTTTAATGATAGGTAAACCTGCTCCCACATTGGTTTCATAATAGAAATCAACTCCATGCTTTTGAGCTGTATTTTTTAACTCAGCAAATTGAGCATATTCCCCAGAATTGGCAATTTTATTACAAGTCACCACAGAGATATTTGCCTCAAATGCTTCTTTATAAAACTGAGATGGATAAGGGCTGGCAGTGTTATCAATAAATACACAATTAGGTAAATTCAGCTTTTTCATTTGCTGTATAAATTCCTCCAGATTTGCTTCCTCTTCAGAAGCATTCAATAGCTCTTTCCAATTTCCTAAATCTATTCCATCAACATCTATCAACATCTTTTTAGTATTGGTTAAGCCTAATATTTTAATATTGATGAGGTTATTCTTCGCTAAAAATTCCTTGTGTCCTTTAATCTGAGATAATAACTCTGTACCAATATTTCCAACCCCAACAACAAATACATTTAATGTCTTCTGCAGTTCGGCGAAGAACGCATCATGAACGGCATTTAAAGCTTTGGATAAGTCTTCGTTGTAAATAATAACCGAAATATTATACTCAGAAGAACCTTGTGCAATGGCCACCACATTCACTCCATTTCTTCCCAAAGCATTGAAAAGCTTACCGGAAATTCCCGGAGTTTTCTTCATATTTTCACCTACAATGGCCAGGATAGAAAGGTTGGTTTCAATCTTCACAGGTTCCAATTTTCCGGCATGCAACTCCAATTCAAACTCCTGCTCAATCAAAATCTTAGCTTTCAAAACTTCATCCGGATTTACGGCAAAAGTGATGGAATGTTCTGACGAGGATTGCGTGATTAATATCACATTTACCTGCTCACGGGAAAGTAGAGAGAACAAACGTCCGCTAAAACCCGCTTTGCCCACCATTCCACTACCTTCAATATTGATGATGCTGATACGATCAACCGAGGAAATCCCGCGGATGATGGTGTTGGAAGGTTTTAAATCATGTTTAATGAAAGTCCCGGCAAACTCGGGATCAAAAGTATTTTTAATGACAATAGGAATTTTCTTTAAAAAAGCCGGAATCATTGTTGGTGGGTAAATCACTTTTGCCCCAAAAAAAGAAAGTTCCATAGCTTCAGTGTAAGAAAGCTCCTCCATAGAGAAAGCTTTTTTCACCCGGCGTGGATCGGCAGTCATCATACCGTTTACATCAGTCCATATTTCAATCTGACTCACATTCAAAGCTGCACCAAAAATTGCCGCGGTATAATCGCTTCCTCCTCTGCCCAAGGTGGTAATTTTACTTTCGGCATTACTAGCAATAAAGCCGGTAGCTACTACTAAATTTTCACTATTATGAGCAAAAAAATCTTGTACCAATAGATTTGTCTGTCCAATATCCACTTTAGCATGCCCAAAGCTACTGTCAGTTTTAATCACTGAAGTAGTATCTAAAAATTCGGTTTGTAAATGTATAGTTCTCAAAATCCGGCTAATCATAAATGCTGAACTCTTCTCTCCGAAGCTCAAAACTACGTCTTTGGTTTTAGCACTTAACTCCTGCAAAGCAGTGATTCCCTGCAAAATATCTTCCAGTTCTTGAAAATATAACTTCAGCTTTGTTAACACCTGATTTTGCTGTTGCAACGGAACCAACTCCTTCACAACAACGAAGTGTCTTTTCTCTAAATCTGTTAAGCTAGGCATATAATCGCTACCTTCAACAGCATCTTCAGCCATTTTCAGCAACTGGTTGGTTACACCGGCCATTGCCGAAACTACTATAATAACAGGCTCTTTCTGATCTAATTCTCTTTTAATTACGCCCATCAGGGCTTTTAGTGCTTCTACGGAACCTACGGATGTTCCACCGAATTTTAAGATTTTCATTTTTTTACTATATATAAAAAAAGCGCCTTCCGTTTATCGGAAGGCGCTTGCATATGTGAATTTCAAACATAACTACCTTCCGCTACGCAAATGCGTAGTGCTTGTTGTAGTATATGTTGTTGTAAAAATCATGTCTTTGTGTAATTGATACACCAAAACTAAGCTTTACATTTTTAAATGCAAATTTTTTGATACAATTATTTTTCAGAGCTTTTCCGGGCTATACATTGATACGTCTTCAGCCATTATCCGCCAGCCATTACACATTTCTATCCTTGAGCCAACAATATCAGCATGAAAACACATCAATTTTATTGCTTTTATAGAGGGAACCACCATAATAATTATCTTTACAGCAAAGATGCAGGGACTAGTTATTAAATCTACAGGCAGTTGGTACACCGTTTTAGGCGACACCGAAAAATATTACGAGTGCAGAATAAAAGGTAAACTCCGGATGAAGGGCTTGGTGAGTACAAACCCTGTCGCCGTAGGCGACCGAGTTGATTTTGAACTAGAACCCGACCAAGATACTGCTGTGATTTCTAAAGTACATGATCGTAGAAACTACATCATCCGTAAGTCCATCAATCTTTCTAAACAAGTTCAAATTATTGGCGCCAATTTAGATTTAGCTTGTTTAGTGGTTACTTTAGCTTCCCCACGTACTTCATTGGGTTTCATAGACCGATTTCTAGTTACCGCAGAAGCTTATGGTATTCCCGCTATTTTAGTGTTCAATAAGTTGGATTTATTCAATGAAGAAGGTTTGGAGATTTTAGCCAACTGGATGGATTTATACGAAAGTATTGGCTACCCATGTTATGCTGTTTCCGCAATAAAAGGTCTTAATATTGAAGATTTAGAGTCAGAATTAAAAGATAAAACCACTTTGTTCTCTGGCCATTCTGGAGTAGGCAAATCCAGTCTCATCAACAGATTAATTCCCGGAAAAGAATTAAGAACCGGCAAAATCTCTAATTGGAGCGACATGGGAAAACATACCACCACTTTCGCCGAATTATTTGAACTGCCTTTTGGCGGAAAATTAATTGATACTCCTGGAATTCGAGAAATGGGTATTGCAGACATAGAAAAACATGAGCTGGGACATTTCTTCCCAGAGATGAGGGCGCTAATGAATCAATGTCGATTTAACAATTGCGTTCACGTCAACGAGCCTGGTTGTGCGGTATTGAAAGGCTTAGAAGAAGGAGAAATAGAGCCTACCCGTTACGATAGCTATCAAAGTATTTATTTCGGGAATGATACAAGGGCATGAGAAGACTCAAGAACCAAGAGAAAAGACAAAATAAATATAATTTTTAATCCCACTATAATCCTAACAAACTAAAATGAGAGCAGTACTACAAAGAGTTTCTGAAGCGTCCTGTAAAGTAAATGGAGAAATTACCGGTTCAATTGAGCAGGGGTTTTTAGTATTACTAGGAATTGAAGATGCCGATACGGAAGAAGATTTGGTATGGCTAGCACAGAAAATTGCTAACATGCGAGTTTTTAGTGATGAAAATGATTTAATGAACAAGTCATTAGCAGACATTGATGGTCGTGTCTTATTGATATCTCAATTCACTTTATTTGCACAAACTAAAAAAGGAAACCGACCGTCCTTTATTAAAGCCGCTAGACCTGAAAAAGCGATTCCTCTTTACGATAAAATGATTTTAGAGCTTGAGAAATTGACTAGAAAAAAAACTGAAACTGGGGTTTTTGGTGCTAATATGAAAGTGAGTTTAGTGAATGATGGACCGGTTACGATTGGGATAGACACTAAGAATAAAGAGTAAGGATAAAGACCAAATATTCAAGACAATGGAAGATAAGCAAATTACAATTTCAGAGGCTCAGAAAATTGTAGATGAATGGATAAAAACTACTGGAGTCCGTTATTTTAACGAGCTCACCAATACTGCCATTCTAATGGAAGAAGTTGGTGAAGTTGCCCGAATTATGGCTCGTAAATACGGTGAGCAATCCTTTAAAAAATCAGATCAGGACGTCAATTTGGCAGATGAAATGGCTGATGTACTCTTTGTTTTAATCTGCTTAGCCAACCAAACAGGAATTAATTTAACAGATGCGCTTGAAAAAAACCTCGAGAAAAAAAGTATTCGTGATGCCACTAGGCATCAAAATAATGAAAAACTAAAATAATTAAACTTAGGTTTTTTACTTGAGGAATATTAGAAAATATTGGCTTTTAAGCTAATTCTTTAGCGGCATAAACTTCAAGCCCATCCCCGATGGCTATCAGGGGAAAGCTCTTTTCAATTGAATCCCCTTAATTATTAAAAAACGCTTTCTCGGCTTTTAACTTCTTTTTTTGAACCCTTGCTGAAACAGCGATACTTACCTCGTACAATAAAAATAAGGGAAAACTAACAGTTAGCATGGTTGGAATATCTGGAGTGGGCGTAACAATTGCTGCAATTACTAAAATAATGATAACTGCATATCTCCGTTTCTCTTTCATAAATTTAGGCGTCATGATTCCTAAACGAGAAAGAATATAAATAACGATCGGTAGTTCGAATACGGCGCCAGTACAAAGCGTTAAAGTAGCTACTGAAGAGAAATATGAATCGATCGTTATTGTATTTTCGATATCAGGACTGATTGAGTAGTTAGATAAGAAATTTACAGAAAGTGGGGCCACAATAAAATAACCGAAAAGCAAGCCAATGATAAAAAGCATACTAGCATAAAAAACAAATCCGGTAGCTGATTTACGTTCATTATCCTTTAAAGCGGGTTTTACAAAAAGCCAAACTTCCCATAGTAAATAGGGGAATCCGAGAATAACACCAGTCATCAAAGCAGAATTGATTTGCAATGTAAATTGCCCTGCCATTTCGGTATTGATAATTTTTCCTGGAATATTGGTGATGCAAAATCCTGGACCCATGTTAAAATAAGCTCCTATTTCGCACATCTTTCGATAAGTCCAGAAAGTGGGCTTATGAGGCCCCATAATAATGGTATCAAATAGAAAATCGTAGTAATAAAAACAAATAATTGTAAACACAACCACCGCAATGGATGCCCTAACAAGATGAATTCTTAATGCGGCTAGGTGATCGAAAAAAGACATCTCAGCCTCTATACTTTTACCTTTATTCTTTACCGACTCAACTAAATCTGTTTTTCTTGATTTGCTCATCCTTAATTATATTGATACAAAAATACCATTTTGAATTTATCAAAATGGTATTTTTGTTGATCATCACATTTATTTATTCTTCAGAACCGATTTCAAATGATTCCATAAATTTAGTGGTAAAGTTACCCGCTCTAAAGTTTGGATCCTGTAATAATTTCAGATGAAAAGGAATTGTAGTTTTAATTCCTTCAATTACAAATTCGCTTAATGCTCTTTCCATAGTACATAATGCCTCATCGCGTGTTTGAGCCACGCAAATTAGTTTCGCAATCATCGAATCATAATTTGGTGGAATATTATATCCCGCATAAACATGCGTATCTACTCTAACTCCATGACCCCCTGGCGAATGAAAATGAGTAATTTTTCCGGGTGATGGTCTGAAGTTGTTGTATGGATCTTCTGCGTTGATGCGGCATTCTATCGCATGCATTTCTGGTGTATATGATTTTCCTGATATTGGAATTCCAGATGCCACTTTGATTTGCTCTTTGATCAAATCAAAGTTAATTACTTCTTCTGTTACAGGATGTTCTACTTGGATACGCGTATTCATTTCCATAAAATAGAAGTTTCGATGTTTATCAACCAAAAATTCTACGGTTCCGGCACCTTCATATTTTACTGCAGTAGCACCTTTAATTGCTGCAGCGCCCATTCTTTCTCTTAAATCTGGAGTCATAAAAGGTGAGGGTGCTTCTTCTACTAATTTTTGGTGACGACGTTGAATTGAACAATCTCTTTCAGAAAGGTGACAAACTTTTCCAAACTGATCTCCAATAACTTGAATTTCGATGTGACGAGGGTCCTCAATGTATTTTTCTAAATACATTCCATCATTTCCGAATGCTGCTGCAGATTCTTGTCGAGCTGAATTCCAGGCATCTTCAAAATCTCCATCTTTCCAAACTTGGCGCATTCCTCTACCACCACCACCGGCTGTTGCTTTTAATATTACCGGATAGCCAATTTTATTAGCAATTTCAATCCCTTGCTTAACATCTTTTAATAAACCCTCTGAACCTGGAATTGTGGGTACTCCAGCTGCTTTCATAGTATCTTTGGCAGATGCTTTATCGCCCATACTGTTTATTTGGTCCGCTGTAGCACCTATAAACTTAATTCCATACTCCTCACAAATCGCTGAGAATTTTGCATTCTCTGACAAGAATCCATAACCAGGGTGAATGGCATCCGCATTCGTTAATTCGGCAGCCGAAATAATATTTGGGATGTTTAAATAAGAATCCTTACTTGGTGGAGGGCCTATGCATACCGCCTCATCAGCAAATCGAACATGTAAACTTTCTCTATCAGCTGTTGAGTAAACTGCAACCGTTTTAATCCCCATCTCTTTACAAGTACGGATAATCCGTAAGGCAATCTCTCCTCTATTTGCAATTAATATTTTCTTGAACATTTTCTATACAATTTGACGATTTGATAATTTGATCATTTTTCAATTTGATCAACAAATTGATTCATCTTCTTATTGACAAATTGACTATGCAGGTTCAACCAAAAATAAAGGCTGATCATATTCTACTGGCTGAGAATTGTCTGTTAAAACCTTTACAATTTTACCAGAAACCTCAGATTCAATTTCATTAAACAGCTTCATGGCTTCAATGATACACAAAACCTGACCCTCAGCAATCTCATCACCAACATTTACAAAACTTGGCTTATCTGGTGTTGATGAACGATAGAAAGTCCCAATCATTGGAGACTTTATCGTAATGTATTTGGAATCATCTGGAGCTGGCGAGCTGGCTATTGGAGCTGCTGCAGCAGGAGCAGCGGCAACTGGTGCTGGCGCTGGAACTGATTGCACTTGAGTAGGAACCGTAGCCGTCACGTAAGTTGGCTCTGGGTTTGTTTTTATTGTGATTTTAAAGTCTTGTTCTTCAATTGATACTTCGTTCACGCCTGATTTTGATACAAATTTAATCAGATCTTGAATTTGTTTAATATCCATTCCCATTGATATAGGTTTTTAAGTGTGTGATTAATTTAGATAACTAATATAGCAATTATCTGCAAATACAAATCTGCTAATATGCCCATTTAAGGTAAATGGAACCCCATGTAAATCCACCTCCAAAAGCAGCTAAAACTAAATTATCTCCTTTTTTAAGTTTATTTTCCCATTCCCAAAGCAATAATGGAATCGTTCCGTTTGTCGTATTTCCATATTTTTCAATGTTGATCATCACTTTATCTGATCCAACACCCATTCTGTTCGCTGTAGCATCAATAATCCTTTTGTTAGCTTGGTGAGGGACTAGCCAGTCTACATCTTCTGCTGTAAGATCATTTTTTTCCATTATTTCGGCTGCAACATCCGCCATATTAGTTACTGCAAACTTAAAAACAGCTTGTCCTTCCTGAAAAACTGCATGTTCATTGGCATCAACTGTTGCGTGAGATGCTGGACGCATAGACCCTCCAGCCTTTTGATGTAAAAAAACTTTGCCAGAACCATCGCTTTTTAATATAGAATCAATAATTCCATATCCGTCAACATTAGGTTCTAAAAGTGCAGCCCCACAACCATCACCAAATATGATACAAGTTACTCTGTCTTCGTAATTGATAATTGATGACATTTTATCTCCAGCAACTACCAATACTTTTTTATGCTTACCAGACTCTATAAATTGAGCGCCAGTTGCCAAACCAAAAATAAAACCTGAACACGCGGCTACTAAATCGTATCCCCACGCGTTTTTTGCACCAATCTTATCTGCTAATATATTTGCTGATGCTGGAAAAGGCATATCTGGAGTAATGGTACAAAAGATAATCAAATCAATTTCTTCCGCTCCAATTCCTCTTTTCTTTAACAATCCTTCAACAGCAGGAACTGCTAAATCCGTTACTCCTAATCCTTCTCCTTTTAAAATTCTTCTTTCCTTAATTCCTGTTCGGGAGGTAATCCATTCGTCGTTTGTGTCAACCATGGTTTCTAACTCCTGATTGGTTAAAATATAATCAGGAACATAACCATTTACAGCTGTTATAGCAGCATGAATTTTACTCATAATTTCGACTTGTTATGAATTGAAAGCTGTTTTAAACTTTTCAACTATCTTGGTTTCTACCATGTCTCTAGACAATAGCATCATATTCTTAATGGCTTCTGGACTGGATATGCCATGTCCTATAATTACGGGAGCATTTACTCCTAAAATTGGACTTCCACCGTATTGCTCGTAATTAAATCGGTCAAAAAACTCATCTTCCATCCCTTTCTTTAATGTTAAAACATAAAATGATTCGGCTAATTTGAGTATTACATTTCCAGTAAAACCGTCACAAACAATCACATCTGCTTTTTCATTAAATAAATCTCTTCCCTCAATATTCCCGATAAAGTTAATATTACTATTTTCCTTCAATAAAGGATAACTGGCCTGCGTTAAAAGATTTCCTTTTTCTTCTTCCTCTCCAATATTCATCATGCCCACTTTTGGATGCTCCACTTGATAAACATATTTTGCATACAAACTTCCCATGATGCTAAACTGCACCAAATTTTCAGGCTTACAGTCTGCATTAGCTCCTGCATCTAACAAAATTGAAAAACCACCTTTTGATTTTGGAATGATCGCAGAAATAGCTGGACGAGTTACGCCTGAAATTGCCTTTACACTAAATAAAGAACCCACTAACATTGCACCAGTATTTCCAGCTGATGCAAATGAATTGATTTTCTCTTCTTTTAGATATTGAAACCCTACTGCAATGCTTGAGTTTGGTTTTTGAACAATGGCTTTTGTTGGATGCTCGCCCATCCCGATCACTTCTGTTGTATCAACATATTCGAAAAGATCAGGATTAAAATTTTGTTCTTTTAATATAGGAGTAATTTGATCTTTATTGCCAAATAACACCAAATGCTGATTTTCTTTAAGGTGTGGATACGCTGCTATTGCTCCTAAAACAGTTGCATTTGGAGCATAATCTCCACCCATGATATCTAAGCCAATTTTCATTTAGTTATGGATTCGCTTTTGATGAGAATTAAATCAAAAGATACAACACTTTGATTTATAAGACAATAAAGAACCCTTGCACATTTATTCATTTTTTAATTGAATGTCCTGTACAAGGGTTTTTTTCATTTTTTATTTCTTTAAGCAATAGAGGTATTCTCTATTAATAATTTTCCTTTAAAATAAAGGTTTCCATCAACATTATACGCTCTGTGTGGTAAGTGAACTGCACCAGTTTCCTTATCAATCCATAGTGATGGAGCTTCAGCTTTATAGTGAGTTCTTCTTTTATCTCTTCTAGATTTAGAAATTTTTCGTTTTGGATGTGCCATTTTTTCCTATTTTTAATTTTTCTTTATACTCTTTAATGCGTCCCAACGAGGGTCATTACTTTCATTATTTTCTTCTTCATTGTCTAAAGAAAACTCCTTTAGTTTTAAAAGCATTTCTTTATCACAAGAAGTTGTTTCTCCTGGATTCTCACATAAATTAATATATGGAGCTGCCAGGTTAATCATTTCATAAATAAACCCCGAAGTATCAACCTCTACATCATTCTTACTCAACACCATTACTTCTTCGCTTTCTTCTAAATCTTCACTTTCAGAAAATTTAGCAATCAATTTATCTTGTGTGTCTATCTGATGTGGAAAATCAGCCAAACAACGATCGCAACTTAGTTGAATATTGCCCTTTATGTGAAAGTTAAGAACCATTAAGGTTTCTTGCTTATCTAAAACAAGGTCAATTTTCAATATACCATTCTTTACCAAAGAATACTCAAAATTATCGAAGAAGGTCCCGTCAGCTTCAAAACTAAATTGATGCTGCCCTATCTTTAACCCAGTGAAGGGAATTGAATATTGCTTTAACGATTTCAAAGTTCGACAATTAAGCCTGCAAAATTATGAAAAATATATGGAGTTGGAAAAGATTTTTTGAATTATCATTTTTTGATTGATTCCTCATCCTAATCTCTGTCTCTACTCATTTTAGTGAATGGTAAAGTATTATCCACTAACTCCTTCTGCTCTCTTCTGTTTTTTACAATGTGTGTTGCCTCGTAAAGTGCATCTCTAAAAGATGTTGGCGAAGCCATATTTTTTCCAGCAATATCATATCCCGTACCGTGATCTGGAGATGTTCTTACGACTGATAAGCCAGCTGTAAAATTAACTCCATGATGAAAAGAAAGAGATTTAAATGGAATCAATCCTTGATCGTGATACATTGCTAAAACCGCATCAAATTTGGTATAACCTTGATTTCCGAAAAAGCCATCCGCTGGGTAAGGACCATAAGCAAAAATCCCCTCTTTCGTAGCCATTTCTATCGCTGGAATAATTATCTCTAATTCTTCTAAACCTAATAAACCACTATCGCCAGCATGCGGATTTAAGCCCAATACAGCTATTCTAGGTTTCTCGATCCAAAAATCACTTTTTAAGGATTGATGCATCATTCTTAATTTAGAAAGAATGGCATCATGCGTAATATTTTCAGCAATTTCTTTTACTGGAATATGCCCAGTTACAACACCTACTTTCAACTCATTGCTCATTAATAACATTAATGAATCAGTTGCGCCTGACATAGCTTGCACATACTCAGTATGACCTGCATACTTAAAAACTTCGTTTTGAATGTTGTGTTTGTTAATAGGCGCTGTAACTAACGCATCAATTTTGCCCGAAACTAAATCTTCTGTTGCTCTTTGTAAGGATAAAAAAGCATATTTCCCTCCAATTTCATTTGAAACACCCAATTCAATTTTCACATCCTCTTCCCAACAATTAATCATATTGGGTTTACCAGCATGCGCTTGATGAGCATCTTGAATGACCTGAAAGATAAACTCATGAATTCCAACTATTTTACGATGAAACGAAGCCACTTTAGTATGCCCATAAACTATTGGCGTACAGTATTTATAAACTTCTGATTCGGACAAAGTTTTCATAATTACTTCCAAACCAATTCCGTTTACATCACCAATAGAAATTCCAACTTTTAACAATTCGCTCATACCTGTATGATTTTCAAAATTTCTGCAAAATAAAGATTTTGCAATGAATGTTAATTTTAAAGATTACAAATTCCGTAATTTGTACCTCATCTTTACACAGAAATGAGCGTAGTAAAAGCTAAAAAGCATCTTGGACAACATTTTTTAACCGATAAAAACATTGCTGAAAAGATTGTAAACAGCCTGATACACCATGATAAATATCAGCAGGTTTTAGAAGTTGGACCAGGAATGGGTGTTTTATCAGACTTTTTATTGCAAAAAAAAGAGTTTGAAACTTACCTGATTGATATTGATAAAGAGTCTTTTGAGTACCTAGAAAAAAAATATCCTCAATTAGGTGATAAATTGTTGAATGCTGATTTTCTTCAACTCAACTTTAAGGTAATTTTCCCATCGGTTTTTGCCATCATAGGTAATTTCCCTTATAATATTAGCTCTCAAATTCTATTTAAAGTGCTAGATAACCGAGACCAAGTGTCTGAAGTGGTAGGGATGTTCCAAAAAGAAGTTGCTGAACGTTGCACCGCAAAACCTGGCAGTAAAGAATACGGCATTTTAAGTGTGTTTCTACAGGCTTATTTTAAATGCGAGTATTTGTTTACTGTAAAAGCTGGTGTTTTCAACCCGCCACCAAAAGTACTGTCGGCAGTAATTAGATTGAGTAGAAATGAAATTAAAAGCTTGAATTGTGATGAGAAATTATTTTGGCAGGTGGTAAAAGCAGGTTTTAATCAAAGAAGAAAAACATTGAGCAATGCCTTATCCGGCATTATCCCAAAAGATAAACAAGACAATGGAAACGTTTGGACTTTGAGAGCCGAGCGTTTGAGCGTACAGGATTTTGTGGAGTTAACCCAATCTATCAGTTTGAAATTAGCATGAGTAGAGGAAAAATATTAATAATAGATGATTTGCATCCTGCTTTTAAAATTGCAGCCGAGCAAATTGGTTTCGAGGTGGATGATCAACCACTCATCAAAAAAGAAAAAGTTTTAGAAATTTTGAAAGATTATGTGGGTTTGGCTATCAGAACCAAATTTAGGGTAGATAAAGAAGTAATTGATATGGCTCCAAACTTAAAATTTGTAGCCCGAGCTGGCGCCGGAATGGATAATATTGATGTGGCTGAAGCTGATGAAAAAAATATACATTTAATAAACGCTCCTGAAGGAAATGCTGATGCTGTTGGCGAACACTGTGTGGGTTTATTGCTTTCGCTGATGAATAATTTTAGAAAGGCAGATATAGAAATTAGAAATGGCATTTGGGAACGCGAAGGAAACCGTGGTTACGAGTTAAAAGGTAAAACTGTTGGCATCATTGGTTATGGAAATAATGGCGGTGCTTTCGCAAAAAAATTAAAAGGCTTTGAAGTTACTGCTTTGGCTTATGACAAGTATAAAACCCGTTTTACCGATGATTTTGCGACTGAAGCCAGCATGGAGGAAATTGTTAAATATAGTGATATCTTGAGTTTTCATATTCCTTTAACCAGAGAAACCAAACAAATGGTAAATGATGAATATTTAAGTCATTTCCGTAAACCTATATTCTTTATCAATGCATCAAGAGGAGAGATTGTCAATACCCAATCTGTTTTAAAGGCTATCAAAGAGAATAGGATTTTGGGCGCAGGCTTAGATGTGTTAGAAAAAGAAAAGTTTCCGGCTTTAGCTGATGCAGATTTTTATCAAGACTTAATTAATGAAGAAAAAGTGATTTTAACCCCTCACATTGGCGGTTGGACTTTTGATTCTTATCGAAAAATATCAGAAGTGCTGGCAGAGAAATTGAAAAATTTGGAAATTTAAAATCTAATTTTATATCTTCGTACCAAGAGAAGCAAGACTATGTATGCGAAAAGCAGATATAGTCTTGTTTGTTTTTTAGAGCTTGGCGTTAGTCGGGCTCTTTTAGTCGATAACCAAAATAACAGGAAGAAGATGACAGATGTAGCTTATTTTACAAAAGAAGGTTTAGAGAAACTAAAAGAAGAATTAAAATACTTAAAAACCGAAGGAAGAAGAAAAATATCTGCAGCAATTGCCGAAGCAAGAGATAAAGGTGATTTATCAGAAAATGCTGAATATGATGCTGCGAAAGAAGCTCAAGGACTACATGAAACCAAGATTGCGCAATTAGGGAATACCTTGGCTAGCGCTCGTTTAATCGATGAATCTAAACTAGATTTAACTAAGGTTTTAGCTTTATCAATTGTTAAGATCAAAAACATAAAAAACGGCGCTGCAATGACTTACCAATTGGTTGCAGAAAATGAGGCCGACGTAAAAACAGGCAAAATATCTGTAAAATCACCAATTGCGCAAGGTTTATTGGGTAAATCCGTTGGTGATAAGATTGAAATTATGGTTCCTGCAGGTAAAATGGAATTTGAGGTTCTCGAAATCAGCAGATAGCTTTTGAAATGCAAAAATAAAGAACACAAGACTAACCATCAAACAAAAAATCCAATGTCAACTCTATTTAGTAAGATTGTTTCAGGAGAAATTCCAGCACATAAAGTTGCGGAGACTTCCGATTTTTTAGCATTTCTAGATATTAATCCTCTAAAAATGGGTCATGTTTTAGTAATCCCTAAAAAGGAAGTAGATTATATTTTTGATGTTGATGATGAGCTTTATACCGGTTTAATGATTTTTACTAAAATTGTGGCCAAAGCAATTAAGAAAGCAATCCCCTGCACAAGAATTGGTGTTGCAGTTATCGGGTTAGAAGTACCGCATGCGCATGTTCATTTAATCCCAATTGATCGAATGTCAGATATGGATTTTGGTAACAATAAACTGGAGCCAACTCAACAAGAACTAAGCGAGGTGGCTCTAAAGATATTGGATGCACTGAAGGATTAATCTTTTTAATGCTTTAAAAATGGCAATCTTAGGGTTGCCATTTTTTATTTTTAAGCTCTATAAAGTCTTTTTTTGCTGCTAAAAAATTACCCATTCAATTAAAAAGCAACTTAGTTTTAATTATATTTATACATTAATTGAAGAAGAGTGTCCCTCCCACTCTTATAATTTATGAATAAACTAATAGAAAAAATCAGGTACAAATACCTATACTTCCTTTTACTCGTAGTGGCTCTAATTTTTTCAAATCAGGCTATTCTTCAATATAGCTTAAGTTTACAAAAAGAAGGCGCTCAAATAATTAATCAATCTGGCCGGCAAAGAATGCTTAGTCAAAGAATTTCGAAACTCGTTTTATTCATTAACTATAACCATTCAATTTCACATCTCAAATATAATTTAGATTCGCTAAATTTTTTAGTTAATCAATGGGAAAGCTCAAATAATGCTCTTGTCAAAAAAAATCAAATTGATCAGAACTCAGAGATTGAATCTTTATTAAAAATAAATTCACCAAGATTAGAAAGCATTGTAGGTGCTTGTAGAAAAATTAGCAAAAATCCTTCTGAGAATGTAATCGATAGTTCGATTAATATTATTAAAAAAAACGAGCTACCATTTCTTATGACCATGGAAGAAACGGTAAATACCTATCAAAAACTTGCTGAAAATAAACTTAATAACCTAAAAATATTGGAGATGATTCTCTCCATAATTTCTGTTATCATTTTAATCAGTACGTTCTTATTATATGTTATTCCAGTTATCAAGGAATTAATTAAAAGAGGAAATGATTTAAATGAAGCAAACCTACTACTAATAGCTAGTGAAGAAGAAGTCAAGGCAAACTTAGAAGAACTTAAGACACTAGGTGCAGAAATAGAATTTAAAGACCAAAACAATAAAATATTTATTGAACAGGCACCTGGAGCAATTGCCATGTTTGATGATAATATGAATTACTTGGCTGCTTCTCAAAATTGGATAACGGATTATAATCTTCAAAACCAAAATATTATTGGAAAGTCTCATTATGAAATCTTTCCTGAAATTGGTGATGATTGGAAGAAAATACACCAAGAATGTTTAGCAGGATCTATAAATATTAGCAGTGAAGCTCCATTTAAAAGAGCCGATGGATACACGCAATGGTTATCATGGGAAGTTAAGCCTTGGCACACTGCCGAAAATAAAATTGGAGGCATTATCATGTACACTAACGATATTACAGCTATCAAAGAAAAAGAAGCTGAACAATACCGAATACAAAAGATTTTGGAAAAAACCAATGAAATTTCTAGAACGGGTACTTGGGAGGTAGACTTAGTGAACAATAAAATTATTTGGAGTAAAGTCACCAAAGAAATACACGAAGTTAGTCCTGATTTTGAACCTGACTTAGCAACAGCCATTGATTTTTTCAAAGAAGGAAATAGCAAAAAAACCATTACTGAAGTTGTTAATGAAGCAATAGTTCATGTATCTCCATATGACGTTGAATTAGAAATAATTACAGCAAAGAATAGAATTGTTTGGGTAAGAGCTATTGGACAGGCCGAAATAATAGATGGCAAGTGTATTCGCCTTTATGGAGTTTTTCAAGATATTAACGAGCTGAAATTAGCAGAAGAAAAAATAATTAGAACAAATACCGAGTTAAATGCTATCCTAAATTCAGGACCAATTTCGATTATCACTACAGATATGAATGGGCTAATTACTCATTTCAATAAAGGTGCAGAGCAACTCTTACAATATACTGCCAATGAAATGATTGGCAAATTAACCCCAGCTGTTATTCATTTAGAAGAAGAAGTCACCAACAGAGGAAAAGAATTAACTGAACAATATGGAAAAGAAATTAGTGGCTTTAATGTCTTTGTAGAGAAAGCAAAACGAGGAGAATATGAGTCGCGACAATGGACATACATTAAAAAAGATGGAACGCAATTCCCGGTAGAATTACTGGTGACTGCTTTGATAAATTTGAAAAATGAAATCACTGGATTTTTAGGAGTAGGGACAGATATTAGTGCTAGGATAGCTTCGGAAAAGGAAATACTAGACGCTAAAAACAGCTTAGAATTACTCACTAAAAAATTAACTAAACAAAATAATCAATTGGCTAGTTTTGCACATATTACCTCTCATAATCTCAGATCTCCAGTTAGTAATTTAAACTCGCTTTTATATTTTTACAATAACAGTGAAAGCATGGAAGATAAGGCGGAACTTTTTGAGAAGTTTGAAATCGTAATCAAACACCTAACTTCAACCTTAAACACATTAGTTGATACTTTAAAGATTAAAGAAGAGACAAACCATGAAATTGAAAAATTGGTTTTTGATGACCTTTTAAATAAGACTAAAGAAATATTATCTGGTCAAATAATTGAAACTCAGGCACACATCACCAGTGACTTTTCAAAAGCTCAAAAAATCAATTACAGTAGAACCTATTTAGAAAGTATTTTTTTAAATTTGATCAGTAACGCTATCAAATATCAATCTCCTGAAAGGGCCTTAAAAATACATTTAGAAACTATCCATCAAAATGGAAAAACTGAGTTGATAATAACTGATAATGGCTTGGGTATTGATATGGACAAACATGGCAGCAAATTATTTGGATTAAATAAAACATTCCATAGGCATGCCGAAGCTAAAGGAATTGGATTATACCTCACCAAAACACAAATAGAATCTATGGGTGGAAACATTTCTGCTAAAAGTAAAGTTAATGAGGGAACATCTTTTATTGTAACATTTTAAATTATTTACCATGAGTAAACCATTTATCATTTGTATCGTAGATGACGATGCAGTTTATCAATTTACTACTCGAAAAAGTATTGAAGTTCATAATCTAGCTCGAAAAATCTTAATTTTTTCGGATGGAGAAGAGGCAATTAATTTTATGATTGATAATGTTGCGAATGCAACTGATTTGCCAGATATTATTTTCCTAGATATTAATATGCCAATAATGGACGGCTTTCAGTTTATGGAAGAATATGCCCGGTTAAAACCAAGAATTGGTAAACGGATCACAATATACATGGTCACTTCTTCGGTAGATTCTGAAGATATTGAACGAGCAAAAAGTATTTCAGAAATTTCCGACTATATTGTAAAGCCTATCAATCCTGAACAATTTAAGGAGATTATTAACGCTTTAGAAGCTGAAGGAAAATTGTAATTATTTTATCCTTTTCTGATTATCTTTTGCAAAAGACTCCCAGCCACTGTATGATTTTCCACTGCCAGCACTTGTGATTTTTTGGAAAGAATGACATACTGCCACTCCTAATCCATCCGTAGCATCTAAAAACTCGGGAGTTTCTTTAAAACTTAGCAGCTGCTTTAGCATCGCTGCAACTTGTTCTTTTGTTGCATTACCGTTTCCGGTAATGGATTGTTTAACTTTCTTTGGCGAGTATTCAAAAATGGGTAATCCTTTAGCTAGGCCTGCCGCCATGGCAACACCTTGTGCCCTACCTAATTTTAGCATTACTTGAATATTTTTACCATAAAATGGTGCTTCTAAAGCCATACAATCTGGCTGATATTGTTCTATTAAACTGGTAGTTCTTTCAAAAATTCTTTGAAGTTTTAGAAAATGATCATCTAAATGAGTCATTTTAACGACGCCCAAACTTATCAATTCGATTTTGTTTCCAGCCTCCTTAAGTAATCCATAACCCATTACAGCAGTACCAGGGTCAATCCCTAAAATAATGCGTTCTTTGGATTTTTCTTTCAACATGAAAACAATATTAAGCTAAATTCTTAACATTGCACAAAGCATTACCGGTTTGAACAAGACTCAAAAAAAAATATTTAGCTATACTATTAAACTACTTATAGTTACACTCGCCGGTATTTTTATCTATCGTAAATTATTAGATAATGATAATCTAAAGAACTTCAATGAAATTATCTTAGGATTAAAAAAATGGCAGGTTTGGCTTACCCTTATTGTTATTTTCTTGTTGATGTTTGTCAATTGGTTTTTAGAAAGTATTAAATGGAAATTCTTGATCAGTAAAGTCGAAAAAATTAGCTTATACAAAGCAATTGAATCAGTTTTTTGCGGCTTAACATGGGCCATTTTTACACCAAACCGAGTGGGCGAATATGGGGGTAGAATTTTCTTTCTTTCTCCCCGAAAAAGAATACAAGGAATGGTTGCGATGGTTGTCGGTAGTATTTCTCAATTAATCATTACTAATATTTTAGGGTCGATAGCGACATTATGGTTCTTATCCAAATTTATACCTATGGATAATGTTTTACTATTTGCAATCAGTATTCTGGTAATCGGTTTTTGCTTATTCTTCCTAATATTTTATTTTAATATCAAGTGGTTATTTAAACTTTTGAACTCCATCGGTTTTCTTAAAAAATTTCAAAAATTTTTTAGTGTATTAACACGATACAATAAAAGAGAACTAAGCAAAATTTTATTACTGAGCATAAGTAGGTTTACAGTTTTTACCACACAATATTTACTAGTGATCCATTTGTTAATTCCTGATATCCATTTATACGAATCAGCTTTTATGATATTCATTTTGTTCTTTGTACAATCGGCTTTGCCATCATTAGATTTATTAGATATTGGCGTAAGAAGTATGACAGCAACCTATTTTTTTTCTTTTATTACGCATCAAGAAATTGCAGTGATGACAGCTACTGCGTTAATTTGGTTGATTAATCTTATTATTCCTGCTATTTTAGGTTCTTTCTTCGTTTTTAAACTCAACTTCTTTGATCAACGTAATTAGTATTATCTCCTTATTGCTTACTTTTTTGTATGCATTTTTAGTTCTTTTTTTGCGAAGAGGATGGCTTAAAATTCCAGATTTTACTCCAAGTGCTGCATCTCCAAAAACTATGGTTTCAATTTTAATTGCAGCCAGAAATGAGGAGGACAAAATTCATCTCACCATAGAAGATATATTAAATCAGGATTATCCAAAAGATTTATTTGAATTAATTATAGTTGATGATCACTCAACAGACCAAACCTCAAAAATAATTAAAAGCTATACTTCACAAGGAGTTAAGCTGATGCAATTGAATGAGAATAAACCGCTTAACTCTTATAAAAAGAAAGCCATTTCAGAAGCTATTCAGCTTGCTGAAGGTGAATTAATTATCACAACTGATGCTGATTGTAGAATGAAGCCATTTTGGTTGAAAACAATTGTAGAATATTATGAGCAAAATAATTTTAACCTCATTAGCGCTCCCGTAGTTTATTTTGAAGAAAAGAGTCTGTTTGAAAAACTTCAAACACTCGAGTTTCTATACCTGATAGGTTTAGGAGCCGCTGGCATTGGTAATAAAATGCCTTCAACTTGTAATGGTGCTAATTTAGCTTATAAAAAATCTGTATTTATCAAATTAGATGGTTTTAAAGGAATTGATGATTTAGCATCTGGAGATGATGAACTTTTCTTGCATAAAGTGGCGCATGCTTATCCAGGTAGTATTGGGTTTTGTAAAGCAGAAGAAGCTATAGTTTTTACACATGCCAAACCAAACCTTAAAGAATTTTTACAACAAAGAAAACGTTGGGCAAGTAAAAGTGTAAAATACAAAGATGCAAAGATAATTGTCTTAGCTATATCCTATTGGTTATTCAATGTTACTCTGATTACTAATTTAATTTTTGGATTTATTAATCCGATTTTTTTTAAGTTAGCATGTATCCAATTTATAATTAAATTTATTCTTGAGATTTTTTATTTAAAGCCTTTACTTTCCTTTGCTAAAAGAAAGAGTTTAATGATTCTTTTAATATTGCTAACATTTATACATGTTTTATACTTCGTCTATATCGGTATTTTAGGAAATTCTGGAAAATATCATTGGAAAGGTCGAATGGTTAAGTAATTTAGATTCGTGGATAGCCAACAAAAATCTTCGTGGAAAAAATTCAAAAAAAATAAGCTTGCGTTATCTGGTCTTATTTTCATCATTCTTACGACCTTCATATCTATTGTAGGATACCTTGTTACTCCTGATGATAGCCCAATGGCTAATAATATGAGCCTGCAGCTTAATATTGAAAAACCTGGCTCCACTTTTACTATCATCAAAATCCCAAAAAATCCAACCCCAAAAAAAGTAGGCTTGATAGAAAAAATGTTCTTTGGTCAACCGTCTTTATATGATGAAATTCCAGTCATAAAATATCATTTTCTGCAACAAAAGTTAATCTATCAAGAATATGTTGGTGGTGGCCAAGCTGGGGAATTACATGAAATTTTATTAGAAAAGTTTCACACCAAAGATATTAATCAGATAAAAAAATACAACATCACTCAAAAGACTTTTTGGCTAGGTACCGATATTTATGGACGCGATTTATTAAGCAGAGTTATTATCGGCTCAAGAGTATCATTAATGGTAGGCTTTATGGCTGTTCTTATCAGTGTTTTGATAGGTGTTACTTTAGGTGCAATTGCAGGTTATTTTAGTGGTAAAATTGATGCTGGCATTAGTTGGTTAATGAATGTTCTTTGGTCTTTACCTACCCTATTACTAGTGATAGCCATATCTTTTGCTTTAGGTAAAGGTTTCTGGCAAGTTTTTATTGCTGTAGGCTTATCCATGTGGGTAGAAGTTGCCCGTTTGGTTAGAGGGCAAGTCATATCAATAAAAAATGCGCAGTTTGTTGAAGCAGCAAAATCTTTGGGCTACAGTAATTCAAGAATCATTTATAAACATATTTTACCAAATATTTTAGGTCCAATTCTGGTTGTTGCAGCTTCTAATTTTGCATCTGCAATTTTATTGGAAGCTGGGTTAAGCTTTCTAGGATTTGGCGCTCAGCCTCCTATGCCAACATGGGGAGGTATGATTAAAGAACATTATGGTTATATTATTATTGATGCTGCTTATCTAGCAATAATTCCAGGATTAATGATTATGTTGATGGTATATGCATTCAATTTAGTAACCATTGGATTAAGAGACTTATTTGACGTAAAATCACAAAACAGCAATGTTTAGTTGCAGTTTTATGCAGGATTAACTATTTTAGATATCTTATAAACACACCTAGTTTATGCCCAAAAATCATCCATCAGAAAATGATGGTCAGATAGATTTAATAGAGCTTTTATTAGAAAGGCAGGCGGAGCTTAATGCTTTGCTAGAGGTTACAAGAGCAATAAATAGTAATGTTCCTAGCGAAACTCTTATCGAGATGCTGGAAATAATTATGAAAGGGAATCTAAAAATTAGAAAATTTAGATTGCTTATTCAAAACATAAATGAATTTTATTGTGTCTCTAATTTTGGTGGAGAATTAGAATCGTTTGAAAATTTTCAGGAAATAGCTCAAGAATTAATTCCACTTAAAATACCTATTGAAACCACCCATCATCCTGACAAAAAAATAAGTGCATATGACTATTTTATACCTTTTTATCATAAAGATGACCCGCTTGCATTTGTCTTAGTTGGCGACTTTAAAGAAGCTAAGTTAATTGATAACAAAGTAGATTATATACAAACTTTAATTAATGTAATTATTGTAGCTTTTGAAAATAAGAAGTTATTTAAAGAGCGTATCCATCGCGAGAGATTACAGAGAGAAGTTGAGCTGGCTGGTCAGGTTCAAAATATGTTAATTCCTCAAGATCTTCCCAATAATCCTATTTTAGATGTTGAATCAGTCTATCTACCCCATCAAAATATTGGAGGCGATTTTTTTGATTTCATCCCTTTAAAGGATAATAAATTTCTTTGGTGTGTTGCTGATGTATCTGGAAAAGGAATCTCAGCAGCATTAATCATGTCTAATTTTCAAGCAAGTTTAAGAGCTTTAGTTTCGCTTGATATCAGTCTTTCGGACCTTATTACGAGGTTAAATCAGGTGGTATTTAATAATACCAAAGGAGATCGGTTTATCACTGTATTTATTGGACTTTACAACCAAAAAGATAGGACCGTAAAATATGTAAATGCAGGACATAATGCTTCTTTAATCATCCAAAACAACCAAATTGAAGAACTGAAAAAAGGAACTACCATGATTGGTGTTTTTGATGAGTTGCCTTTTATTAACGAAGGTGAAATTACTATTGAAAAAGATGCAATAGTTTTCAATTATACGGATGGAATTATAGAATTTGATGGTGAAGAGGATCAGTCTTTATCAGAAGATGAGTTGAAGGACTTTCTTCAAAAGAATCAGCAAGATGAACTACCCGTTTTACATCAAAAATTGATGAAGAAAATAAGTGAGATGAGGAATAACAGCGAACCTTCTGACGATATCACTATTCTTACTTTGAAATTTCATTAAGCTCTTTCTTATGATGGATAGATAACGCTACGGTCATTCCCATCATACCCCAAAAAATGATTGCCGCTTTATCCTGATCTAGGAAATTATTCATCAAACCATGAAAGAAATAAGTCAATAATCCGAGTAAAATGGCAAGAGCTAACATTTTAACTTCCTTATTTTTAGATTGATAATAGGTCTTCATATTAGTGCTTAAATAGGTTCCGAAAACTAAAATAATACTTAGGAAACCGATAATTCCACTTTCTACCGCAGGGCCAAAATACTCGCTGTGAACTCCTCCCATGGTACCCTGAGTGGTGCTGATACTGGTCATTTCGTGAGCTCTTTGATAGGGTGAGTATTTAAACGCGTAAGTTCCAGGCCCAAAACCAAAGTAGGGTTTCTCTTTAAACATCCTCCATCCTGATTCCCATCTATTTAAACGTTCTACATTGGATTCATCGGTTTTAACATTAGAAATGGATCTAATGTCTCCTTGTAAACTCTTTCCTGAAGTCGTTTTATTAAAACGGAGGTATTGATAAATCTCACCGTTAAAAATCAATCCAACTCCTAAAAAAATCATTAAGGCAATTGCTAAACTCTTAAATCTAATTTTTAATTTAAGTAAAATATAAAACCCTAATACAAAAACTAAACTGAGCCATGCTGCTCTTGAGTAGGATAATATGACGCCAATTAAGGCAAGCCCGCCAATATAAATAGCCATTAAACGATCTAAAAATTTGGTTGCTTTATTCCTATACAGAAAAATTACAAACGAAAAAGTACAAACTATACTACAAACCGCACCATAAACAGTGTGATCATCCATAAATGGGTTCATCATCGCCCATACCTTCTTATCGCTAAAGCTAGTTTGAGCATGCCTAATGGTAGTATAAATAACGAGGATGCTCAATCCTAGTCCAAATGCAAAGAGATATTGTTTAATTTTCTTGATATCCTTAAATAACAACCCTCCCCAAAAAAAGCCAAAAACTGTACACCAAAATCTTGCTAGAAAAAACTTGAAAGACACAAAAGGTAAACTGCTGGTTATGGTCGTTATCAAAATCCAAAATAGATTAAAGGTTACGGCTAATGTAAGTGGGTGCCGATAAAAATCTTTGTCAAATCCTTGTTCAAAAACTTTAATAATAAAAAGAAAAAGCATGATGATCATCAACGGTTCATCTGGGATATTAATGCCTGAATTACCAAATACGATCTTAATCGAAAGCGGTGTAAAAAAAACAACAATAAGCATCACTTTATCTAGCGATAGTAGAAAAAGGCTGGCACCAAATAAGATAATAGGAATAGCTAATGAGCCTAAATAAAGCTGTGAATAGGCAATATAAAAACCAATGAACAGCAGTATAAAGCTGCAAAAATAAAAGCGTTTTAATTGCCAAGTCTGCATTAGACTTCTTTTAATCTGGGATTAATAATTTCGTTATAAATAGCCATAAATAAGCCAATTAAGAAAGCGAAAAATATCGAAACTAAAACTACCATTAGTCTATTAGGGTAAGCTTTCATCTCTGGTTTTTGTGCTTTATCAATAATAAATTTTTGGTTAATAGTTTGATTATAGTCAACCAAAGCATTTTCATATTTGCTTTGAAGCAGCGCTAAACTTTCCTTTTGTTTCTCAAACATCGCTTCGTTTTCTAAATAATCTCCACTATATTTTCCGAAAATTTCGATTCTGGGCTTTAACGATACTACTGCTGCCCTTGCCGCTGCTAACCTTCCTTTAGCTCTGATAATTGTAGAATCTGGCAAACGTGTTTTATACTGCTCATAAACTTTTAATCTAGCCTTTTCTTCCTGAAATTGAGTTTCAGCCTTAACAATTGCAGTGCTTAAAACTTCGGATTGTGATTCATAATCATAAATACCTTTAACCCTCAATTTTGTCAATACTGCTTGTAAAGAATCTATTTCCTTTTTCTTAGCAAGATATTGAGTTTTAATGATCTCAAAAGCTTGCTGAGTTCTTTCTTTTTGAATATTAGTTTTGATACTATCAATAATAAAACCAACATAGTTAGCTATTTGTGCTGCCATTTCAGGATTTTCATCTGTAATCGTGATTTTAATGGCTAAATAATCCGTACGCTTAAAATCGGCATTGCCCGCAAATTGCTTTTTCACTTTGGTCATCGCATACTCGGTGTTTTTAGCAATGGAATAATGATTCATCAAATCAAACTTTGAAACAACACGCCGTTTCAATTGATCCGAATTTAGAATTTGTAACATCTGATCAGTTTGATCTTCTGTACCAAATTCCATCAATTCCTCTAAATTATTATTGTCTAAAATTGATTTTGAAATGGAGCTATTTGCTGATGGATAAAAGATAGTTGAAGCTTCGTATTTTGGTTTGATAATAAATGCTAAAACCAGTCCTCCTACCAAACCTACCATTGAAATTAAAAGGATATGCTTTCTATACTTTAATCCAGCTTTAGTAATCCCAATTAAATTTAACTGTTGAAGATGATCTTCATGCATACGAATTACGTTTTAAGCTGTGAATTTAAGTAAAGAAATTATTTTTTTAGGTTGTATTAGTTTTAAAATAAAAGAAACTAGGAAACCAAATATGACAAAACCACCAAATTTTATCAGCCAATAGGTTTCAAAATACTCAAATAATTTAGTCGACAAGCACATTAAAATGCTCAACACAATTAATCTAAAAAGTAGTTTGATATTAGGTTTTGCTTTAAACTGTTGGTGATAAAAATAAACATACATAATGGCCGCTAAGCCTAAAGAAATGATGGTTGCTAAAGCCGCACCAAACGCATGATAGTTGGGAATCATGAAAACATTAAGCAAAACATTCAAAATTAAGCTGCCAAATGCAATGAGATTTAAAATCTTTAAACTTCCTTTTGCCGTTAATGCACTACTAAAAATAAAATAGATACTTATGGGTATGATACTTAAAATTAGAACGGAGAAAATTTGAGTGAGATAAATCGAATTGTGAGTCGGATACAATAATTTCATCCATTCTTTTGCAAAGAAGGAAAGTGGAATGGCAATAATAATTGCAATTGAAATGAGTAACTCACTGCTGGTGTTCATCCAGTTCGAAATAGATTTCTTTTCGGCCAATTGCTTACTCAGCATTGGATAAAAGAAAGAAGCAAATAAAACGGGAATCATGGTGAATGCGTCTAATAAACGATAAGCAGCAGCATAATTTCCACTTTCAGCTGCTCCGTTATCTAGCATCCGCTCCAGCATAATACTATCCACTTTATTATAAGCTAAAACCAAAAACATAAAAAGTGAAAATGGTAAAAGCTGCAAAATAGTTTCCTTCAGCAAGGAGAGTTTAAATCCTTTTAATTGGAAATTTATTTTATTCTTTACTATAACGATACCTATCAAAATGCTAATAAAGATTGCTACTAGCTGAGCGCTCGCAAAATATTGTATAGAAAGATTTATGGTGTTGAAATAACTTAAATTTAGTAAAGGGATAAAAAAAATGAGTAGTAAAATTTTATCTAGAACCGAAAATAAAATATCGGTTTTATAAAGTTGTAAACCAGTAAGATACGAACGCAAAAAGCCAAGAAATGAAAACCCAAATTGATAAAAAATTAAGGTAATTAACAATAAAAATGAGGTTTGTATGTATCCCAAAACAAAAGCAATCGATAATACCGAGATCAAATAAATTATAGATAATAGCAGTTTTATCTCCAATAAATTAGTCGATTTAATGCTTTGTGTATGTTTATGTGCAAGGAGTTTGATGTTATAATTGTTAATACCCATGTCACTCAATAAACTGAAAAGATAGGTGAAATTGAACAGCGTAAAATAAAGTCCGTAAGCATCAAAACCAGTTTTAATCTGTATTACACGCTCCACTCCAAAAATCCATAAAGGTTTTATCAGTAAATTAACTGCAATCAGAAAAAAGACTTTTTGACTAAAGTTTTTAGACATTCTAAATTATTAGACTTGAGCAAATTTATTCTTTTAAATTGCAGCAAGAATTTTTACCTCCAACTATTTTCATTTTATGAAGGCTGAAAAGCTGATCTATTTTTTATCAATGATTTTATCTAAGATGCTCAATTTCAATAAGCATATTGGGAGGATCGCTGTGAAAAACATCTTAATTATTAAGCTTGATGCGGTTGGGGATATGGTTTACGCCACACCAGTTTTTAAGCTTTTGATACAAAAATATCCTAAATCTAAGCTTACCGTTTTTTGCCAAGAATCCATCAAAAGTTTAATAAAATACGATCCTCATTTAAGTTTAATCATTACTGATTTAAATCAGTTAAAGAAAAAATATGATTTGGTTATTGATTTGCGAGGCAATTTTCAAACGCTAAAATATGTCTTATTAAATCCACCAACTTTCCGTTTAGACAGAGGAACCATCCGGTTTAGAAATAAGTTAAAGGGTAATCACCCGCATGAGTTGGTTACCAATGTTCAAATTATTGAACCCATAATAAAGGTGGATTTTAAATCTTTAAAACCAGAAATTTATTTTTCTATTGAAAATGAAAGACTTGTTAAAAACTACTTAGCGCAAAATCTAATTGGCAACTTTGCGGTTTTGCATGTTGGTGCTAATCGCGATTTAAGAAAATGGTCTCCTCTTAAATTTGCAGAACTGGCAAACTATCTAAAAAATCAAATTCAATTAGAGATCATCTTTGTCGGTTCTTCGCAAGATATTATTGATATCCAAAAAGTTCAGAAAGAGATTAATTTCAAGACTTTTAATGTAGCAGGTGAATTTAGCTGGACAGGATATGCTGCTTTAGTGCAAAAAGCGAAACTTTTTATAGGTAATGAAAGTGGTCCGTTACATGTTGCTGCGGCAATGCAAACTCCTTTAGTTGGTCTTTTTGGCCCTGGTGAGCCCAATGTATTTTATCCTTTCGGAGAAAAATCTACCTTTGTTCATCATGTGTTGCCTTGCAACCCATGTAACCAAATTGATTGCATACATCTCGAAAACACATGCATGCAACGTATAACCTTAACTGAAGTAATTGATAAAATTAATGCTTTAGAATTTTAAACCTGAGCTTTAAGCATACAAAATGTTATTGCCATTTTACCAAGACGAATTTTTAGAAGCGGGTTGCGATGAAGCGGGACGAGGTTGTTTAGCAGGTCCTGTATTTGCAGCAGCTGTAATTTTGCCTAAAGATTTTGACCATCCATTACTCAACGATTCCAAGCAAATCAAAGAAAAAGATCGTTATTCTTTAAGAACTGAGATAGAAGAAAATGCTTTAGCTTTTGCAGTGGGAATAGTAGATCATCAAGAGATTGATAAAATCAATATTTTGAATGCTTCTTTTCTGGCAATGCACCGAGCCATTGAGAAGTTGAGGCTTCAACCCAATTTTTTAATCATTGATGGGAATCGGTTTAAAACTTATCCAAACATCAAACACGAATGTATCGTTAAAGGAGATGGAAAATATTTCTCTATTGCGGCAGCTTCTATTTTAGCCAAAACCTATCGAGATGATTTTATGGAAAAAATAGATCAGGAATATCCTATTTATCAATGGAAGAAGAATAAAGGCTACCCAACTAGTGACCATCGGAAAGCAGTTATCAAATCAGGATTGAGCCCATATCATCGAAAAACTTTTAGAATAACCAACCCACAGCTACCTATTTTTGACTAATTTGCCAATATGCGGATCCTGCTTATTACAAACCGAGTACCTTTTCCTGCTGATGGTGGTTATGCTATCGTGGTTCGTAATAATATTGAAGCCTTAATCCAATTGAACTGTGAAGTCACTGTTTTTAGTTTAAATACCACAAAACATTACATCAAAGCAAAAGAAGTAAAAGATCCACTGTTCAAAGAGATTAAGTTTATTCAATATAAAATTGATAATCGTGTAAAAGCAAAAGACGCTTTTTTTAATCTTTTTACAGATCAATCTTATAACATCAGCAGATTTTTTGATGCGGGATGTGCCAGTAAATTAGCTTACTTACTTCGAACGCAAGAATTTGATATCATTCAGTTTGAAGGCTTACAAGTTGCTCCTTATTTAGATGTGGTAAAAGCAACCTCATCAGCAAAATTAGTTTACAGAGCACATAATATTGAACATCAAATTTGGAAGCGGTTAAGTACCAAAGAAAACTTCTTTTTGCGAAAAATTTATCTTAAAATTTTAAGTAGCAGGCTACAAAGATTCGAGTTTAATATCCTCAATCAGTTCGATGCTTTATTTTCTATCAGTTTCGTAGATGAGCATTTTTTTAAAAGCATTGGTTGCAAAATTGCCGTTTATACTTTTCCGGTAGCTTTAAATCTAGATCAATATCAAAACAACTATTTATTATCTCCTCACAAAAGTGTCGGCTATATAGGTTCTATGGATTGGCGTCCAAATATCGAAGGTGTTGATTGGTTTTTAGAAAAGGTTTGGCCGGCAATTCAACAATTAGGCTCGGGTATCACTTTTCATTTGGCTGGAAAAAACATTCCTAAACAGTTCGAGATTATGAGCAGTGATTCATTCATCATGGAAGGCCAAGTTGAAAATGCTGCAGAATTTATTAGTCGGCAACATGTGCTCATCGTTCCTTTATTATCTGGAAGTGGAATGAGGGTAAAAATAATTGAAGCGATGGCTTTAGGCAAATGTATCATCGCGACATCTATTGCAGCCGAGGGGATTAATTATCATCATGATAAGGATATTCTGATTGCTGATCAGGCCGATGATTTTTACAAACAGATACTTCGTTGCTTTACTGATAAAACATTGATTAATAGAATTGGGGCTAGCGCAAGAAAATTAGTTGAGAAAAATCACAATCAACAAAAAATGAATCAAAATCTGCAAAAAGTATATCAAGAAATCATCTCTATAAAAGCTTAAAATTTTCTTAATTTTGCCACCTAATACAATTCTTCGGTTTCCCGATTTCTGACCCAAATTATAAAATAATGAAAAATACCGCTTTAACAGATAAACACGTTTCCCTTGGCGCCAAAATGGTTCCTTTTGCTGGCTATAATATGCCTGTTCAATATATAGGAATCAATGCCGAGCATGAAACTGTAAGAAAGCATGTTGGTGTTTTTGATGTAAGTCATATGGGCGAGTTTATCTTAAAAGGCGATCATGCCTTAGACTTAATTCAAAAAGTAATTTCTAACGATGCTATTAAATTATTTGATGGAAAAATACAATATGCTTACCTACCAAATTTAAGCGGGGGTATAGTAGATGATTTATTGGTTTATCGCATGGACGAAAAAACTTACATGCTAGTGGTAAATGCATCCAATATTGAAAAAGATTGGAATTGGATTTCTTCTTTCAATACTTTCGGAGTAGATATGAAAAATATTTCTGATCGTACTTCTTTATTAGCGATTCAAGGCCCTAAAGCTGCCGAAGCATTACAAAGCTTAACAGACGTAAACCTCTCTGAAATGGAATATTACACTTTCAAAAGAGGTGTTTTTGCTGGGATAGAAAATGTAATCATTTCTGCTACTGGTTATACAGGAGCCGGTGGTTTCGAAATTTATTTTGATAACGTTCATGGAATCCATATTTGGGATGCTATTTTTAAAGCTGGCGAGGCTTATGGCATTAAACCAATTGGTTTAGGTGCTCGTGATACTCTACGATTAGAAATGGGTTTCTGCCTCTATGGAAATGATATTAACGATGAAACTTCTCCTATCGAAGCAGGACTCGGCTGGGTCACAAAATTCACGAAAGACTTCAATAATTCTGCTGCTTTACTAGAACAAAAGCAAAATGGCGTTTCTCAAAAATTAGTCGGTTTTGAGATGATTGAAAGAGGTATTCCTCGGCATGATTATGAGATTGTTGATGCTGAAGGAAACGAAATTGGAAAAGTAACTTCTGGAACGCAATCACCATCCTTACAAAAAGCGATTGGAATGGGTTATGTAAAAACAGAATTAGCAAAAGAAGGAGAAGAGCTTTTTATCAAAATCCGCGATAAACATGTAAAAGCAAAAGTGGTTAAATTTCCATTTTACAAGAATAAATAATGCATAAAAGAAAAATTGAAGTTTGCTTTACGCCTGCTTTACTTCCGCTGTATGATCTAAAAAATGCCATCGTTGTAGTTATAGATATTTTTAGGGCTACAAGCTCCATTTGCTTTGGAATTGAAAACGGTGCAGAAGCCATCATTCCAGTTGGAACAGTAGAAGAGTGCAGCGCTTTCGAAAAAGAAGGTTATTTGTTAGCCGCAGAACGAGACGGAAAAGTGGTAGAAGGATTCGATTTTGGAAATTCTCCGTTTGCTTACGCAGAAGATAAAATAAAAGGCAAAACCATCGTGTTAACCACTACCAATGGTACTCATGCCATTGATGAATCTAAAAAAACAGCACATCAAGTAATCATTGGTTCATTTTTGAATCTTGATGCTGTTTGCGATTATTTAAAAAAGCAAAGTAAAGATGTCCTATTATTATGTGCTGGTTGGAAGAAGAAATTTAATTTGGAAGACACTTTATTTGCAGGTGCAGTTGTTCATCAGCTTAAAGCTGATGACTATTTTTTAGATGACTCTAGCATCGCTGCTGATGATTTATACAATCAAGCAAAAGATGATTTAGTAGGTTATACTGCAAAAACATCTCATAGTGAAAGATTAAAGAAACTAGGAATAGAAGAAGACATCAAATTTTGTTTAAATGTGAATATTACCAAAAGTATTCCTGTTCTCGTGAAGGATAGACTGGTAAGACTTTGATTCGAACTATATTAAAATCTTTACACTCATCTTTCTACAAAAAAACTAAATTTGGTTTTAACGATTTTTAAAATCAATCATTTTAAACCAAATTCATGAAAAAAGAAATTCTTTTAAGCGGCTTTTTGGCATTAGGATATCTGGCTCAAGGGCAAGATAAAACTGCAATGAAATATGCTGCAACCATAACAGCTGACGATGCATCTAAAAGGTTAAATATTTTAGCCGCTGATGGAATGGAAGGCAGAGAAACAGGGAAAGCAGGAGCTAATAGAGCTGCAGATTATATCAAATCCCAGTTTCAAAGTTTTGGCTTAAAAGCACCTGTAAATGGATCTAACTTCCAAATGTTGGATCTTAAGGAAAAAACTACACTTCAAAGAAATGTGATTATAAACAGCGATCCTCTGGATTTTTTAAAGGATTACTACGTTTTACCAGGTTCATTCGATAATACAAAAAAGACTTTTAAAAATTTTGTTTTTGTTGGATATGGCATACAGTCTGACAATTACGACGACCTTTCAAATTTAAACTTAGAAGGTAAAGTTGCAGTTGTATTGCCTGGCGAACCAACTAAAGATGGAGTTTCCTTAATCACAGGTACTACTAAAATGTCTGACTGGACTACCAGCCGAAGCAAAAAAACAAATGCTCTTAAAGCTAAAAATCCAGACGCTATTATCATATTAAATGCAGATATGTCTAGAATGCAAGCAGCAAAAGCATATTTTGAAAGACCTGGATTGATTTTGGGAGAAAATAAATCTGGGAATACACTTACAATTTATGCATCAAAACCAGCTATTGATAAACTTTTAAGTATTTCTTCAAAAACTGTTGATGCTTTAACACAACAAATAGCCGATACGAAAAAGTCAGCATCTTTTAACTTTAGTGGCAATATGGATGTTGATTTTCAAACAAAATTAACTCCACTAGAAGCTAAGAATGTTTTAGGCTTTTTAGAAGGATCTGACCCTAAATTAAAAAACGAAATATTAGCTATAACAGCACATTACGATCATTTAGGTGTAGGTGAGGATGGTGATGTTTATAACGGTGCAGATGATGATGGATCTGGAACTACTGGGGTTTTAGAAATCGCAGAAGCTTTTGCAAAAGCTAAAAAAGAAGGTAAAGGACCAAAAAGAAGTATTCTCTTTATGACCGTTGTTGGTGAAGAAAAAGGACTTTTAGGCTCCGAATGGTATTCAGAACATCCAGTTTTCCCTCTAGAAAATACCATTACAGATTTAAATATAGATATGATAGGTAGAGTTGGTGATTTATACAAAGGAAAAGAAGACTCTGCAAATTATGTTTATGTGATCGGTTCTGATAAGCTAAGTTCTACCTTAAAGGTAATCAACGAAAAGAATAATAATATTTATACCCACCTAACTTTAGATTATAAATATGATGATCCTAAAGATACAGAGCGTATTTACTACCGTTCGGATCATTATAATTTCGCAAAGCATGGTATCCCAATTATCTTCTTCTTTAATGGCACTCATGAAGATTATCACAAAAAAACTGATGAAGTGAAAAAAATAAACTTCCCTCTATTGGCAAAAAGAGCTCAATTGGTATTTTATGATGCCTGGGATTTAGTAAATAGGTCTGAAAGACCAGTAGTAGATAGTAAAAACGATATGCCAAGCGATCGTTAGGATTTAATGATGTTAAATAGAAAAGGACAGCTTAAATAACCGTCCTTTCTATTACTAAACAAAAATTATTTTATGCAATTTGTAATTCATCCACTCTTAAGAAGAAACTTTCAAAGTTTACTGTATTGCCGCTTAACCAATTTAATAGAGTGAAAATTCCCTTTTCTTCTTTAACATTTGTCGACGTTACCAAAACAAATCTTTTCATTACTATTGGTATAACTAAAAAAGCTAATTCACTTGCTTTTTCAGTGCTTATGTCATGATAAGAATTTAAACGGTTAGTATATTTTTTAATCATCATCTTAATTAATAACTCTTGCTCTGTCTTTTTTCCTTTAAAAGAATTCATTAGATCTCTTGCCTTTCCAGAATCTAGCTGCGACTTTAGAACATCAATTATTACACCTGAAGCTTCGCTGATAGCATCTCCTAAAGATTCTTTAGCTATCCCTGCCTCAAAGAAGATTTCTTCCTTCGTGTTTTCTCTAATCAGTTGATTTAGTTTATAGAACATTTTCTTTAGATAAAATGATTAATTAATGATTTAAATACAAATAAGCTACTTTAATATTAAAATGGTAATTTTAAAGGATTATTTTAGTAAATATGTAGCACCTTTAGTAACCAATTACCAATAAAATAATTAAATGCTAAAAAAAGGAATCTTGTTAATCAGATTCCTTTTTTTCGAGCATTTAATCTACTTTTAGTTACCTGATGCTGCTTTTGCTTCAGCCTTCATTTTAGCATTTGCAACAATAACAATTTCAACTCTTCTGTTCTGCGCTCTACCGTCTTCGGTATCATTAGAAGCAATTGGTTCTGATTCTCCTTTACCTACAGTTTTTAATCTGTTAAAATCAACACCTTGTGCTAATGCATAAGTTTTAACTGCATTTGCTCTTTCTAATGAAAGCTTAGAATTATAAGCATCGGTACCCTTAGAATCTGTATGACCAATAATCATAATGTCAGTATTTGGATATTTATTTAAAGATGCTGCTAAATTATCAATGTTTTGCTTTGCTGTCGCTGTTAAAGCCGATTGATCGAATCCAAAAAGAATACCTGAATCAAACTTCACAATAATACCTTCACCAGCAGGAATAACTGTCGCACCAGGAACTGTTTTTTCAATTTCCGCAGCTTGCTTATCCATATTTCTACCAATATAAGCACCAGCTGTACCACCAATTGCACCACCAATAATAGCCCCAACAGCTGTATTACCAGCTTTTTTACCAATTAACGCACCAATCGTACCGCCTGCGGCAGCACCAATTGCAGCACCTTTTTGTGTTTTTGTTAACGATTTACAGGCAGGCATAATAGCGGTAACTCCAAGAATCACAACTAATCCTAATGCTGTTATTTTTAATTTATTAGTTTTCATAATTTATTTATTATAGTTTAAACTTAATACTCAAAGTAGATGCCAAACATCGTATTTTGCAATTTGTTTTTAAATGAAAAATCCTGAAATAGATAAAATAGCTATAATTGGCTGCGGGTGGTTGGGTTCCCCATTAGCTATCAATTTAATTAAAAAAGGTTATTATGTTAAGGGTAGTACTACTCGTAAAGAGAAAATAGCTACATTATCTGCACAACATATCGACCCTTTTTTAGTACAGTTAAACCCAAACTTAGAGGGTGATGATCCTCAATTATTTTTAGATGCTGATCTCTTAATTATCAATATCCCACCTGGCAGAAGTTCTGGAAGTGTAACTAATTATCAGCAAAAAATAGAAAATCTTATTACTGAAATTTCTAAATCTCCCATAAAGAAATTAATCTTCATTTCATCCACATCAGTCTACAAAGAAATCAATGATAAAGTTGATGAAGCCACATTAGCTTTAGATAATTCTGAGGCTGCATTAAGAATGTTGAACGCTGAGAACAGCTTAAAATCAATTAAAAATGTTGATTCCTCGATCATAAGAATGGCGGGCTTAATTGGTCCAGGTCGACATCCAGGGAGATTTTTTGCAGGGAAAGAAAATATTCCCAATGGATTATCCCCGGTTAATTTAATCCATTTGGATGACTGTATTGGAATAATTGTACATGTAATAGAAAATAATCTTTGGAACGTAACATTTAACGGAGCCGCTCCAAGTCATCCATCTAAAGATGACTTTTATGGTTTAGCAAGCAAAAATTTCTACAATAAAAACGCAAAGTTCATTAATGAGCAGGGAAATTTCAAAATAGTAGATTCTTCAAAAATAATAGCAAAAGGCTATGAGTTTAAGCATCCTGATTTGATGGAATGGCTTCTTCAAACTTCTCAAAATTGAAAGAGGCTTTATCTAAAACATCCCAAGTAGAATCTGATAGTAACCGAATAGTTGATAAATAGCGACTAAATGCTTTTGAACGACCCCATTCTTGTGGTGCAATCATACTTACCAAAAATTTTCCTTTTTCTTCCTTTTCATACAGATGATAGATTTGACCCATCACTGGTTTAAAACGCATATCCGCTTGATAGATTAGTTCCGAAATTTTTAAACGATCTTCAATTTCTTGAACTTGCTGCATAATCAATTCGGCTTGTTTGCGTAGCATACCAATTTGCTGATGTGCTTGCATATACATTGCCTCAACAGCATTGGCTCTTACTTTATTTTTATCTATGAGTTTAATTGCCGGAGAACTTACAGTCATTGGAACTGGAGAAAACTTTGCTTCTCCGGTATAATAGGTTGATTTTTCTGATTCTGATTCCTGACTCATTTTATACTATTTTACTATGGTGAGCATTGCCTTTGACCTGCCTAAAATTTTAAATTATTTTACAAAACAACAATTTTCAATTAAACCCAAAAGTATGGCTTTAGTTTCTACTCGTCTATAAAAAAACACCTTCTAACTTCGTATTTTGCAAGTGGTCGGTTTTTGACTAAAAAATGATAGCCATTTCTATAACTTCGCTTTGTTAAATATCAATAATGAAAGACTTTGCAAAGTGCTTATTAGGTGGAATTAAGTTGGGAACTATTGTTGCCGTAGTGTTGATTTTGTTTTATCTAATTTCGACTAAGAATATACAGTGGACCTATACTGGAGTGACTTTTATGTTTAGTGTCAGTATTGCTACTTCTATTTCGTTTTTGATCAAACTAGTTGATAATTATAGAAAGAAATATAATCCTCAAAACTTCTTTTTTATTTGGAGCCTATATTATTTAGCGGCAATGTTAGGGATGACCTTTGCTAGTGAAATTTGCCTATTTATACTTCGTGTTTTTATTGAACATAGCGCTTATACTATTTTTGCCGAACCAAAACAATTGTTAATTAATTTAGTGATTTCATTAGTTGTAACTACTGTTGTTGGTGTTTACCAAAGTCAACGTAACAGATTAGAGGTGGAGTTAAAGGAGAAGGAATTTGATATTGTCAAACTAAATCAATTAAAAACTCAAGCCGAATTACAATCTTTACAATCCAGAATTAATCCGCATTTTTTATATAATTCCTTAAACTCTATTGCCAGCTTGATTCATATTGATACGGATAAGGCAGAGGATATGACGCTAAAACTGTCAAAGTTGTTTAGGTATAGCATCAATACACAAAATGAAAATTTCACCTCAGTAAAAGATGAAGTAGAAATTGTAAAAACTTATCTGGATATAGAAAGAGTCCGATTTGGAGACCGCATTAATTTTATTTTAGATATTGATGAGGCCGCGTTGAATGAACAAATCCCACGATTCATTTTACAACCTTTAGTAGAAAATGCCTTAAAACATGGTTTAAACGATATGGTGAAAGACGGTGAATTGAAATTAAAGGTAGAAGTTTCAGATAATAATTTGTTTCTTATGATATTAGACAATGGTAAACCTTTTCCTGATGAATTGAATTCGGGGTATGGTTTACAAAGTACTTACGAAAAACTACAACTGCTTTATTCAAATAATTATGAAATTCAAATCATGAATGGACCCCAAAAGCAAATTAAAATTACCTTACCAAAATCATGACAAATATTTTCTCTTGCATTATAATAGATGACGAAGAATTAGCCAGACAAAGGCTAATTAGACTATTATCGCCTTATACTTTTATTAATATTATTGCAGAAGCAACAAATGGCCAAGAAGGCTTAAAATTAGTAGATCAGCATCAACCTGATTTAATTTTTTTAGACGTAGAAATGCCAGTAATGAACGGTTTTGAGATGCTCTCGAAAGTTAAAAAGCAACCCAAAGTAATTTTCACAACGGCTTACGATCAGTATGCCATCAAAGCTTTTGAAGAAAATTCTTTGGATTACCTGTTGAAGCCTATTGAGAAAGAGCGTCTGGAAAAAAGTATAGAGAAACTACAAGAAATGCACAAACCAATGGCTTTGCCTTTGCAGGATTTATTAGATCAACTTAAACCAAAAAAAGAAATTAAAACATTGACCATTAAAATTGGCGACAAAATTTTATTGATCCAATTGAATCATATTGTAGCCATTGAAGCTGAAGATAAGTATGTTTTTTTACATACCGAAGATGGCAATAAGCACCTAACTGATTTTACCTTAAGTAGTTTGGAGGAGAAACTTCCAGAAAATTTTTGCCGAATACACAGAAGCACCATCATTAATACTAGTCATATCAAAGAGATTAGAAAAAGCTTTAATGGCGTCTTGATTTTTGTGATGAATAACAAAGAGCAAAGCAAATTCACTAGTAGTCGAAGTAATTCTGAGGCAATAAGGGAGCGATTTGATATTTAAAACGCTAGTTTTTTTGAGTAAGAATAAAGCAGGAAATTAGAAAATTAACTTCCTGCTTTCTTTATTTAATTACTTTTATTAAGGTAATCAATTGTTAAATCAGACAAAGCCTTTACGCCTAATTTAAATCCACTTTCGTCAATAAAAAAATCAGGTGTGTGGTGTGATGGAGCCGTTAAAGGATCTTGTCCTTTAGGCATCCCTCCTAAAAAGATAAATATCCCAGGCGCTTTTTCTTGGTAAAAAGAAAAATCCTCTGCACCAGTTACTGCTGGCCTTAACAATACATTCTCTGCACCTGCAACTGCCTGTAAAGTAGGTAACATTCTGGCCGTTAAAGCTGGATCATTATAAGTAACTGGATAATGTATACTAAAAGGAATCTTAACTTCTGCAGTTGCGCCCGCTGCTTCCGCAGTTTTAGTGACAATAGTTTTAATCCTTTCGATGAACATTTTTTCGTCCTCTTTACTTAGGTTACGAACGGTTCCCATCATCTCTACTTCTTCAGGAATGATGTTAGAACGAACTCCTCCATGTATTGAACCAATAGTTACTACCCCAGCATTCTCTGTTAAATTTAAATTTCTACTCACAATGGTTTGTAAAGCATTGATAATTTGAGCAGATACAACAACGGGATCAATAGAAGACCAAGGATAAGCGCCATGAGCTTGTCGACCGTGAACTTTAATTTGCATATCATTCACGCCGGCCATCGTTCCTCCCGGACGATAGGTGATTTTACCTACTTCTGTTTGAGAATTAATGTGTAGACCAAAAACCGCATCAACATGCGGATTTTCCATTACACCTTCTTTTACCATTAATTCTGCACCACCTTCTTCTCCAAACGGAGCTCCTTCTTCGGCTGGTTGAAAAATAAATTTTACGGTTCCTTTTAAATCCGACTTCATCGATGATAAAACCTCGGCAACGCCCATTAAAATCGCCATGTGAGAATCATGTCCGCAAGCATGCATCGCACCCACTTCTTGTCCATTAAACTGTGTTTTTACTTTTGAAGCGAAAGGAACAGGCGTTCTTTCCACAACTGGTAAGCCATCCATATCAGCTCTTAATGCTACAACCATCCCTGGTTTTCCTCCTTTTAGTAATCCCACAACACCGGTTTTACCTACTCCAGTGGTTACTTCAATTCCTAAAGATTTTAGGTGTTTGGCGATAATTTCTGCAGTTCTAAATTCGCGATTTCCCAATTCAGGATGCTCGTGAAAGTCTTCACGCCAAGCAATTACTTGCTTTTCAATAGCATCAGCTTTCGCAGATACCTTTTGCTTTAAAGCTTCGGTTTGTGCCGATGCTGTTATTGATAATCCTAATAAGGAAATGAATAAGAGTTTTTTCATTTGTTTTATGATTTGGAAATGAAAGATAGTAATTAGAATTACTAAAATCCAAAGCGCAATAAAGAAGATACATAAACCCTATTGAAATGCCAGCCTGCCGAATTGGCAGGAATACTTGCCTAGTGGCTAATGCCTTGTGAAGTATAAATGAAAAGTGGGAGCTCACTAACATAGTAGTCATTGTTTTTCTTTTCTAAAAAACAATGAAGCCTAACCAAAATGGTCAGGCTTTTAATTATCATAATGCAAGTCATCTTGATTCTTGCATCTTAAATCTTGCTTCTATCTAAGCAGTCGTTTCAATACTCAATTCCTTCTTCTGCTTATCATCAATGGTGGATGGAGAATCAATCATGACATCACGACCAGAGTTGTTTTTAGGGAAAGCAATGACATCTCTAATCGTATCTAAACCTGCTAAAATGGATACTAAACGATCAAAACCGAAAGCAATACCACCATGCGGAGGAGCACCATATTCAAAAGCTTCTAACAAGAAACCGAACTGCTTTTGAGCTTCTTCAGGAGTAAAGCCTAAATGTTTGAACATGATGGATTGCAGTTTCCGATCATGAATGCGGATAGAACCACCACCAATCTCAGTCCCGTTGATGACCAAGTCATAAGCGTTTGCTCTTACGTTTCCTGGGTCGGTATCTAACATTGCGATATCTTCTGGCTTTGGCGAAGTGAACGGATGGTGCATAGCGTGGTAACGCTCTGTTTCCTCATCCCATTCTAACAAAGGAAAATCGATTACCCAAAGAGGAGCGAAAGTATTTTTATCGCGTAAGCCTAAACGGTTACCCATTTCTAAACGCAATTCGTTCAATTGCTTACGAGCTTTATCTTTTGCTCCAGCTAAAACTAAAACTAAATCGCCCGGCTCAGTTGCAAAAGCAGTCGACCATTTTTTCAATTGTTCTTCATCATAAAATTTATCTACTGATGATTTTAAAGATCCATCTTCGTTATGACGCATGTAGATTAATCCTGTAGCACCAATCTGCGGACGTTTTACATAATCAGTCAACTCATCTAATTGCTTACGGGTATAGGATGCAGCACTTTTTGCATTAATCCCCACCACAAATTCTGCATTGTCAAAAACAGGGAAACCCACGCCTTTAACAATGTTGTTCAATTCCACAAACTCCATCCCAAAACGGATATCTGGTTTATCAGAACCATATAAACGCATCGCATCTGCATAATGCATTCTTGGGAAATCTTCAAACTCAATTCCCTTAACGTTTTTGAACATGTGGCGAGTTAAGCCTTCAAACATGTTCAATATATCTTCCTGCTCAATAAAAGCCATTTCACAATCAATCTGCGTAAACTCAGGCTGACGGTCGGCTCTTAAATCTTCATCTCTAAAGCATTTTACAATCTGGAAATAACGGTCAAAACCAGAAACCATTAACAATTGCTTGAAGGTTTGTGGCGATTGTGGCAGAGCATAAAACTCACCCGGATTCATACGGCTTGGCACCACAAAATCTCTGGCACCTTCTGGTGTGGATTTAATTAAAACTGGAGTTTCTACTTCTAAAAAGCCTTCCGCATCTAAATATTTACGGATTTCTTGGGCCATTTTATGGCGTAAGATTAAATTATTACGAACTGGGTTACGGCGTAAATCTAGGTAACGATATTTCATACGCAACTCATCACCACCATCCGTTTCATCTTCAATCATAAATGGAGGTAGTTTTGCCACGTTTAAAATTTCCAGATTAGAAACCTTGATTTCTATCTCACCAGTCGGGATTTTTAAGTTCTTGTTAGAACGCTCCAATACCGTACCCGTCACTTTAATCACAAACTCACGACCTAAATCCTTTACTTTTGTACGCAAATCATCAGCGTCATCGGTATTTACCACCAATTGCGTTAAACCGTAACGGTCTCTCACGTCAATAAAAGTAGTTCCTCCTAAATCACGTGTTTTTTGTACCCAACCGCTTAAAATCACCTCCAGACCTAAATTTGAAAGGTTCAATTCCCCACAAGTGTGCGTTCTATGCATTGTATTTGTATTTTTTTGGTTTACACCGTTTTCTGTGCGCCAAATATAAGTTTAAATATATTTTTAGGGAAGTTTAATGTTTTTTAGGTTTTGGCAAAGCAGGGTTTGGTAATTCTTGGGTTCCGATAGTAACCGTCCCGATATTCTATCGGGATCCGCTCATACGCCGTAAGGCATTAGGCACTGAGGCCGGTATACGCTGCACTCGGGTTTGGAGTGAAAGTTTTTAACAAAAATTTATTTGCTGCAAATTTTTCTCTACTAATTTCGAATAAAAATCCAATTTATTTAAATAACTATCTAAATTATTCCCTGAAATACTAGTATACTTTTTCGCTTGAACTAACCTTTTCACGCTATCCTTTCTATCTTTCATTAATTCAGAGATAACAGATTGCCCTTCAATAATTGTCCAAGGAACTTCATCATAAATAAAACTCTTTATAAAAGATTTAAAAGGGATATCTAATAATTGAAGTATATTAATTAACTTTTCTGTGAAATCGAATGAATAATTCATTACTAAACCCATTGCTACCACCTCATTTTGAATTTTTCTTCCTGAATTTAGGGCTGAAACAAAACCTAGAAAGGAAATACTCCCCCTTTCAATAATTTCAATTAAATCTTGTAATTCCCTATTAGAATCAACTTCATCGATTTTATTAATCATAATTATATAGTTTAATAATCATTTATAAGTTTAAAATTAATAAAATTTGAATGTATTTCAGATCAAAACATTTTGTTTTACTTGATACATTTATCCTATAGTCAAGATGACGTCAAACCCATGCGTCACCTCGAGGAAAGGAGAGGTCTCATTAAATGTTAGTTAGTTATTCCAATTTAGTATCTAAAGAATAATAAGTAAATTTGATAAACAATGCCAACGATACTTTTTATTTACGGCTGGAGATTATTTTTCTACTCCAATGAAGGTACAGAACCTATTCATGTTCATGCTGAAAAAGGAGACATGGAATGTAAATTTTGGATTTTGGTAGAAGAAGTAGAAATTAAGGAAGCTTTTTCATTTAATCTTACACCTCAATCCAAAAAGGAAATTAAAAAGATTATTTACCAGCATTTTGATTTAATTGTAGATTCTTGGAACACTTATTTTAAAAAATAATGATAGCAACACATCAAATTCAGAATATAGATTTTCAAAATGAAATGCTTCTAATAGATGTTGATGGTCGGCATTATCAGTTTCAGTTGAAAGAGATTTCCTCAAAACTCGCAAATGCTACAGATGTAGAACGAAACTTTTATAAAGTTTCTGCTTCTGGCTATGGTATCCACTGGCCATTAATTGATGAGGATTTATCATTAGATGCTTTATTGAAACGTTAATTTTTTAAATAAAACTCCAATAAAAAGCCTCTATATCTTTATCAAGAATGGAGGCTTTTTACTTATCAGCTAAAAGCTTATTTCAACTTTTTCAATCCTTTTATTTGATCTTTAGTTGCAGGATAAATGCTGATCGCATAACCACCACCTTCGGCCACAAATTGGCTCAATTTAGATTTATTGTTAACCACTACTTTGGAAATAACATAAGCCTGCGGATTGGTCAAATAATTCGCATCTTTTGCATCCGCATAAATGGTGGCAATATAATTTTGTTGAGCATCTAAAAAGCTAAAATCAATATTGGAAGTTCGGGTATGATAACCGCCAACACTTCCAACGAACCAATTGTTGGTATTCTTAGCTTTACGAGCAACCGTAATGTATTGTCCTGGTTCTGCTTCTAAGTATTTGCTATCATCCCAATCAACAGCTACATCTTTAATAAATTGAAAAGCATCAGGAAAACGCATGTAATTTTCAGGTAAATCTGCCGCCATTTGTAAAGGACTATACATGGTGAGGTACAATGCCAATTGATTGGCTAGTGTTGTATTTACATGTGAATGATTATCAGGATTTATCTTGCTGATATCCATCTCGAAAATTCCTGGCGTATAATCCATTGGACCACCTAATAAACGGGTAAAAGGCAATAAGGTAGTATGATTTGGTTTAGAACCTCCAAATGCTTGATATTCTGTTCCTCTTGCCGATTCATTACCGATCATATTTGGATAAGTACGAGCAATACCCGTTGGGCGAACTGCTTCATGAGCGTTTACCATAATTTTATAATCAGCAGCTTTTTTAACTGCATACAAATAATGATTGTTGATGTATTGGCTGTAATGATTCTCACCACGAGGCAGTATGTTTCCTACATAACCGCTCTTTACCGCATCGTAACCGTTTTTGACCATGAATTTATAAGCGGTATCTATTTGGCGCTCGTAAGTTCTGGTATCGCCAGAGGTTTCGTGGTGCATGATCATTTTAATGCCTTTGGATTTCGCATAATCTCTCAATTCGGCAACATGAAAATCAGGATATGGCGTTACAAAATCAAAAACATTTTCCTTGTAATGTCCAAACCAATCCTCCCAACCAATATTCCAACCTTCTACCAAAACGGCATCAAAGCCATTTGCAGCGGCAAAGTCGATGTATTTTTTTACGTTAGCCGTAGTAGCGCCATGTTTGCCATTTGGTTTTGCTTTACTGTAATCCGTTTGTCCAATTCTTACTGTCGAAAAATCATCGGTATAAGCCCAAGTACTTTTTCCAGTGATCATTTCCCACCAAACACCCATATATTTCATGGGTTTTATCCAGGAGGTATTTTCGATTTTACAAGGTTCATTTAAATTGTAAATCATTTTTGTAGCTAGGATATCTCTAGCATCATCACTCACAATTACAGTACGCCAAGGTGAAGTACTTGGTGCCTGAATATAGCCTTTATCTCCTTTGGCATCTGGCGTAAGCCACGATTCAAAAATCATGTTTTTATCATCTAAATTCAGGTGCATGCAAGAATAATCAATCAATGCTGCTTCGTCTATATTGATGTATAAACCCTCATTCGTTTTCATCATTAAAGAAGTTTGTACTCCGGTTGGAGAGAATGATGTTTGTGAAACATTGCTGGTGATTGATTTCATCATTAGGTCTCTGATTTCAGAAAGCTTAGAAGTAGTAAAATCATATTCCTGCGTATCATAATCGCCTGGAATCCAAAATGCCGTATGATCGCCTGTCATGGCAAATTGGGTTCTTTCTTCCTTGATAACGAAATAGGTCAAGTTCTTCTGTTCAGGAAATTCATACCTGAAACCTAAACCATCATTAAACAACCTAAATCTGATGATGATGTGTCGATTAGTAGATTTTTGATTCAGCGTAACTGCTAATTCGTTGTAATTATTTTGGATGGTTTTTACTTCGCCCCAAACAGGATTCCAACTCTCGTTGAACGCAAACGTTTTCGTTGCACTCACCACAAAATCATTCAATAAAGATTTAGGGTCATTCTTTAACTCAAGACCTAGTTTACTGGTTTTTATTACCTCTTTACCTTTAAATTTTAGGGAATAAACAGGCGTTCCATCCGTCTGAAGGGCGAAATTCATACTTAATTTTCCGTTTGGAGAAAGTAATTCTTGCGCATTAGCTATCAACGCAAAGCCAAGCCACAAGACGGTTAGCAATAGATATTTTTTCATTATAACTTAAATTTGGTTTAAAAACTGAGATAAATCAAATTTAGAATAAAAATTTTGAAATATGATTTAAGACCGTTGCATAACCGTAGATAAATTTTCTTTGCCTCTATTTTATGATTTTGGAGGATTTTTATAGTTCATTTTCAATAAATTCAGCACTAACGTTCGGTTCAAAGACCGACAGA
>JAHJVW010000069.1 GCA_018828585.1 Bacteroidota bacterium
TCCATCACTTAAAATATCAGACTCAATTCCTTTAAAAATTTTAAATGGTGCTAACTTTTTATTCAGATGATCAATTTCTTCATGTTGTTGCAAAACACGTTCAATACTTAAACCATTGGCATAAACAGCGGTTTTAGAGTGGTCGCACATCCCTAAATAAGTGAGGCCCAAAACATCACGACAGTAAATTGCCATTTCTTCAATGCTATGGACGCCATCGCTCCAGGTACTGTGGTTATGTAAAGTTCCCTTTAAATCATGGTAAGTAATTAATTCTGGTAATTGATGATTTAATGCCCACTCAATTTCTTTGTGATTCTCACGAAGTTCGGGTTCAATAAAATCCATTTTAGCAGATTTGTAAATAGCTACTTCTGTTAAAAAATGATCTTTGATATTAATCAATGATTTTACTTTTTCAACATGTTCTAAATTCCCGGTAGTTTCGAATAACTTCAATGCCGCGTCATTTGGATCACTTAAAAAACAAGTAATAGGAATTCCATTAACATCTTTAAGTTTAATAGACGAATTGTTTTGTTCTACAATTTCTAATTCAGTTTGTTTAAAGAGATCAATTGAAAGGGGAGTGGCAGTGATAAAAATATAATCTAGCTCTTCTATAATTTCGCATTTCCTTCTAAAAGCACCAGTAAGCAAAACCTTACCAGATGGATTGGTTTTTTCGATTAATGAGATGAACTGCTCTAAATATTGATGTGCTAAGTACTCAATCTTAGCATATAGAAATCTACCAGCATTTGCCATTTTAAATTCAATGGCTTTCTTTATTTCTTCTTGAGTCTTTAAACCAAAACCTTTTGCTTCTATTAAGCGGTTTTCATTACAAGCATAATAAAGCTCACCAATATTTTCGATACCTAAGTCATTCCAAATAATTTCTATTTTCTTTGGGCCCAGTCCTTTAATGCTAAGCATTTCTATAATACCTTCGGGAGTTTGGCTAATGATATTGTTCAATTCCTCCATACCTCCCGTCTGAAGCAATTCGGTTATTTTAGCAGCCGTACTTTTTCCAATACCATCAATTTTTTCTAATTCCTCTGGAGATTTATCCTTTAGCTTAAAAGGTAATTTATCAACCTTGAAAGATGCGTTGGCAATTGATTTTATTTTAAATGGGTTTTCCTGATGGAGTTCCATTAGTTGAGATAATAGCTTTAATGCTCTAGAAATATCTTTATTTTCCATTGCCTGCAATTTAGCCACAATTTTAAAATAAAAGCCCATTGATTAAATCAATAGGCTTTTATTTTAAAAAATGATTTATAGATTATTGAACTTTTATTTGGTAAGGCATACGAGCTTGGATACCTTTCATGTTTGTAATTTCTTTTAATTGCTGATAATAAGTATAGTTTAAACCTAATTCTTTCTTCACCATATAGGTTTGGATTTTATCTTCTGAATTATCTATCAGGCCCATAAATCCCGATTTAATTTCAGGATAATTAACGATTTTGTATTCTTTTAAATTTGCTTTTTTAGCTGCAGCAGCAATGGCATCATCAATGTGACCTAATTTATCTACCAATTTTAATTTAATGGCTTGTTCGCCTGTCCAAACTCGTCCTTGCCCAATGCTATCTACATAGGCTTGAGAAAGATGACGACCTTCTGCCACTCTTTTCGTGAAATCAGCGTAAGTTCTGTTGACCTCTGTTTGTAATATCAATTTTTCAGCGGGTGTCAGAGGGCGAGTAATGTCACCTAAATCGGCAAATTTACCTGTTTTTACATTGTCAAAAGTAACTCCAAGTTTATCATTAAAGAAACCTTTCATATTAGGGATGATGGCAAAAACACCAATTGAACCAGTAATAGTATTTGGTTCGGCAAAAATAGAATCTGCTGCACAAGAAATGTAATATCCACCAGATGCAGCATAGTCTCCCATGGAAACAATGATAGGCTTTACTTTTTTAGTTAAAACTACTTCTCTCCAAATCACATCAGATGCTAAAGAGCTTCCCCCTGGACTATTCACTCTAAATACAATGGCTTTCACTTTATCATCTAATCGGGCTTTTCGTAAAGCTCTCGAGATCCCTTCTGAACCTATTGAGTTTTCATCTCCTTCCCCTCCATTGATATCTCCGTTAGCATAAATCACAGCAATTCTGTCAGAAGCTGAATTACTTTTATCAATGCTCTTTGCATATTCAGTTATACTTACTGTTTTAAGATTATCTTTTTCATCTATTCCGGTTTTAGATTTTAATTCTGCCAGAACTTCATCTTTATATTTTAGCGCATCGACTAACTTATATTTCACGGCATCTTCTGGCGCTCTGGATTTTATGCCATCAGCAATTGCAATGATAGAATCTTGAGGAATTTTTCTGCTTGCAGCAATTTCTGCTGTAAAGTGTTGATAAAGGGAACCTAATAAAGCAGTGGTTTGTAATCGGTTGGCATCACTCATTTTTTCTAAAATGTATGGCTCAACTGCACTTTTGTAAGTTCCTACTTTAATGATTTGTGCTTCAATATTTAGTTTATCTAATGCTCCTTTATAAAATGTAATCTCAGAACTAAATCCTTTCAATTCTAAAATACCTTGAGGGTTTAAATAAATCTTATCTGCTACAGATGCCAAATAATAAGCACCTTGGGTATATATTTCGCTATATGCTATAATAAATTTTCCTGATTTCTTGAAATCAACCAAAGCATTTCTAATTTCTTCTATAGTTGCAAAACCTGTCATCATATAGGTTACGTCCAAATAAATTCCTTTAATGTGGTCATCAGTTTTGGCAGTTTTAATGCTTTTCAAGATCTCGTCTAAACCCAACATCTTTTCACCCTTAAAAGGTCCAATATCCAAATTATCTAATGGATTTGAAGCACTTCTTTCGGTTATAGGTAGGTTTAAATTTACATGTAAAATGGTATTATCTTTAATTTCTACTTTATTACTAGAACTACTAATCACAGCAGTAATACCCGCAATTAAAATGATGAAAATAACTATTGCGGATAGGATAAATCCTAACATGGAGGCAAAAACAAACTTAAAGAATTGTTTCATTGATGAATTTTTTATTAAAAATGCTATTTTGCAAATATAATTTTTAGATAGGTAAACAAAGTAATTGTTACAACATATTTATGAGTAGGGTGTTTTTATCAATAGGAGGGAATTTGGGAGATAGATTTGAAAATTTCAATCTTACTTTAGCAAATATTAGTGAACATATTGGGATCATCAAAAAGCAATCTTCTATATACGAAACCAAAGCTTGGGGTAAAGAAAACCAACCTGATTATTTGAATATGGTTTTGGAAGTTGAGACAATATTTTTACCCGAAAAACTTTTAAAAATGACACAACAAATTGAAATTAATTTAGGTAGGGTAAGATATGAAAAGTGGGATGCAAGGACTATTGATATAGATATTTTATTTTATGATAATGAAATAGTCAACCTAGATTATTTAAAAATTCCTCATCCATTAATAAATATTCGTAAATTTGTATTACTTCCTATGTTAGAGATTGCGGCTGATTTTATACATCCTGTTTTAAACCAAAGTATAAAAAATATGTATTTAAGCTGTACAGATGATTTGGCAGTAAACAAATTAAATTTTAAAAACTCTATATGAGTATCGATAAAAATATAGTTATAGATTTAGCCTATTTAAAAGAAGTGTCCGATAATAATAACGAATTTATGGTTGAAATGATTGAGATTTTTCAGGCTCAAACACCTGGATATGTTGATCAATTAGAGGCTGCCTTGAAGATTGAGGATTGGAATAGGGCATCCGAGATGGCTCATAAAATTAAGCCAACATTAACTTTTGTGGGTGTAGAATCAGCCAGAGTAGTAATGGCTTCAATAGAGAGTAGGGCTAGAGATGGTGTAGATTTCGAAAGTATAAAAGCAGACTTTGCAGACATGAAAGAAGTTTTTCAAATCATTTATCTTAAACTTGAGGATAAAAAGAAAGAACTCCAGTCAGAAGACTAAAGCTCTTTAATATCATATTGGTAACTTTCCATAATTAGGTTTGCCAACAATTTTTTACAAGCTGCTTCTACTTTTTCTGTAGCAGCTTCTTTTGTTTCAGCAGCAACTTCTAAAGTGATGTGTCTGCCGATTCTAACATTAGAAATTTCAGGCAAACCCAAGTTTTTCATACTGCCAGTTACAGCTTTACCTTGAGGATCTAAGATTTCTTTTAATGGCATTACATCTATATGTGCTAAAAATTTTTTCATGATGAATATTTAAAATGTATTTGTGAGAAAAGGATATATAAAATTAAAATGATTGGTATTGCGGCAAATTTAAGAAAAGCGAACAATACTATCGAAAGAATCAGGAAAATGAATTTGAATTTATTTTTACTCCAATTTAAACCGCTAATTTTCATCGAGAACAGTTTCAGTTCGCTTACCAATAGCAAACTACAAATTAAAGTAATTGTCAGTAGAAAATACTTGTTGTTAACCCAAATAAATTGATCTGCTAAATAGGGAAGAGAGATGATAAAAAAAGTATTCATAGGAGTATTTAAACCAATAAATTCTTCCGTTTGCCTCTCGTCAATGTTGAATTTAGCTAGCCTTAAAGCAGAAAATACTGCAATTACAAATCCGGCATAAGCCAAGTAATTCGTACTACCTCCTAATAATTGATACATCACAACACTTGGTAAAAATCCAAAGCTCACCATATCAGCTAAAGAATCTAACTCTTTTCCAATCGCCGATTTTACGTGTAATAGCCGGGCAGCAAAGCCATCAAAAAAATCAAAAATGCCAGATATAACAACAAAAAAGGCAACCGTTTTAAGGTCGCCGTTAAATGCATAAACAATTCCGATGCAACCAGAAAATAGGTTGGCGCAAGTAAGTGCGTTAGGGATATGTTTTTTTATCATTCTAGTAAAGATAAAAGAATCAAGAGGCAAGAGCCAAGATGCCTAAACTGTCTTGATTCTTGCATCTAAAATCTTTATTCTAATCTATTAGCTATTCATCGAAACTAAAAATTCTTCATTAGATTTTGTTCCTCTTACTTGAGTTAATAAGAATTCCATAGCTTCTTGAGGGTTCATATCCGCTAAGTGATTTCTTAAAATCCAGATTCTTTGTAAAGTTTCTTTGTCCAATAATAAATCATCTCTTCTAGTACTCGAAGCGGTTAAATCAATAGCAGGGAAGATACGTTTGTTAGACAATTTACGATCTAACTGTAGCTCCATATTACCAGTTCCTTTAAATTCTTCGAAAATTACTTCGTCCATTTTAGAACCAGTTTCTGTTAAAGCGGTCGCTAAAATGGTTAATGAGCCACCATCTTCAATATTTCTTGCTGCTCCAAAGAATCTTTTAGGTTTGTGTAAAGCGTTAGCATCAACACCACCAGATAATATTTTACCTGATGCTGGTGCAACAGTATTATAAGCTCTGGCTAAACGAGTAATCGAATCTAAAAGAATGACTACATCGTGTCCACATTCAACCATTCTCTTGGCCTTTTCTAAAACAATATTGGCAATTTTCACATGGCGCTCAGCAGGTTCATCAAAAGTTGAAGAAACAACTTCAGCTCTTACGCTTCTTGCCATATCTGTTACCTCTTCCGGACGCTCATCAATCAATAAAATAATTAAATAAACCTCTGGATGATTTAAAGCAATCGCGTTAGCAACCTCTTTTAATAGGTTTGTTTTACCAGTTTTAGGCTGTGCCACGATTAAACCACGTTGACCTTTACCAATTGGTGTAAATAGATCCATGATTCGGGTTGAATAATCACCTGGTTTCATGAAAAGATTTAATCTTTCAGTTGGGAAAAGGGGAGTTAAATAATCAAAAGGAACACGGTCCCTAACTTCTGCAGGTATACGTCCGTTGATAGATTCTACTCTTACTAAAGGGAAATATTTTTCGCCTTCTTTTGGCGGACGAATACTTCCTCTAACAGTATCACCTGTTTTTAAACCAAATAGTTTAATTTGCGACTGAGAGACATAAATATCATCAGGAGAGGTTAAGTAGTTATAATCAGAGGATCTCAAAAAACCATAACCATCGGGCATAATTTCTAAAACACCTTCATTAATAATTACATTATCAAAGTCAAAAGCCGAATCTTGATTTCTTTGTTTTGAATTTTTTTCAGGTCGGATAGATTTAGGTTCAGATCTTTCTGCACTAGTTTTTTCTGATTTTTGACTTTCCTCTGATACTTTCATTGAAGAATTAACTATTTGATTATCATCATTATCTGATGAATCAAATGAAGAAGTATCATCTGCCGGAACTGTTATTCTTTTCTTTTCAGGAACAATAGCTTCTTCAGTCTTGATAACCTTTGTGGTTCTAGCTCTTTTTTTAGATTTTTCTTCGGCAGGAATCGTTTCTGAATCGCCAGAAGTTTTTGCGGCAATTATTAAATCCTGTTGTTCTTTTATTTTAGCCATTAAGTCGGCCTTTCGCAATTCGTCGGTATTTTCTACTCCAAAACTTTTTGCGATGTCACGAAGCTCGGAAACAAGCTTGTCGTTCAATTCGTTTGTATCAAACATTAAAATGAATTATTATCAAGGAATTATTTTTGTATTTATCCGTCTAGATCAGGTGAACATTTAAAATCTTAGTGTGAATTTACTTGTTTGAACTAACCCGTAGAATAGGATATCTGAGATTATCATGCAATAATATCAATTAATTTGTAAAAAATAAATTTTTTCAAATATTTTTTTTCCTCATCCTTATAAAAATTCCCAATTTAGCCTCATTATTCCTTTATGTTATGACTCGTCAAGAACTTATTCAACAAATTAAAAAAAAGAAATCATTCTTAAGCGTAGGATTAGATACTGACATTAATAAAATACCCAAACATTTATTAAAATCTGATGACCCTATTTTTGAATTCAATAAGCAAATTATTGATGCGACTGCTGATTTTTGTGTTTCCTATAAAGTGAATACTGCTTTTTATGAATCTAGAGGAGTAAAAGGGTGGCAGTCACTTATTAAAACATTTAACTATTTACCAAAGGATACTTTTTCCATTGCGGATGCTAAAAGAGGAGATATTGGAAACACCTCAGCCATGTATGCCGATGCTTTTTTTAATCCTGAAAGTTCAGAGATGAATTTCGACTCGGTAACAGTAGCCCCATATATGGGTAAAGATTCAGTAAGTCCGTTTCTAAAATACGCTAATAAATGGGTGATTTTGCTAGCGCTAACTTCCAATGATGGAGCAAACGATTTTCAGTTTTTTGGTAATGATGATGGATATTTATTCGAAAAAGTCATTAGAAAATCGCAGGAGTGGGCTTCTGAAGAGCAAATGATGTACGTTGTTGGTGCAACTCGAGGAGAAGCATTTTTAGACATTAGAAAATTAGCCCCCAAACATTTTTTATTGGTACCCGGCGTTGGAGCCCAAGGCGGGTCATTGCAAGATGTTTGCAAATATGGAATGAATGAAGACTGCGGTTTAATTGTAAATTCGTCCAGAGCAATTATATATGCTTCATCCGAAAAGAATTTTGCGGAAGTAGCTAGAAACGAAGCAAAAAAAATACAACAAGAAATGGAAAAGGAATTATTAGCAATTAATTTTTAAAATGAAGTCTGCTGATTCTTTTAAGCTTACCATTTCGCTCTTTTGTGTTTCCTTTTTCTGGGGTACTACTTATTTAGCAGTTAGAATTGCAGTTCAAACAATTCCGGTGTTTTATATTGTTGGCTTAAGACATTTTATGGCGGGCATGATTTTGTTGAGCTATTTAATCATCAACAAAAAATTAGAAATGCCTAACAAAGGCAGATTTTTTCATAATTTATTATCGGCTTTTTTAATGTTGGTATTGGGAAATGGATTAACGGCATACGGAGAATTAACCGTTTCATCAGGTTTAACCGCATTACTAACAACCTTGTCCCCTTTAATCGTGATGTTCATTAATTTGTTAAGCGGTAGAGAAAAGATGTCGCTCAAAATTATTTTAGGAGTGGTTTTAGGTCTTTTAGGAATGGTTTTAATTTTCTTTAATAGCCTTTCGCAATTAATTGATCCACAATATAGAACAGGAATAATTTCTATTTTATTGGCGATATCTTGTTGGAGTATTGGCACTGTTTATGCAAAATCTGGCAAACATGAAAAGAACAATATTATACTCGATTTGTGTATTCAAATGTTATTTGCCGGTACCGGACTTTTACTAATTGGTTTAATATCAGGGATTCCATTTAACATTTCTATGTGGAAGACTTCAAATATTTTAGCGGTATTCTACCTTACTTTTTTTGGTTCAATTGCTGGCTATATATCTTATTTATATGCTTTAAGTAAATTACCGTCAACATCGGTTTCGGTATTCACCTATTTTAATGTGGTAGTAGCATTGTTTTTAGGATGGTTAATTTTAGACGAACGTATCACATCGCGATTAATATTTGCAACTATTTTAATATTAGCAGGAGTATTATTAGCGAACTATCGGAAAAAATCTGCGGCACCTGCAGTCCAAGGGATGATTATTGAAGAATAATTTTTTAAATTTAGGCATGCTATCTTCAGAAAAAGTTCTCCATCATATCTGGAAATATAAATTATTTTCTTTTCAGGATTTATCTACAATAAATAATGAGTCTATAAAAATTATCTCCAGCGGATTGCACAATCACGATGCTGGTCCCGATTTTCATAATGCAAAAATTGAAATTGATGAGACTTTATGGGTGGGAAATGTAGAAATTCATATTAAATCTTCAGACTGGTTAAAGCATCAACATCAAAAAGATAAAGCTTATGATAATGTAATTCTTCATGTAGTTTGGGAGCATGATGAAGAAATTATAAGAAGCGATGGTACCATTATATCTTGCTTAGAATTAAAGACAATTGTTGACCCAAAGTTGTTAGACAATTACCATCAGTTAAAGGAGAATAATTATTGGATACCTTGTGAAACCCAATTGCAGAATATTGATAATTTCACCAAAAATCAGTGTTTGGATCGGATGTTGATGGAAAGGTTAGCGCAAAAGTCCATTTTAATTAAAGATTTGTATGAACAGCAAAAAGGAAATTGGGAAGAGACTTTCTATATCACTTTAGCCAAAAGTTTTGGTTTTAAGGTAAATGCTTTACCCTTTGAAATATTAGCTAAAAACTTACCTCAAAGAATTTTAGCAAAACACAAAGATCAACCCAAACAAATTGAGGCTTTAATTTTTGGTATGTCGGGTTTATTAAATATTTCATTTAAAGATGATTATCCAAAACAATTAAAAATTGAGTTCGATTTTTTAAAAGCTAAATACAATTTAAACCCTATTAAAACAGAAGCGTGGAAGTTTTCTAAAACTCGTCCAGACAATTTTCCTACAGTTCGTTTAGCTCAATTTGCGGCTTTAGTTTTAAATTCTCAACATTTGTTTTCTCAAATAATTTCAATACAAAAACTAAAAGATTTCAAAAAACTGTTTGAGAAATTACCCATAAATAGCTATTGGGAAACACATTATTTATTTGACAAAGAAGTTTCAAATCGCAGCGCTATTTTAGGTATGACTAGTATAAACGGTTTATTACTGAATGCTATAATTCCACTTTTATTCTATTATGGGAGGCAATCTGGAAATAAATTGTACGTTGATTTAGTGATTCAAATGTTAGAAGAAATTAAACCTGAAGAAAATCAAATTACGAAGGGATTTAAAGAAAGAGGATTTAAATTGGAGAGCGCTTTTGATTCGCAAGCGCTAATTCATTTAAAAAAATATTTTTGTGACCACAAAAATTGCTTAAATTGTGGGATTGGTATGAAAATATTAAAATCAACTTAAGGATATGTTACAAAATATAATTACATTTTTCGAGAGATATTCATTTGGAGTTTGTACATATTTAGGCGAAAAATTTAAAATCTCTCAGTCTAAAATCAGATTATTTTTTATTTACTCCTCATTTCTTGCTGTTGGTTTCCCTTTAATCTTTTACTTTTTTGCAGCAATTGTTTTAGATATCAGAAACTTTGTAAAAAGGAAAAGGATGCAATATTGGGATATCTAAATATACTCTATTTGAGTGTTTTGAACTCATATTTCTTTAAGATTTAAAATCAAGCTTTTGTATTTGATAGTTTTGTTATCTAAATATAAAACTACCCCAGTATCATATTCCTGAAAGATTTCATATTTATCAATAAACGTATTAAGACCGTTGCATAACCGTAGATAAATTTTCTTTGCCTCTATTTTATGATTTTGGAGGATTTTTATAGTTCATTTTCAATAAATTCAGCACTAACGTTCGGTTCAAAGACCGACAGA
>JAHJVW010000008.1 GCA_018828585.1 Bacteroidota bacterium
CCTATCGAAGTATTAAAAAGTAAAAGGATCTCTAATCAAAAGAGTTTCAGCTTAAGAAGTGGGTTGGTGGTTTTCCAATTTTTCATTTCTGTTCTGCTCATTGTGGGAACTATCGTAGTTTATAAACAACTGGCATACATCCAAAATAAGAAATTAGGGTTCCAGAAAGACCAAATCTTGGTGTTAAGAAACACTTATCAGTTAGGAGCAAAAGAGCAGGCCTTTAAGGAAGAACTTTCCAATGATCCTCGAATATTAAGTGTCTCTAATTCTGCTTTCTTGCCTGCCGGACCAACAAATACCAATATGGCCACCACTTTTCCTGATGGTGATAAAACACTGATCAGAAGAACCAATATTTACGATGTAGATGAACAATATATTCCTACCCTAGGAATGGAATTGCTAAAAGGAAGAAACTTCTCTCCGGATTTTCCAACCGATTCTTCAGCTGTGATTGTGAATGAAGCTTTAGCCAAAATTTTTGGATGGGGAGATGACGCCGTTGGTCATCAGGTGAATTATTTTACCAACATTGACAATGACTATACAGGTAATTATCATGTAATAGGGATTGTCAAAGATTTTAATTTTAAATCTCTTCATGAGAAAATTGGTCCTATGATGATGGTTTTACACCACAGTCCGGGTTTAATCATTAAGGTGAAGCCGAATGATATTGCGGGTTTAATCTCCTCCTTAAGCCATAAGTGGGAAAATTTTAATATGGATGAACCTTTCACATACACATTTTTGGATGATGATTTCAATAAAGTTTACAGCTCAGAACAGAAGACAGGAACTATCCTCGGCATTTTCTCCGCGTTAACAATTTTTGTGGCTTGTTTGGGTTTATTTGGGCTTGTTACTTTCACTGCAGAACAACGCACTAAAGAGATAGGTGTTCGTAAAACATTAGGAGCTACTGTTTCCCAAATCGTGACTTTGCTCTCAGGCTATTTCTTAAAGTTAGTGCTTATCGCCTGTTTAATTGCTTTTCCACTGTCATGGTATGCTATGAATAGGTGGTTGCAGGATTTCGCCTATCATATTGATATCTCGTGGTGGATATTCCTTTTAGCTGGTTTTACGGCATTATTTATTGCATTAATTACGGTCAGTTTACAAGCCGTGAAAGCAGCCTTAGCTAATCCTATTAAAAGTTTAAGAACAGAGTAAACATGATTAAAAATCACCTAAAAACCACTTTCAGATACCTAAGAAAATATAAAATTTTCTCAATAATCAATTTGATTGGGCTTTCCATTGGTTTGAGTATCTGTTACCTGGCATTTTTATACGTCAATTTTGAATTAAATCATGATACTGCGCCTGCTCAAGCAGACCAGATCTACCGGTTGGTGACGGATGAGAAAAAAGCTGATGGAATCAATTATGAAAGTGCTTCTGGAGCTATTGGACCTGCACTGGCGGCAGAATTTCCCGAAGTGAAAAATTATGTAAGGGTATTTTTAGATGATTACATTATACAAAAAGAAGAACATAATTATGGAACAGTTCCACTAGCTTATGCCGATTCAAGTTTATTTTCTGTTTTTAGTTTTCCATTAATTGCTGGAAATCCTCAAACTGTTTTCAGAGCTCCATTTGATATGGTAGTCTCCGAAACGGCGGCTAAAAAATATTTTGGTTCAACCGATTGCTTGGGTGAAACACTTCTGCTAAATGGTAACCAAAGGGCAACCGTTACAGGTGTGATGAAAGATATTCCTTCCACCTCTCATTTTAAAAGGGAAATTATTCTTTCGCTATCCTCACTCATTGGAACGAGAGATGATTCCAGTTGGTTGACTAACTGGAATCGTTATGGGTTTAACACTTATCTTTTGGTGGAAAAAGGCAGTTCAATACAACAGTTAACTTCCAAACTTCCGGATTTTATCAACCGGCATAATCCTCAAAAAGAAATCAGTCAGGTTTTACAACTTGAACCCTTGAAAGAGGTTTACTTTAAAGGCAAGCCCAGAGGCAGCAAAGCCGGAAGTACTGACCATGGGAACATCAACCATGTCTATGCTTTCTCAGTGATTGCCATTTTGGTATTGTTCATCGCATGTTTCAACTTCATCAACCTTACTACTGCTTTTTCACTACAAAGAACAAAAGAAATCGGTGTAAGAAAAGTGATGGGTGCCTCTAAAAGGCAATTGATTATTCAGTTTTTGATAGATTCTGTGGTGGTATGCTGGATAGCCTCCATCATTGCAATAGCAATGTCTATCTTACTGATGCCATTATTTGTTCGTCTTACAGGCTCAAACCTGGGCATAAATTTAAAAGAGCAATTAACTGCTATTGGAATCACTTTCCTTTTTACTTTAATTATTGGATTACTTTCTGGTATTTATCCTGCATTTTTACTTTCCTCTTTTAAATCTTCCGATAGCTTAAAAGGAACTGCATTAAGTTCTCTTAAAGGCTACATGGTGAGGAAAACACTCATAGTGCTTCAATTTTCCATTGCTATTGTTCTCATCATCGTTACTACTTTCATTTATCAACAGGTTGATTTTATGAAAAACAAGGACTTGGGTTTTAAAAAAGACCATATGCTGGTAATTGATTTTCAATATGATCAGCGGATTTTAGACCATATGGATGCGGTTAAAGAACAGCTGAAGCAATTGTCTGGAGTTAGCAAAGCGAGCTTTGCATCCTATATTCCAGGAAAACCAAACCGTAAATTTCCAACCGAGATTGAGGATGTGAATTCCAATAAACAGGAATTTCAGTCTGACGCTTATTTTGTTGATGAGGACTTTATTAATCAATATCAGATTAAATTGCTGGCGGGAAGAAATTTCTCCAAGAATTTTAATGATGATAAAAAGTCTATGATTATTAACGAGACAACTTCAAAAATGCTGGGCTATCAAAAGCCGGAAAATGCCATTGGAAGAAAATTCTCTCAGAAAACCAAAGGTGGGGATGGAGAAATTATAGGAGTGATTAAAGACTTCCATTTTCAATCTATGACAGGAGAGATTCAACCGCTCACATTAAGAATGTCCTCGGGTTTCTTCACTTTTCTAACATTAAGCATTTCAGGTGCACATTCATCAGAAACAATTAAAACTATTGAGAAAGAATTCACCGAATTCGCACCCGGTTTACCTTTTAGTTATTTCTTTTCAGATGATGCATATAACTCGCTTTATAAAGCGGAGGAAAGATTTCAAAGCGTATTCACTTATTTGGCAGGGATAGCCATATTTATCTCTTGTTTAGGATTATTCGGGCTATCTACCTTTGGGATGACACAAAGAAGAAAGGAAGTTGGAGTGAGAAAAGTATTAGGCGCTAGTGTAGCAGGCTTGGTTCAATTATTATCAACTGAATTTATAAAACTCGTTTTTATTTCATTTTTAGTGGCATTGCCAATTGCCTGGATGGTCACCTATCAATGGCTTTTAACATTCGCTTACAGAATTGATATTTCTTTGTGGGTTTTTCTTTTTGGAGGAGGGATGGCCGTAATAATTGCTTTTATTACTATTAGTTTTCAAACCCTAAAAGCCGCATTGGCTAACCCTATTAAAAGTTTAAGAATAGAGTAGAAATGAGCAATCAGCTATTACTAATCAGCTGATTCTTGACCGTAAAAAACTATGTATCGTTTCCGAACGATTCTTGTAACGTTATCGAACACTAAGTGCTAATAAATCATATTTAAAATATTGATTTTCAATAAATTATAAACATGGCACTGATGTTATTATCTTTAATAGCAGAATTGATAGGTATCAAATAGATGAATCTTATAACTCATCCTTAAAAGGAATAAAAATGATAAAAAACTACCTCAAAATTGCCTGGCGTAATATCTGGAAGAACAAATTGTTCTCGGCCATCAATATCATTAGCCTTTCTATCGGCATCAGCGCCTCACTAATCATTGGGATGATGGTTTATTTTGAAAGCACATTTGATACTTTCCATAAAGACGGAGAGTTGATTTATCGCATCACCAGTGATTTTCACAATAAAGATGGAGATGGTTATAATTCTGGAGTTCCTGTTCCATTAATCAGAGTAGCAGAGAAGGGGATGAGCCATATTAGCTTATTTAGTGCATTTTTTCAAGCCGAGCCTTCCAAAGTGGAGAATAAAAAAGGTGCAATCAGTTTCAAAAATCCAGAATTTGTAGTGTATGCCGACAACCATTATTTTCAGTTATTTAACTATCAATGGTTGGCAGGAACACCGGATATCGCTTTAAATGAACCTAATGAAGTAATTCTGACATTCAGCAGAGCTGAGAAATATTTTCCAAATCTGACTCCTTCTCAAGTGCTTGGGAGAACATTAATTTACAATGACTCTACCCTCACAAAAGTTACAGGTGTGGTGGCAGATATGACTCAACGAACGGATTTTATTTTCAAGGAGTTTATCTCTATAAAAACAGGATTTCAATCAGAATTAAAAAGAGACTTAACTAGTGATAATTGGAACAGCACCAATTCTTCAACACAGTTATTCATCAAATTAGCTGATAAAACTAGTGAAGCAGGAGTACAAAAGCAATTGTTGTCCTTAGCGAAAGAACATGAATCTGCTGATGCCAAAAAATATGGATCCACCAGAAATTTTCATTTACAACCTTTAAATGATATTCATTTCAATAACAATTATGGCAATTTTGATTTTAACAACTCTCAGGCTAGTAAGAAAGTATTGATAAGTCTGGTTTTCGTAGCGGCATTTTTACTCTTATTGGGATGCATCAATTTTATCAATCTTAACACAGCACAGGCTACACAAAGGGCAAAAGAAATTGGGGTACGTAAGACTTTGGGTAGTTCAAAAAAGCAGTTGGTATCCCAATTTATGGGAGAAACATTTCTATTGACTTTTTTCTCGGCATTAGCTTCTCTCATATTGGTTTTTCTTTTACTAAAAGCATTTTCAGATTTCCTACCTGTAGGATTAACATTTAGCTTTCTGCTCAATCCTGCGATCATTATTTACCTGATATTATTAATACTGATGGTTTCTCTTTTATCAGGATTATATCCAGCCTTTGTGTTGACTAGATTTAAGCCAGTTGCTGTATTAAAAGGGCAAATGTTATCCGGACCAAATAAATCTTTGGTTAGACAATCATTAACCGTTTTCCAGTTTGTGATTGCTCAGGTATTCATCATGTCCACTTTATTGGTAGGTAAGCAAATCCATTATCTATTGACAAAAGATTTGGGTTTTAGAACCGATGCGGTAGCTTATATCAGAACACCATGGACAGATCAGAATTTCAATAAACGTGAATTGCTATTACAAAAAATAAGGGCTATTCCTCAAATCACCGAAGCTAGTTTAGGAGGAAATGCGCCAGCATCGACCAATACCCATTCCACAGGTATTGATTATAAGGATGGAATGAAAGAAATTCATGCCGAATTACAACTCTTGTATGGAGATACCAACTATTTAAAGATTTATCATTTAAAGCTTTTAGCGGGTAGAAATCTAATTTCAGACACCACAAAAGAATTTGTGATTAACGAAGCCTTAATGAGAACACTGGGTTTCAAAACGCCTCAAGAGGCTATTGGTAAAATGCCTTTAGATGGCAACAGCAATCAAAACAATCCAATTGTTGGCGTAGTTGCTGATTTTAATCAACGTTCTTTACGAACTGGCATCGAGCCGATGGCTTTAATTGGCGATTGGAGCAGACAATTGTTTAGCCAATTCCAGTTTGTTCATATTTCTTTACAAAAAGATCATCCTGAGAATTGGTCGAAAGCGATTGAAAAAGTAAATGCAGCCTGGAAAGAAGTTTATCCTGAAGATAATTTTGAATACACTTTCGTGGATGATGCCGTAAAACGCTTTTATCAAAGTGAAACCAAAACTGCATCACTTTTAAACTGGATGACTGGTTTATCCATTATCATCAGTTGCTTAGGCTTATTAGGTTTAGTGATTTACACTACAGAAAAAAGAACTAAAGAAATTGGAGTGAGAAAAGTACTAGGTGCATCTGTTTTACAACTTGCTAAATTATTGTGTTTTGATTTCCTCTTTTTGGTTGGTTTGGCGTTCATGATTGCCCTGCCAATTGCATGGTGGGGGGTAAATTACTGGATGGCTGATTTCGCTTATAAGACCACTTTAAGCTGGTGGTTGTTTTTGGGAAGTGGTTTAGGTATGATGCTAATTGCCTTACTAACCATGAGTTTTAAAACATTAAAAACAGCGAATATAAATCCAGTTAAAAGTTTAAGAACAGAATAATTATGAGCTATCAACCTTCAGAATTCAGCTGATTTCTCAATACAAAATACGCTATACTCAATACTTACATCATGATAAAAAATTATTTTAAAATCGCTTGGAGAAATTTATTGAAGCATAAATCTTTCACCATCATTAATGTGGTGGGGCTTTCCATCGCATTTGGAATTGCGGTGTTGTTAAGCATGGCTGCATTTTTTGATTTATCTTTTGATCAATTTCATGAAAACAAGGAAGATATCTATCAACTTTACAGCACTAATCAAGAATCTGATGGTCCTGAATCTGCAACTAGTTTCCCAATTCCATTTACTCCGGCAATAAAATCAGAGCTTCCTGAAGTTAAAAGAGCCACCCGTTATAACAATTCCGGTGTGGTAGCTATTTATCAGGAAAAAGAGTTACATATAAGCATGGTGAATGTGGATAAGGATTTCTTCTCCATATTCTCTTTTCCCATTTTGAAAGGAGATAAAGGAAGCATTTTTAAAAATAAATCTGATTTGGTCATCAGTGAAGATGCTGCTAATAGAATATTTGGAGGAACTGACAAAGCCATCGGAAAAACACTTAGCCTTAATATCAATAATGAAGACAAGCCGTTTATAATTACTGCTGTTCTAAAAGATTTTAAATCACAAAGCAGTATTAAATTTGATATCGCTATACCTTTTGAAAATAAACCGGATTATACCTATAATCTTGATAAATGGAATAATAGAAATCATGATGTTTATGTACAGTTAAATTCTGGAGTTACTGCACAACAATTTGAGAAAAGTACAAGGAAATTTTCAAATCTTCATTTTAAAGATGAAATCCAGGATGCTAAAAACTCAGGTGCTAAAGTTGATGAAAACGGTCAATACAAACAAATTCACCTTGTTCTGATAGAAGATATCCATTTCGTAAAATATACGAATGGGAAGGCAGTGATCAGCAGATTTTATCCTTATCTGATTTTAGGGATTGCATTGGTGATCTTATTCATTGCTTGTGTAAATTTTATCAACATGAGCATCGGAACCAGTGTAAATCGTTTAAAGGAAATTGGGATGAGGAAAACTTTAGGTGCAGAGAAAAAACAACTCTTTTTCCAGTTTTGGGGCGAAAGTTTATTGGTTTTTACAGTAGCCATTGTGTTAGGATTAATCATGAGCGCCTTATTGCTAAATCAGTTTAAAACATTATTTAGTACCCAAGCTTCTTTTGCGGCTGTGTTCACACCAACAACAATCGTCTTTTTCCTTTTTGGTTTTTTATTCATCACATTAATTGCAGGCGGTTATCCATCCCTTCTTTTAAGCAAACTGGGAACATTACAATCTTTAAAAGGAAAAATGAATGTATCAGGAAAAAACAGGTTAAGAAATGTGCTCATCGTCGTACAATTTTGTATCGCCATTTTAATGATCAGCAGTACACTCATTTTATGGAGCCAGTTGCAATTTATGCGAAATAAAAATCTGGGATTTAACAAAACAGAAGTATTCGCTTTTCCATTAAATGGCAAAAAAGATAGCAGGCAAGCGGTGCAATTGTTGCGCAACGAATTAAGAGGAGATCCAAACATAGAAAGCATCACCGCTGCTGATAATATTTTGGGTAGAGGGAAAGATGGCAGCAGCTACTTTAGTGTTTTAGGTTTCGAATACAAAGGAAAAAATTTAAAAACCAATATGTTGATTGTGGATTACGATTATGTTAAAACACTTGATTTACAATTAGTAAAAGGAAGAACTTTTGACAGAAATTTTGGAAGTGATAGCCTTTGTGTGGTGGTTAACGAAACCATGGCGAAAAAGCTGGAAGAGAAAAATCCTTTAGATGCAAATTTTATGATGGATGATTCTGTTAAATATTCGGTGATTGGAGTGGTGAAAGATTACAATTTTCAAGGTTTAAATAAGGAGATTGAACCCATCACTTTTTTTATCAGTAAAGATAATTGGGGTTTTTATTATGCTTATGTAAAAGCAAAACCAAATCATTTAGCTGATGCTTTTGATAGAACGCAAGCCGCATGGAAAAATATAGAGCCAAATGCCACATTTGAGGGCTCATTTTTAGATGAGAATATTGACAGAACCTTTAAAAAGGAGAGAGTGATGACAACCATGATTACCAGCGGAGCGGTAATTGCCATTTTATTAAGTTGCACTGGATTATTTGCACTGTCTTTATTGGTGGTTGGGCACCGCACTAAAGAAATAGGAGTAAGAAAAGTAGTGGGAGCAAGCGTTTCATCGCTAACATTGCTGCTAAGCAAGGATTTTATGAAGCTAGTCCTTATTTCTCTATTCATTGCCACTCCAATATCTTGGTTTATGATGAGTAAATGGCTTGACGATTATGTTTATCGAATAGACTTAAGCCCTTTGTTTTTCATTATTGCAGGATTGTTGGCCATATTTATTGCTTTCATCACCATCAGCTTTCAAACCATCAGAGCGGCTTTGGCAAATCCGATTAAGAGTTTAAGAACGGAGTAAAAAGAAATGAGAGGTCAGAAATCAGCTATCAGATATGAGCTGACAACTGATTTCTGATAACTGACAACTAAATAAATATGATCAAAAACTATTTTAAAATCGCTTGGCGGAATATCCAGAATAGAAAATTCTATTCATTGATTAATATTTTTGGTTTGACTATAGCTATAACAAGTAGTCTTTTGATATACCTATATATCAGCTATAACCTTAGCTTCGATACCTACCATAAGGATTATCAGTTAATCTATCGGGTAGTTTATGAACTTCATTTGGACAAAACTGAATACGAAAAAGGGGGGTCAATCGCCATTTATAATAAGTTGAAATCTGAATCTTCTCAGGTTCATCAAGCAGCTTTAAAAATTGATAATCAGAGTTACATTGTTAATGTTGAGGCTAACGGGGAAAAGCGTTTTAAAGAAGACAAGAATATATCTTTCATTGATGCCAATTGGTTCGATGTATTCAAGTATAATTTTTTAGAAGGAGGGTATCAACAACTCAGTGAGCCAAATACAGCTGTCCTCTCGCAGAAAATAGCAACAAAGTATTTTGGAAATTTGAATCCTATTCGTCATTCTTTTTTTATTAATAAACAAGCGTTTAAAGTGGTTGGCGTAGTGTCTGATCGGCCTTATCAATCCGATTTAAAATCTGATATATACCTATCCTATTCATCTTTTAAAAATCTAAATCCTGAGGTTGAAGATAGATTTTTTACAGGTTGGGGTAATTTGTGGTCTGCCATTGGTGTGTATGTTAAACTTAATAATAAAGTAGAGCGCACTGCTATTGAAAAGGAATTGGCGCTAATCACCAAAGATAAATTTGGAGAAGAAGGAGCAAAATATTATAATTTTAAACTCCTCCCTTTAAAAGACATTCACTTTAGTGCCAATTATGGAGGAGTTGTTCAGAAGAGCTTATTCGGCACTTTAGCATTTATCGGCTTTTTGATCATCATTATTGCTTGTATAAACTATATTAATTTAATGCTGGCGAAACAAGCGAGAAAAGCAGTAGACATTGGGACAAGAAAAGTTTTTGGTGCTTCAGGGAAACAACTCTTTACGCAGTTTATGGTAGAATCACTTTTAAATTGTGCCATAGCTTTAATTGTTGCTTTAATTCTGGCATCCTTTCTTCTTCCCTTGATTAACCAAAACTTTTTTTCAGATGCGCCTATATATGTTTCTTCCTATCAATCGCTTTTCTTAGCGGTATTTTTAGTGTTGATAGCCATTTCTACTGTTTCAGGACTTTATCCCGCACTAGTTTTAAGCAGATTAAATGTATTGCAGGTTATGAAAAGTAAAACGACAAAATTCAAGGGAGCTTTTAGCCGCAGGGTACTGATTATTTTTCAAAATGTTATTGCTCAATCCTTAATTGCAGGCACCATCATAATTGTATTGCAGGTGAATTTTTTAAAAAATACTGATAAAGGCTTCAATCGTGAATCTGTAATAATGATTCCTCTAGGGGAATCATCAGATGCTCAAAAATCAGAATTGACACAAGAATTAAGTCATATTCCTTCTGTTCAATCTTTCAGCTTTTGTAACAATCCGCCATCAAGTAACAGTCAGCGAGGTGCCACAGTTAAGTTCGCAGAGAGACCCGATTGGGAGAAATGGCCGGCTCGTTTTGCTATTGGAGATACTGCCTATTGTAAAACATTTGGTTTACATATCATAGCAGGAAGAAATATCAGATCTAGCTCATTTCAATCTGAGTTTTTGATTAATGAAAAGATGTTAAAAGCGTTAAATGTTGATAATGTAAATGACGTTCTTGGAAAAGACTTGATGGCTGGAGATTCAAAAGGAATTATTGTAGGTGTGGTGAAGGATTTTAATGTAAAATCATTAATTGAACCTATTGAGCCATCCGTATTTCTGGAAACAAAAAAACTTGAATCGAATCTGGCGGTGAAACTCTCAGGAGAAAATCCTCAATCTGCATTATCGTCCATTCAAAAAATATATCAAGATGTATTTCCTACCCAAGTATTCAGTTATCAATTCTTGGACGATGAAATTGCCAGCCTTTATAAAAAGGAAATTCTACAGCAAAAGATGATATGGACCGCATCAGTTATTGCAGTTTTTATTTGCGCTATTGGTTTATTGGGTTTAATCTCGTTAATCACTTTACAAAGAACAAAAGAAATCGGGATTAGGAAAACGTTGGGAGCGTCAGTTTTTCAGATAGGCACAGTTTTAACTAAGGAATTCATCTTCATGATCTGTATTGCATTTGTTGTGGCATGTCCTTTATGTTATTGGCTGATGAATAAATGGCTTCAAAACTTCGCATATAAAATTGAAATCAGCTGGTGGATTTTTGCTGTCGCTGGAGTATTGTCTTTAGGTATTGCCTTCATCACCATCAGCTTTCAAACTGTAAAAGCAGCCTTAGCAAACCCGATTAAAAGTTTAAGAACGGAGTAGAAATAATATGAATTTTAGATAATATTTAGAATTGATTAAAAAGAAATGAATAAGTTAGATTTAAAAATTGCGATACGCACTTTTTTAAAAGGTAAATGGTATAATCTGTTAAATATAACAGGATTATCATTAGGTCTAGCGGCATTTATTTTTGTTTCTTTATATGTTGACCATGAAACAAGTTATGATCAATGGAATAAAAATATCGAGCGTGTTTTTTTGGTTGAAACCGAGATGCCTAACGGTCCTTCACCTTATACTCCCGGTCTTTTAGCAACAACAATAAAAAATCAGTGCCCTGAAATTGAAGAGGTAGGAAGAATGAATACTGCTCTTTTTCAGATTCCTTTTCACACATCGTCTGGCAGGTTTATGATTAAAAAATGGGTTGGGGCCGACTATTCAATTGCCAATATCTTGGGTATTAGACCTCAGGGGTTCAAATTAGACTCCACTAGTGAGACGCCTACCATTTTACTATCCAAAGAAACTGCTAAAGCTCTTTTTCCGGATGATCAGTCTGTTGATAATAAGACAGTGAATATGATGTCAAAATCTGGAATGCCATTAAGCATTGGAGGAGTGATTGGAGATGTACCTGGCAATACCAATTTTAACTTTGATTGTATCGGTTTTTCGAAAGATATTACCTTGGGGAAAGATCAAAGTTATGCATCCAGAATTTATCAGACTTTTATATTAGTGAAGCCTCATACTGATATGAATCGGCTTTCAAAAAAAATTGATGAAATCTATAAGGAAGCAGCTTTGACCGACAGTAGTTTAGTGGCGAAAGCAGTATTAAGTCATTCGGAAAAATCAGTTATTTATTTAGACCCACTCAAAAACTTGCATTTAAAACCACATTACGGTTCTGATGTAAATAAGCAAATTGTCAATAGCTTAATCGTATTGGCGATAATCATATTGATAGTTACTGGCTTCAATTTTACCAATCTTTATATTTCTCAGGCTACCAAGCGCTCAAAAGAGGTTGGTATTAAAAAGGTGAATGGCATTGTGAGAAGTAGAATCGTTTTACAATTTATGTTCGAAATATTTATCCAATGTCTGCTTGCTTTATTGGTGTCATTTGTATTTGTGATCATAGGCTTACCCTATTTTAATCAGTTATTGCAAGTTGATTTGTTAATTTCAGGTATTAATTCTGCCATCATCACTCAATTATTTTTAGCCTTAATAGTAGTTACCTTAACAGCTAGTCTTTACCCATCTTTGATGATGGCAGGCTTTAAACCCATAGAAGTCTTAAGAGGAAATGTATTGATAAATGTAGGAAAGGGAGCATGGGTTAGAAATACAATAACTGTTCTTCAGTTTACTTTTACTATTGTTTTTATCATATCCTTGATGGTCATTTATCAGCAGGTAAAATTCATGAAAACTGAAAGTCCTGGTTTTTCACCACAGCAGGTGATCTATGTAGATAATCTTAGTTTGTTTAATCATCCTAGAAAATTCAAATCTGTAAGAGAGCGAATAAAAGCGATACCTGGAGTGAAGTATGTCACCGTGACTTCCAATGTTCCAGGCGGCATCTTACCTGCTGCTCACGAATATGAGGTGCAGCATAAAGATTATGCTTTAAACACTGTAAGTGTGGATTACGAATATTTCAAGACTTTAAATATCAAATTGGCTAAGGGCCGTGTTTTCTCTTCTTATTTCTTTGGAGATTCTTTAAATGCCATTATCAATGAAACTGCCGCAAAAGCAATGGGTTTAAAGAGCCCTATTGGTGAAACAATTAAAAGCAAGGAAATAAACTACAGCGTAATCGGTGTGATAAAAGATGTGAAGTCTGATGGATTTGAAGTGAATGTTAAGCCGACCATTTATGTGATGAGCGATTCATATGGGTTGGCTAAAACGCAAATTATGATCAGTGCAGAAAATAATTCGATACCGGCAATGTTAAAAATATTAAATAGCGAATGGAGCAGTATCAATAGATTGGACGGTGATAATTTTAATTATCACTTTCTGGATGAATTATATGGAAAACTATTTGTAAAGCAGGAGCAATTACAAACGGTACTTTTCAGTTTTTCTTTACTGGCTCTATTTATTGCTTCGCTAGGTTTCTTTTCTTTAGCTGCCCATGCGATTCGGTTACGTATGAAGGAAATCGCAATAAGGAAAGTATTTGGTGCTGGAAAAAATCAACTGATGGTAGTTTTAAGCAAGCCTTTTTTCTATATCGTGTTAATCGCCAATCTGCTGGCATGGCCCGTTGCTTTTATCATTGTCAATAAATGGTTGGAGACATTTGCATTTAGGGTACAAATATCTATCATGCCTTTTATCATTGCCCTGATGGTTTCATTTGCCATTGTCATTTTTACAGTTTGCCTGCAAATGATGAGTGCCGTTAGATTTAATCCTGCACTAAAATTAAAAGTATAATTGCAACATTCATAAATAAAAAGTCGTCCATCTAAATAGATGAAAGCCAAAGCTAGAAATCTGATAAATAAAAAACTATGCTAGTACAACTAAAGAATATTTTCAAATGGGTCACGGTAGGTGGCAATAGGGTTTTTCTTTTGAGAGACATTAACCTGAATGTAGAGGAGGGTGAATTCATTTCCATCATGGGGCCGTCAGGTTCAGGAAAATCCACATTATTGCATATCCTTGGGATGCTGGATGATTTTGATGAAGGTGAATACCATTTCCTACATGAAAATATTAATAAACTAAAAGAGAAACAAAGAACTCAGCTTTATAAGCAATACATCGGTTTTGTTTTTCAGGCTTATCACTTAATTGATGAGTTAACGGTTTATGAGAACATCGAAACGCCTTTATTATATCAGGATGTAAAAAGTAGCGAACGTAAAGCGATGGTGGCAGATATGTTAGATCG
>JAHJVW010000070.1 GCA_018828585.1 Bacteroidota bacterium
AAAGCTTTGTAATAAACTTCAAACCTGCTAATTAAACCTTCGAGATTTAAAATACTTGAACCTTCGTCTAGTTTATCAAAAAATGTTAAATGTTTTGGCAGTAAATAACACAGAACACGTTCTGCTTCTTTTCTTAAATAGTTTGCAGATGCCGGATAGTCAAATTCCTTTAAATATTTTATTGCCATATCAAGATGACTCTCTTTTTTAGGCATAAACGGGCAAGGCACTCCAGCATCCGTTTGATGCTGATACATTTCTTTGAACAACCAACCTTTATCAAAGCGGTCTTGAATACGGTTCTTACACATATTATAGAAGCTCCTATCATGGGTTAATATTAAAATCTGATAAGTATTTATAAATGCTTCGCTTAAAAAAATATCCAGAACCTTATCACGATGACTCATATCTAAACTCAATAATAAATCATCAAGAATTAGTATCCTCGCAGAATCAGGAAATGTAGGTCTTCTGTCTAAAATTGAAAGCCTTATAGCCAAGGCTATTGCTGTTAAGCTCGCCTCGTTCAAAAAAGTGTGGGGTTTGTGTAGTGAGCTTTTATTTTCTCCTAATTTATCATGATTTAGTTTTACAATCAAGGGAATTTTAGGTTTGTGTAGCTTACCGTCTTTTGCTCTTTGGCTAATATTCTTATTAAAATCGCATTTAACATTATCGATATCAAAACTTATGGAAATTTTTTCTTTAAACTCATTCTCTAAATACTCATTTGTACCTTGAGTAATCTCTAAAAGGAATTTTTTCAATAACTCGATAAATCGGGGTATAGTTACATTTTTAAATCTTTTATATTCGACAGAGCCTACACTAACGATATTTCCATTATACGGCAGTGTCCTATAAGCCTCAGAAATAAACTTCCACCAGTCAGATGCGTAAGTTTTTGTTGATAATGTACCATCATGAAAAGTAAATGCTTCTTCAAAATCAACAAACATGAAAATTTCTCTATCGAACATTTCAAAAAGGTTGATAACTTCACTGTTTCTAAAGTCATATATTTTCGATAGGAATTTATAATTTATAAAATCACTACCGACTAGTGCTCTAGTTATGAATGTGTCTTGAAATGTGTTGATACTATATGTTTTATTTGTATTACGCTTGATTTCTTTTAAAGTACCACCTGTAGGCGCTTCAAACTGAATCATTATACCTGATTCAGCATCCTCATGTGCAAATCGGTTTCTTAAGTTTTGAGGATTTGTAGGTTCAAAATACTTTTCTATTTCTGATGTTGGTTCTTTGATTGCACTTTGCAAAAAAGTGTAAATAGCCCAATAAAGTGAACTTTTCCCACTACCATTTTCGCCATAAAGTAGTAGGTTATTACTATCTAATTCAATTTTATTTTGAGGTTGCTCTGTTTCTACCCCATAGAAATATTTGAAATTACGGAGCGTAATGGATTTTATCTTTTGCATAACCTAAATACTTAATATTGGTAGTAATAAATCTTTCAACTCTATTTTCATTAGTTTGATTTGATTCCGAAGCGGATTATCTTTTTCTCGCAAGGCTTGGTAGGCGTTTTTTATAGCTTTAATTTGTTCGGGATCTGACAAATCATCTATAGGTTTAAAAATAGCTTGCGCATGTTTTTCTATTACAATATTACTGTCTTCAAATTCCTTGGGAAAGTACAACTCAAAGATCAAGGCATCTATCACTTCTTCAAAGGATTCTAAAATGTGGGTGCTGGGTATTTGAATATCAAAATTACTAGAATTTTGAACTATTGGTTTAAGCATCTGCATTATATTCACAAGACAAAATGTTCCTACTTGTTGATAAACTATCGGCAACCCCAATAGTGGGTTCTTATCAATCTGAAAATTATCACCTTGCATTTGCCCACGGTATCTCAACCAAAACATTATTAATTTAGAATTTAGAAGCGTTGTTAAATACTTCATATCAATTCTTTGAGATTGAATAACAAAGAAAGTAGCAGAAACATAACTTTGTCCTTCCATATAAGTAAATGTGGGTCTTTTTGAACATTTCCTTAGAGAAATAATTTTGGCATTATTGAAAAAGTTTTCCTCTCTCGACCGGTGCAAACCGTAAGGTTTGTTATCTGAGGTTATTATATTTGAAAATTTATCTAAGTGCCTCTTAATGTTCTGGTATGGCTTTATTGACTTTGCGTTTTTAAAAGACGAGTCTGTATAAATTATGTAGTTCTGATTATCTTTTGTTTTATAAAACCTCGATAGCTCTTCGGTTGTGTAGTAAGGTTTGATGAGTGTTAATTCATCGTTAGTCAATTCTAGACTTTCTAATTCTTGTTTAGTAAGAACAAATATACCGTCGCCAACTTTGAAACCATTTCCTAAAACACTAGCGTTCTTTTTATTTAAAGAATCTTGAGGAAGAACTATACCTTGTGCAACTTCCTTTTCATTTAATTTAAAATTTTGTTTTGACTTGATTTTTTTTAAAATTACATCTAATTCTCCACTATTAAAATCAATTTGCTTTGAATCAAAGTTCGAATTATTTTGTTGGATGACGTATTTTTTACCAAAGGTGATATTAATACTAAAATCTAAGAATTTATTGAGTTGTCTATTTGACAGTTTATCGTCTTTGAGAACAGAGTATTTTAAAGCATATTCTGCTTCAGGATAATTTTTCTTCAAAAGATAAATCATCGTTTGAATGCCCGCACTTGCAAAAACCTTATAGTTCCAAAAATCAGTGAATAATTTTATTTCAGTTTCCTTTAAAATTTTCTCTCTAAGCTTGGATGCGCCCGCACTTGTTATCCAGTTGTTTTGAGCGATGAAGCATTCAACACCATTCTTTTTTAACAAATCCAAGGATTCGCAAGCAAAGCCGTACCAAATATCCATTTTACCTTGGTAATAAGGAGAATTCCTAAAACCATCGAAAGCCTCACGATTTGTATATTCTTTGATATAAGGCGGATTCCCTATCACGATATCAAAACCTGTGAGTTCATTCACGAGTGGATTAAGTACTTCTGGGAAATCCAGTTTCCAGTCGAAATGGTTAAAAGTTAGTTGGGGGTTTTCTTTTAGATTTTTGAGTTTCTTAAGAGATTTCTCAAAATCATCTACTTGCAAATCAATTTCTAAATTCTTTTTATATTCTCCAGGTTTTAAACCAAAACCAATATCGCTAACTTTCTGATTACTGTTTACATAGGAAGCTATATTAAAAGAAAGCTGATTAATCAGGACGTCCAATTTCAAATCCTGTATTTCAGATTTGAGTTTGGCTTTTTGTTTGTTACTTTTACTTTCAAAAAATTGTTTTTGCTTTTCCGATATTGATACCAAAGCATTTTGAACCCCTTTTACGTGTTTATCTGCTTCACCTACACTTCCCTTTCTTTCCCAATTGATTTCAATTACCGTCTCATCAAACTTGCTTACTAAGCTATTGCCTACTACAATCTTATAATCCAAATTTGGGAGGGCTTTTGGTATTTCTTCGTCAACAATCAATGAAAGCCAAAAACGCAAACGAGCGATGTCAACTGCACCCCGCTCTATATCAACTCCGTAAATAGATTTTTGAATTATGTTTTCTTTCACTGTAGCTGGACTCCAAACCGTATAGCCTAAATCGTAAGCTATGCGTTCTTTTAGACCATAAATTTCTTGTAACAAGCCCATTGGAAAAGCGCCCGAACCTATTGCAGGATCGCAAATTTTTACATTTTCTAGCTTTTGATCAATTTTCTTTTTGTGTTCTTTACTAAGTTCGTTGTCTTTGTTTTTTACAAATGCTTCCAACTCGCTTCGATTTGCATCTGGTATTTGCGTGTGCAGGTATTCTATTAAAGATTCTTGTGTCATATAATGCACAATTTCTTTCGGAGTATAAAAAGCCCCTTTATCCTTATTGCCTTCCAGTAAGTTCTCAAAAATATGACCTAACATTTCAGGATCAACTGCTACGGTATGTTCTTCAGGACTGTCTTCAAATATGGTAAAATTGTATTGGTCAAAAAACTCAAATAGGTTGCTAAACAAATCAGCAGGAAAAGTAAGAAAATCGTATTTTTCCGAATCTTTTTCAAATAAACCACCATTTAGATAAGGAATTTTGACGACTTCGCCATCAGGCATCGTAAAGTCATCATCGGGTCTTTCGTTGTTTAAGGCATCAAAAAATAAACTGGAAAGCCAATTGGCGTAAAAGCTGTTATTTGCACCAGATTTTTTAAAAAAATTAGGCATGAAGTTTTTATCCCCATTCTTATAGGATAAATCTTTAGCACCTAGCCATCCTTTTTTTTGTAAAAAGTATAAAAAAACAATACGCCCCAGTAATTTTTTTACAAAATCTCTTAAATCCTTATCCTTATTACTAAAAGCTGATTTTTTGAAATTAGAGCGGGTTAAATAATCGACAAACCCAGCATAATGAATATCTCTATATTCATCAAAAAAAGCTTTAGACATGGCTTCAACACCAAATGCGTTTTTAATTTTCAGAATGTCAATTTCTATTTCGTTACTCAGTAAAGAAAATTGGTCTAAAGCGGTTTTGTAGGTCTCGTCAGCCTCCCCGAATACATATGTGTAGCGTTTTGGGCTAGTTTCTTTAATTTGCATTTCACCATTAAGAAATACTCCATCACGAGCTATAAAAGAAAAACGCCAAGTTCTACCTATCGGAATTTCATATGCAAAATTTATCAAAACTGCATTATTACCAATAATGTGTTTCTTCACTAAAGCACCTAGACCTACCCTACTTCTTTCTATTTGCCTATCACTCCTAACAATTACTTCATAAAGTTCCACAGTTCTAGGTATTTCATCTAAGGTTTGAAACTCCCCGTATTTAACAATTTGAGATGCATAATTTTGTTCAGAGGAAGTCAATTCAATTAGTTGTAAACCTTGTTCTTCAAATATTTTAAAATTTGTTACTTTATTTTGGAATGTGGGTAGTAAGCAATTATCTATAAAAGACTGGCGATTATAGGAAGTCTTGAAAAGTTGAAGTAAAATATCTTTATTCATTTTAATCAGTTAAATGATTCTGAAATAACTATTTGAGGTTTAGCAAACATTTTCTTAGGATTGCTATTGCTTAATTCTGAATCGTGTTCACTAAATTTATATTCCGCTAAAACTTCTTTATAAAGGCTGGCAATTAAGACGTCGAGGTCACTAATATTGGTTTGTTTTGCTTTTTTAAGGAAGGTATCGATGTTATGCGGTAGCTTCTTGTGAGATCCTTTATAAATCTCATCGATTGTTCGCTTAAGAATTTGCTTGTAAAAAGCATCTTTTACCTGTGCCGCGTAAGTTGGAAGCACATTTAGCACCCTTTTTTCAATAGCTGACAACATCGATTTAGTAACTTTTTGATTTTCCGAAACCTTTACTAACTGCTGAAAATAGTCTGTAGCTTTTTTAACTTGGCTATGATGAAATTCAGGAAGAGGTTTAATAGACTCTTCGCTTTCCAGTGCTTTAAATATCGTTGCGCTTTCTACAAAATTTAATTCATGAACTATGTTATTAACATCAATCTTGTAAAAAACGCCCGGATGCCCTTCACTCTTTAAATAAGTAACGGAACAGTTGGCTAAAGGAGAATTGTCCAAACTTATAGATTCGCGAGCTAGACGAGCTTTCTGAGGGATTTTTGCAATTAGATCAAACTCTTTTTTATTAGCCTTTTTAAAACTTCTTAATTCTTGTAGAAATAGAAGTGTTTCGTTTACTTCGTCTTTAAGCCTGGAACCATATAAGCCTGCTTCACCGACCTCTTCCAGTTGAGAATAAATTTGAGAATCCTCCCCAAAGGCAGAATGAAATGCCTGTAATTTTTTGATTGCGGTATTAGTTAATTGAATTTGGTTTTCTGACTTATCAGAGGGATAAAAATTATAAATATTTATCTCTTTAGCTTGTGTACCGATTCGATTTACACGTCCTATCCTTTGCATTAAACGCGTTGAGTTCCAAGGAACGTCGTAATTTATAATTACGTTAGAACGGTGTAAATTGATCCCTTCTGCAAGAACTTCTGTGGTAAAAATAATATCGAAATCATTTGCCCAATCGCCAGATTCTTGATTAGCGTCAAAATTTAGACGGATAGTCCTTTCTTTTTCTTTCCTATTGGCAGCGCTAATCCCTATCGTTTTATTAAATCCAATATCATTTGTAGCTTTCTCTAAATAAATCATAGTTTCCTTTGATTCAGTAAAAATCACAAGCTTTCCTGAATGGTTTACGGATTTCTTAAAAAACGTCTTCTCTAATTCAAATAAAAACTTGGCTAGTTTCGGATCATAATTAACCAATGCCCAAGCATCCACTAGCTCACTAACCATTCTACGATCTTCCTTTAAAAGTTGGATAAATTTAGGATTGAAATGCTCCTTTCGATAGGTTTGATTGTTACCACCTATAGAGTTAATTTTCGCTTCAAGTCCTTCTTCATCTCCTTCGTCTAAATACTTGTTAACATCAATATCGGGAGCTATATAAATATTATCGTTATCAAACATCTTTATCATATGGTCTGTATTTTTTAGTAAACGACCTAATGACATTTTAAAAGCGTGAAAACTACTTTCCAATCTTTTAACTAATAATGTTTTCATTATTGCTGCCAATCTACCTGAAATAGATTCGACGTCACCATATCTTTTCCTATCCTCTTCGTTTATCAGAAATTCAATGGCTTTATATCTGTAATAACCTAGCCCTCCTATTTCCTTTCCATTCTCATCAAGACCTGTTAAAAGGGTAATGGTTCTATCAAAGAGTTTCGAAAGCATATCGTCAAATTCATATTTGACAGCGTTCGGAGGGTTAATATTTGGAAATTCAATTCCTTGTTCCTTAATATCTTTTAAGTATTCTTTATTATTCGTGATATCTTTTCTAGTCCTCCTGATTACCAGAGGTTCAACAACTTTATCTCTTATGGTATCAAATATGCTTTTTACTTCTTTCACATTCAACACCTTGTCTTTTTTCAGCCTATCATATTTTTCTTTTAACGGTTTAAAGAAAGCCTGTAAGTCTTTAGCTGGCACAGTTGGCAGGGTTGAAATTCTCTTGTCCTGAAACAAATAAACTTGATTTTCAATATCGCTTGGGTGATTATTTAAAGGTGTCGCTGTAAGTAGCATCACCTTCTTTTTAAGGTCACCATCAGCGCCTGGAATACGACGGTCTGTTTTTGTAATTGTCTGAAGTTTCTCATACATCTGCGATGTATCGTTTCTAAATTTGTGAGCTTCATCAATAATTATCAAGTCATATTCATCTGCATTCGGATAATCTAGAATCTTATTATCTATCACTTTGTGTAAACCACCTGTAGAAATAAATGAACAATTATTCCAAATATGAAAATCCTTAATCGTTTTTTTCCAGTTAGCTTCAAGAGCGGGTGGGTAAACAATTAGGATTTTAGAGTGGTAACCATTCTCAAAAACAAACTTTTTAGCAATTATTGCAGCAATAACGGTCTTACCCAAACCTACTACATCAGCTAAGAATACACCATTATATTTGAGCAATTTCTCATATCCTTCAATGGCAGCCTCTGCTTGATATGTTAATCGTTTGTAATTATCGGGTAGAAGTAAATCTACGTTTGCTGGATCATAATCTATTCTCTTACCGAAATATTCTATAAGTAGCTTTATATATAATTGGAAAGGAGTAAACTCATCATTAAGATAAGTTGTTTTCTTTAGTGTGTTTATATCAAAAGGAAGTATATCAATAGATTCGTTCCAAAGCAATTCAAACTCTTCTGTCGCAAACTTAATATCGTCATATCTCCTTAGTTCTACATTAAATTCGTAGTTTGACTTCTCCGAACTTCCTAAACCGTTATCAGTTAAGTTAGAAGAGCCTGTAACCACCGTACCTGTAGAATACGGATTGAAATTTTTGGGCTTAAATATATATATCTTTGCGTGTAGATTTTTTTCGGGATGAGCTTTAAGTAAAATCTTACCGGAAACTATATCTTCAATAAATTGAAAAATACCTAGCTCGGTCTCTCGATTATACTCAGCTTCCTCTATATCTTTTCTCAAACTCGCTAAAAATGCTTCTTTAGTTCCTTTAGAGTCT
>JAHJVW010000071.1 GCA_018828585.1 Bacteroidota bacterium
CATTTTTGGTGTTTTTTTTTGATGTCTTAACGGCGGAGAGAGAGGGATTCGAACCCTCGGTACCGTTGCCAGTACGACAGTTTAGCAAACTGTTCCTTTCGGCCACTCAGGCATCTCTCCTATTAAAATTGAAGTTGAAAAAACAAAACTCCCTAATTCGGGAGTGCAAATATAGTAATCCACTTAGTACTACAAAAAGAATTTTTAATTCTGTTTAAGGTAATCGATTCTTACATGGTAGATTCCCATTAGCATTGTCTTAAAAATCAGCTTGATAGTCTCAATTTCTTTCAAAGTAATGTTACTATCATTTAATTGGTTCTGGTCTAATTTATACTCAATAATTCGTTCCACCAACTCGTTTATGCTTTCTGCATCGGGTTCTTTTAAACTTCTGGAAGCGGCTTCGACCGAATCAGCAAGCATTAAAACTGCCGTTTCTTTGGTGAAAGGAATTGGACCTGGATATCTAAAGGTATTTTCATCTACAATCTTCTCAGGAAAATTCTTTAAAAATGATTGATAAAAATAATCTACTCTAGTATTTCCGTGATGCGTTCTGATAAAATCTATAATCACCTCAGGCAAATTATTCCTCCGAGCCATTTCTATTCCATTTAACACGTGTTTAATAATAATTTGGGCACTTTCCTGATAAGGTAATTTATCATGTGGATTTAAACCTGAATTTTGGTTTTCAATAAAAAATTGTGGGTTATCTATTTTACCAATGTCGTGATATAAGGCGCCTGCCCTCACCAACAAAGCATTTCCTCCAATTTTAAAAATAGCTGATTCGGCCAAATTTGCTACTTGTAATGAATGTTGAAAAGTACCAGGAGCTTTAAAAGCCAGCTCTCTTAGAAGTGTTGTATTGGTATTGGTCAATTCTATCAAGGTAATATCTGAAGTAATACCAAAAACCTTTTCGAATAAATAAATTAAAGGATACGCCAAAAGAGATAATAAAACACTAAAAATGAAAGGCAAGAATTTAACCCATTGGATAGCGTCAAAAGAGCCTTCCTTAATTAAGGAAACACCTAAATACGCAACTAAATAGTTCAATAGGATTAATAATGCTGATATTAAAAACTGTTCTCTACGAACTAAATTTTTAATACTGTAAATGGCAACCATCCCAGCTGTTATCTGTAAAAAAGCAAATTCAAAACTATTTGGAACAAAAAAACTTGCAATTAGTACCACCAATAGGTGAATATTCATCGCCAACCTGGTGTCAAAAAGAATTCGAATAATAATTGGAACAATACAATAGGGTATATAATATAAACTAGGGATTTTAACATTGATTGCCCAAGAAAGGGAAACTAACATCCCGGTAACTACTAGTAAAATCAAAGATATTTGACGATTATCAGCAAAAATATCTTTCCTGAAAAGGAAAAGAAAGACCATCAATAAAGAGATAATCATTCCTACCAACAGAAACTGACCTCCAATAATAAAGTCTCTATTTCCAGTGATGTTGGTGTTGTCTTCATAACTTTGCCTTAAAGACTCCAGTTTTTGATAAATTTCATCATTTATGGTACTTCCTTTAGCCACTATCAATTCACCTTTTTGCACCATTCCTCTGGTGGATGAAACATTTTCTATGGCTTGTTTTTCTATCTTTTCAGTAAAGCGTTCATTATAATTAACATTAGGAGTAATTCTGTCTTTTAATATTGAAAGCAATAAATCACTCGAGATATTTGGCTGCTTTACTAGCGTGTTTCCAGCTACAACAATTGCTGATGCTTGTGTATACAGCTCAGCTGTGCTTACCTTATTTTCAAATCCATTTTTCAATAAAGAAATGGTGTAATTTTCTCCATCTCGTTGATATTTCTTATTTAATCCTATAATCCCTTTATTATAAATGTCTTGCAATATTTTATACCCAGCTTCGAAATTTTTCTCTTTTTGGGTATCATCTTTCAAACCAGAGTTACGCCATTTTGCTTCAAAATCGGCTTGGAATTGATCGGCTTGAGCTTGAAAAACATCAGGATTAAACTCATAAACCGGAAGTACAAATTGAAGAATGCTAGATTTATCACTTTTTATCTCTTCAATGGTTTTTTTAATGGGATAATTATACGGAGACACTAAATCTTCATGCATCCATACATTGCCCTTTTCAAATTCGAATTTAAATCGAGCTTGTTTTGGTAGCACAGCAGTTATGACTAAAACACTTGCCGCCATTAAAATATACTTTATTACGGAAGTATATTTTCTATAGATAATCTTATGTGAATTGCGATTTATATTTGCCACCAGTTGTCCATTTGTTTCAAATTTATAATAATTTATCTATTGATTATCCCATGTAAAATTTTAAAATAAAACACTATTGGTACGCTTAGGTTCTATTTTATAATTAATTTCGTGGCACCAATTATATTTTTTTATGAAAGAAGTTTATATTATATCTGCCGTTCGTACGCCAATAGGTAGTTTTTCTGGAAGTTTAACCTCATTTACTGCTACACAATTAGGTGGCTTGGCTATTAAAGCTGCAGTAGAAAAAGCAGGGATAAAACCTGCTGATGTACAAGAAGTCTTTATGGGTAATGTTCTTTCTGCGAATTTAGGACAGGCTCCAGCAACACAAGCAGCGAAATTTGCTGGTTTACCCGATGTACCCAACACCACCATAAACAAAGTATGCGCTTCAGGAATGAAAGCAGTCATGTTGGCTGCACAAAGTATCGCTTCTGGTGATCAGGATATTATTGTTGCTGGTGGAATGGAAAGCATGAGTAATGTCCCTTATTATATTGATAAAGCAAGAAGTGGCTATAAATTAGGTAACGGTGTTTTAACCGATGGCTTGATAAAAGACGGCTTATGGGATGTTTATAATGATTACCATATGGGTTCAGCAGCTGAACTTTGCGCTACCGATTGCCATATATCAAGAGAAGAGCAGGATGAATATGCGATAGAATCCTATAAAAGAGCTCAAAAGGCAATTGCAGATGGAAAGTTTAAAGATGAAATTGTACCCTTAGAAATTAAAGACAGAAAAGGAAATATCACGTTGATAGATCAGGATGAGGAACCTGCCAATGTGAAATTTGAAAAAATCCCAGGCTTAAGACCTGTATTTAAAAAAGACGGAACAGTAACTGCGGCCAACGCTTCTAGCTTAAATGACGGTGCTGCAGCCTTAGTTTTAATGAGTAAAGAAAAAGCTGACGAATTAGGCTTAAAACCTTTGGCTAAAATTTTGGCCTTCGCAGATGCGCAACAAGCGCCAGAATGGTTTACTACTGCACCCTCAAAAGCTATCCCGATTGCTTTAAATAAAATCAATTTAAAAGCAGCGGATATTGATTTTTTTGAAATTAATGAAGCATTTTCGGTCGTATCCTTAGCGAATAATAAAGAGTTGAAATTAAATCCAGACCATGTAAATGTTAATGGTGGTGCAGTTTCTCTGGGTCATCCATTGGGTTGTTCTGGCGCTAGAATTATCGTAACATTAATTAACGTTCTACAACAAAACAAAGGCAAATTAGGTGTCGCTGGAATTTGTAATGGTGGTGGTGGAGCCAGTGCAATTGTTATCGAAAATTTGCGTTAATTCATTAAATGAAAAAAATCTTCTCTTGCTTCATTATCATTTTCACTTTTTTTAATGCTCTGGGGCAAGAGAAGTTAGCATTTTATGAGGATTCTTTGAAACAATTGGGAACAGTTTTTACAAATGATTTGATAGAAGACCACAGGTTAAAAGCGAATTATACTTTTATTCAAACCTTGGTAACGGCTTTAAAAGAAAAAAATTCTTATAGTTATCCGTTTTCAAATTTGAGCTCATTTGTTTCCATCAAAAAATCAGATGATAATAAATTTAGAATTATCACTTGGTTCACCGTAACTGATGGTGGAGAATGTCGGTTTTACGGTGCTATCCAAATGAATAATCCTCAAAAATTAGAATTATATCCGTTGGTGGATAATTCTCAAAATTTAAAATTAGCACTCTCTTTAACTGACAGCACTTTAAAAGCTAATCAATGGTTAGGAGCAGTTTATTATCATATCATTCCTGTCACCAATATCAAAGAACCCTATTATCTTTTATTTGGGTGGAAGGGAAAATCGGCGGAGACCAGCAGCAAAGTGATTGAAACTTTAAGTTTTGTAGATGGCAAACCTAGCTTTGGTAAAGCTGTGCTGCAAAATCAACCTAAATCAAATTCTTTTCATAAAAGAATCATCTTTGATTATACGAAAGAAGCTTCGATGCTTTTGAGATATGACAAAGAAGAGAACATGATTATTTATGACCATTTAGTTCCTTTAAATGAAGCTAATGGTCCTTTAAGTGTTTATGCTCCAGACTTATCTTATGATGGTTTAAAGTTCAAATCTGGCAAGTGGTATTTTATAGAAAATATTAAAGTAAAAAACCTTCCTAATGAAGAAGATGACTTTTTTATAGACCCTTCTAAAGATGTTCAAAATACCAACCCAGTCATTAAAGAACATTAGGATATGGAAATATTATACTCATATTCCAAAATGTTTTAAAAAAAATATTTATACTTGACTTTTAGGTCAATTTTAAATTTAATAATTAAACAACAACACCCCCCCTTTATGGAAAATAGAAAAGAACTCTTTGGTCACCCAGTTGGACTGTATATTTTATTTTTCACAGAATTGTGGGAGCGATTTAGCTACTACGGTATGAGAGCAATATTAGTATTGTTCTTAGTGGCATCATCTACTGGAGACAACCCAGGTTTTGGATGGACAAAAGTGGAAGCGTTAGGTCTTTATGGAATTTACACAGCTCTAGTGTATATCGCCTCCATTCCCGGTGGTATCATTGCTGATAAATGGCTTGGACAAAAGAAAACTGTCATTGTTGGTGGTTGGTTATTAGTTGCAGGACATAGCATTTTGGCCATTCAGGCTGAATGGGCTTTTTACGCTGGTATTTCATTTATTATAGCCGGCGTGGGCTGTTTAAAACCAAATATATCTACAATGGTAGGTGGTTTATATCCTAAAGGCGATGATAGAAGAGATAAAGGCTTTACGATATTTTATATAGGTATAAACGTAGGTGCCTTTTTAGCAGGCTTAATGGTAGGCTCAGTGGCTATTAACTACGGTTGGCATTTTGGTTTCGGTTTAGCCGGAATTGGAATGGCTTTAGGTCAAATAGGCTTTATATTCGGTTTGAAATATCTAAAAGGAATTGGGGAAGCGACCAAAGCATTACCTGAAGCAGAAAGATTAGCTGTAAATAAACCATTGACTAAAATTGAAAAAGACAGAATGATTGTCATGTTTATTTCTTTCTTGATGATTATCGTTTTCTGGGGAGCTTTTGAACAAGCTGGTGGTTTAATGAACTTATATGCAAGTGAAAAAACCGATAGGATGATTAACTTTTTAAACTTCGAAGTTCCTGCCCCATGGTTTCAATCCGTTAATTCTTTCTTCATTATGTTTTTAGGCTCTGCGATAGCAGGATTTTGGTACACCAGAAAAAAGAAGAAAAAAGAAGCCTCATCAATTTTCAAAATGGCTATTGGCATCATCATTATGGGATGGGGATTCCTTTTCATGAGCGCCGCTTCTTTGCAATTTCAAGCAAACGGTTCATCAGCAATGTATTGGTTAATTTTAGCTTATTTATTCCATACTGTTGGAGAGCTAAGTGCTTCTCCGGTTGCACTTTCTTATGTTACTAAATTAGCACCAATGAAATATGCTTCTTTAATGATGGGTGCCTATTTTGCTGCCACAGGAATGGGAAATTATGTAGCTGGATGGGTTGGCGAATGGTCTCAAAGCGCCGGCGAATTAGAGATTTTTACAGGAATTGCAATCTTTTGTACCCTATTTGGAATTTTGATTCTGCTTTGCCTAAAACCTTTAAAAAGATTAGCGCATGGAGCTGAAGATTTCTCTGATGATACCATGAGTGGATTGAAGAACACAGAACAGATAGAAACTGCTTAATAAAAAATTGAGTCATGCTAAAGGAGAAATGAGTTTCATTTCTCCTTTTTTATGAAAATTAAAGTTACTTACATAAATTATTTATCTTTGATATTCATCTAAATCAATCTTTAAAAGTGCCCGATAGTTTAGTCATTATCCCTACCTATAATGAGAAGGAAAATATAGAAAAGATCATTAGAAAAGTTTTTTCATTAACGCATACTTTTCATATTTTGATTGTTGACGATGGCTCTCCTGATGGAACTGCTCAAATTGTAAAAAGTATTCAAGCAGAATTTCCTGGAATGCTTTTTATTGAAGAACGATCAGGAAAGCAAGGACTAGGGACCGCTTATATTCATGGATTTAGGTGGGCCATAAAAAATGAATATCAGTATATTTTTGAAATGGATGCCGATTTTTCCCACAATCCTGATGATTTAATAAAATTAAGACAAGCTTGTGTAGAAGGCGCTGATTTAACAATTGGCTCTAGATATATTAAAGGTGTAAATGTAGTAAACTGGCCAATGGGGCGAGTTTTAATGTCCTATTTCGCATCTGTTTATGTGCGAATCGTCACTGGAATTGATATTCAAGATGCAACCGCTGGTTTTAAATGTTATAAGAGAAAAGTTTTGGAAACTATCCTTTTTGATAAAATTAAATTTGTGGGTTACGCTTTCCAAATAGAGATGAAATTTACAGCTATCAAACACGGATTCGAAGTGATAGAAATCCCTATTATTTTTACCGATAGAACCGAAGGAACTTCAAAGATGAGTACAAGTATTTTTAGAGAAGCCTTTTTAGGGGTAATTCAACTAAAAATAGGAAGCTGGTTCAGGAAATACGAACAGGTTAACTCATAAATTTTAAGATTTGACATTAATAATCTCTTCTGCTAAGCCAAAAGATAAGGTCATGCCCGCACCTCCTACTCCATTAATAATGGTCACCCCTTTTTCTGGTTCTAAAACCAGTTCCGTTTCTCCATTCGTTAATTTTGGATAAACACCATTCCAAGTCTGTATAGGCTCATAGCTATCCAATAAACCAAATGATTTGAAATATTTGAGAATTAAATCATTGATGTATTTTTTATCAAATGGATCTAAATCAAAACCATATTCATGAGAATCCCCTATCGTAAATTCCCCTTGTTGATTTTGTGATAGCATCACATGGATCCCCCATTTAATATATGCTGCATAATCTTTTTCATAACGATTCTTTAATTGCATTAAAGATTTTGCTTCCTGAAATGCGGCATAATGAATCATAGACAAACCACCACAAAGAGAAGGAGAATCATCAGCGTTTGGATAAAAACCTTTCATTCGCATCATTTGCAACTTACACTTTGTAATAGGCTGTTTCGCGAAAACTTCCGGATATAAGGTCTCAAAATCGGACCCACTGCAAACATAAATTTCATCAGCTTCAAAATATTCATTTCCACAATAAACCTTAGGATAAGTTATTTTTGAAATGGCTTTATTAAAATAAAAACTAACCTCATATTTCTCTTCTAAATACAATGCCACCTGATGAATGGCTGATCTGGCCTCTACAATCATTTCATCTGCACTAAATAAAGAACCCAAAAGATTTTCAGGGTTGATGATTTTAGACTTTTTTAATGTTTCCTCAGCCGTGAGTATCGTAGTATTTCTGATGCCTTCATTTGTCGCAGCAAACTCCTGCATCACCAATAATTCATCTTCCTGATAGGCAAGATGTAAAGAACCTGATTCTTTGTACCATATATTTGCTTCATTTGCAATAGTTTTCCAAATTGCTTTGGATTTTAAGGCTCTTTCTAACATTTTACCTTTCGGTTGTCCTATTGGCCAAATCATTCCGAAATTTCGGATAGATGCTCCTGTTGCCTTCCCTCCTCTTTCAAAAATGGTGACTTTATAATTTCTTATTGCCAAGGCTCTTGCGGTTGCTAAACCAACAACTCCTGCCCCGATTACTATTGCAGATCTTTTTTTCATAAATTATTAATTGGGATAGACGTATTTATTTGATCTTGCGACTTTTTTGAGAAATATATTAAGGAGCACACCACACAGATACCGCCAACGATGCTTACGGTTAAAACACCCTCTTTAAAAAATGCGCCCCAACTGATAGGGGTTTTTGAGAATTCTTTAAAGAGCAAAACAGAAATACTTCCAAGATAACCCATGGCATCGGCGATATACATGATAAAACCAACATTACTCTTTGTTTTAAATGCCGCAATCATTCGCTCAAAAAATATAGCATTGTAAGGGATGTAACCTAAATATAAGCCCAAGGCTACCATGGTCATCCAAACAACAGGGTTGATAAGACCCATATTAAAAAACAAAGTCCCTAAGCCCGTAAATAAACAACCGATGATAATTGCCCAGTGAATTAACTTAAATGCTTTCACATGATTTTTTACCATCACCAGCGAAGCCATAGCGATCAATACCAGTATGGAAACCAACGTATCAATCTTAGAGTATATAAAAACGTTTGTATAGCCTAAATCAGCCCAAATCTCCACTTCGAAATTATCCCGCAAATCCCTGATGACCGTCAATAGCATATAAATCGCTACTGTAAAAATAATCCCCGGTAAAAATCGATATAGAAAATCTTTTCTTTCAGTGCTGGTCATAGGCAACCTTATTGTCCTAGATGCAATATCTTTCTCATCGGGCGAAGGAATACTCTCTAACAGCAACACAAAAACTAATAATGGAATTACAAAGCAAAGTCCTGTTAAAAATGGCATCCAAAATTCAGTAATATTGAATTCAAGAATGAGCAATCTCCCTATCGTTTTTACAAAACCAGATGCAAAAATGAGACTGACTGATAAAATTGCGGCCATAAATTCAGTGGCTCGCCTGCCCTCTAAATATCCAAAAACCAAACCCCATATTAAACCTAAGGGCAAGCCGTTAAAAAACATACATATGATATTGTATGGTGAGGGAATCAAAGCAAAACCCAACAAAGCTAGCCATGAAAAAGCAATCAGAGCAATCGTGTAAAAACCTCTCCTTTTTGGATTTAAAGCAGAAATAAAACGGATGCCATAAAATTTACTTAGCGTGTATCCTAAAACTTGA
>JAHJVW010000072.1 GCA_018828585.1 Bacteroidota bacterium
TAATGGTCGTAAGCGGTTTTACCAGCAATATAACCTCCCAATCCCATCGCTATGGAACCCGCTATGATTTCGGCTACGCCTGCGGTAATGATGATTTTGGTAGAACTAACCGCCCCACTTAATCCAGCTGCCAAAGCAAAAGGTACCGTCAAGCCGTCCGCCATGCCTATGGCTACATCTTGTAAAAATTCAGAGCCTGAAAAATGTTCTTCTTTGTGAGACATATTATTTTGATTTGAAAATTTGAAAATTTGTCGATTTGATGATGATAAAAATTCTCCTAATAAACTATTCCGATATCGGAACACTAATGAACCAACCACCTAACAAACTAAAAACCTATCTACTATAATTTGGTGCTTCTTTGGTAATGGTAATATCATGCGGATGCGATTCTCTGATTCCCGAAGCAGTTATTTTCACGAATTGTGCTTTTTGTAAAGTCTCAATATCTTTTGCCCCTACATAACCCATACTAGCTTTTAATCCTCCTATTAATTGGTGCATTACCTCTGCCAAAGTCCCTTTGTACGGCACACGACCAACAATTCCTTCTGGAACCAATTTTTTAATATCATCTTCTACATCCTGAAAATAACGGTCTTTTGAGCCAGCTTCCATCGCTTCTAAAGAACCCATCCCACGGTACGATTTAAATTTTCTACCTTCGTAAATAATGGTTTCACCTGGAGATTCTTCAACTCCGGCAAATAACGAACCTGCCATTATGGAACTTGCGCCGGCCGCAATTGCCTTAGCAATGTCACCTGTATATTTAATTCCACCATCAGCAATCACCGGAACACCTGTGCCTTGTAAACCTCTAGCCGCTTCTAAAACTGCATACAATTGAGGAACACCTACTCCTGCAATAATTCGAGTGGTACAAATAGAACCAGGCCCAATGCCTACTTTCACCCCATCGGCTCCTGCATCAGCTAAAGCTTTAGCGCCTTCTGCGGTAGCTACATTACCAGCAATCACCTGTAAATCTGGATAAGCAGTTTTAACAGCTTTAAGTTGATTAATTACATAAATAGAATGGCCATGTGCCGTATCAACAATAATCACATCTACTCCTGCTTTTACCAAAGCGGCTACACGTTGCATGGTATCATGCGTAACGCCTACGGCAGCACCAACTCTTAATCTTCCATGCTCGTCTTTACAGGCTTGAGGGAAGTTTTTGAATTTCTGAATATCTTTAAAAGTAATGAGGCCACTTAATTTCCCAGCTTTATTAACCACTGGAAGTTTTTCGATTTTATGATCTTGTAGAATTAACTCAGCTTGAGTTAAAGTTGTTCCTTCTGGGGCAATAATCAGGTTTTCTTTAGTCATCACTTCAGAAATCTTCTGACTCATGTTCTTTTGGAATCTTAAATCACGATTGGTGATGATCCCAACCAGCACATTATCTTCAGATACGACTGGTATACCGCCTATCTTATACTCACGCATAATTTTAAAGGCATCACCCACTAAAGCATCTTTATGAAGCACTACAGGGTCTTGAATCATTCCGCTTTCAGAACGTTTTACTCTACGAACTTCATCAGCTTGAGCATCAATACTCATGTTTTTATGAAGTACACCAATTCCACCAGCCTGTGCAATAGCAATGGCCATATTAGAATCGGTCACGGTATCCATCGCAGCAGAAACGATAGGAACATTGAGTTTGATTTTTTTGGTAAAATAACTGGAAGTATCTACTTCGCGAGGTAAAACTTCAGAATAAGCCGGTACTAAAAGTACATCGTCATAGGTTAAACCTTCGGCTAAAAATTTATTGGGATCGAGTTGCATAGCAAATAAATTAGGGTACTCTATTTGCCGCACAAAGATAGTTTTTTTTTGATTTTTTGAGAATAAAAAAATAGGATGAGCTAAAGTTTAACCTTTTGCTCATCATCTATTTACATTTTCCCTACAATTACCTTGTAGAATTCGTTGTAATCCCAGTATTTATTGGCTAATACTTTTAACTCCTTCGGTTGAATATTTTTTACCGTTTGAATATATCGATCGTAATAGTCGTAATCTAAGCCATAAAAATATAGACTTTTGAATTTATCGGCATGAGAAAAAGCATTTTCTAAACTGCCTAGTAAACTTCCCATGAGGTAATTTTTAACCAATGCTAATTCCTCTTCAGGAACTAAATCTGTTTTCAGGATATTGATTTCTTTTTCAATCTCCGTTAAAGTGGCTTTACAAACATCAGCTCCTACTTCGGAAGCAATAAAAAAATAGCCTGCCTTTTGTAAACTACCCATTCCAGAGCCTATTCCATAAGTATAACCTTTGTCTTCCCTAATATTATTCATTAAACGACTACCGAAATAACCACCAAAAATGGTATTTAAGATTTGAAGTTGGATAAAATCAGGATGAGTTTTATTGATATTCGGCATGCCTATTCTAATGGCCGATTGCAAAGCATCTGACTTTTCGATATAGTGAAGCTTATCGTTTGAACTAATGAACTCAACTTCAAATGGGGCTACATTTTGCTCATTATGCCAATTACCAAATAAATCTAATATACTTTTTAGAATATTTTGTGTGATTTTACCCGAAACGACAATGGTACAGTTCGCAGGATGATAAACCTTTTGATAATAAGCCATTAAATTATCTCTTTTTACTTTGTCATAATCCTCTATCTGATTGGCGTAACCATATAAACTATCACCAAACAAAGCAGATAAAAAGGCTCTACGAGCAAGGACATCGTTCTTTTCTAAACCTACCTTTAATCTTTGTTTTTGATTACGTAATAAGGTTTCCAGTTCTTTATCAGGAAATATTGAACCAGTCAGCATTTCTTTAATAATAGGAAGCGTGTCGCCTACATACTTATTTAAAGAATATAAACTTAATGAAGAATGATCACTACTAAAGTCTGGCTGAAAGAAAGCGCCATAATAATCTATTTTAGCCGCAATTTGAGCAGAAGAAAGAGAATGTGTTCCTTCCGTTAACATCCCATTGGTGACGCTTGGCATAATGGGTTTATCTATAGACCAGGCGCTATTTTGAAAAATAAATTCAATCCTTACCAATTCTTGCTCGCCTGCATTAATTTCAAATACAGGTATTCCATTATTCAGTAAATGCTTTTTAGCTTTAATAAAAGTAATGTCTTCAATCTGCTTAAAATCAGGAGCTTGTTGTCTGTCTATCATGTTAATTGGCTAAATAAAATAAGGTAGTTGCTTTCTCTTGAGTGAATAATTGGTTGGCCATTTTCTGGATTTCTTCCGAATTAACTTTCCTATAGTTTTCGATGTCTGTATTCGCCAGATGAGCATCTCCAAAAAGTTCATAAAAGGCTAAATTCATGGCTTTATCTAATAAGCTCATCTCATCAAACTCCTTTACAGATTCGTATTTGTTTTTCACTTTGGTCAACTCATCTTCAAAAATCAATTCATTTTTTAAAGCATCTAACTCTTTCCAAATCATTTCATCGGCGTAAGCCATAGCTACACCTGGTAGCGGCTTTCCTTCCAATACAAACATTCCAGTATCAATACTTCCATAATTGTAAGCTTTGATATCAGAGAAAACTGGATTTTGCTGCACCAAATTTTGATATAAACGCGAAGATTTTCCTTGTGATAAGATATCGGAAATTAGATCAACCGCAGGATATCCTTCTTCCATCTTACCTGGCATTTTAAATACCTTGTAAATAGCGTTTAATGGAACATCGGCTTTTATAGTTTCAACTATTGCTTTTTTCTGCTCAGGTTCAGTTGGAAGGTTTCTTACATATTTTTCGCCTGCCTCAATTGGGCCAAACCACTTTTCTGCTAACTTCTTCACTTCATCTAACTTCACTGCTCCGCCAACAACCATAATCGCATTTTGCGGATTGTAATGCTTTTTGAAAAATGCTTTTACATCCTCAATTTTGGCATCTTCTATATGAGACAACTCTTTTCCAATTGTCGCCCATTGATAAGGATGTTTTTTATATACTAAGGGACGTAATTTCAACCAAACATCGCCGTAAGGCTGATTCAAATAACGCTGTTTAAACTCTTCACATACCACATTACGTTGCACTTCTAAACTCTTTTCAGAGAAAGCCAGACTCAGCATTCTGTCAGATTCTAACCAGAAAGCCGTTTCTAAATTTGCCGCAGGTAAAGTGATGTAATAGTTGGTCATGTCGTTACTGGTGAAGGCATTATTTTCACCACCAACACGTTGTAAAGGTTCATCATAAGATGGAATATTGACTGATCCACCAAACATTAAATGCTCAAATAAATGTGCAAAACCAGTCTGTTCTGGATTTTCGTCTCTCGCTCCTACATCATATAAAATATTTAAAACTGCCATTGGCGTGGTGTTATCCTCATGCACCAATACGCGTAAACCATTAGCTAATGTAAATCTCTCGAATTGAATCATCGTTTCATCTTTGTCGGCAAATTTAGTTTTATGCAGCAAAAGCGTGTCATTTTAAATCCATTATTTTTTAGTTCCGAAGGAATCTCTTTGAGAAAAAGCGAAAACAGCATTTCATCGGTGAGGGCAGTCCTGCTTTTCGTCCAAGTCCGCTCGTATCCCGAGCTATCGGGACGGGCTTTCCCTTCAATCAGGTTTATTTTGCTTTAGCCATTGCTTGATAGTCAAAATTTCACCTCACCCTGCCCTCTCCTCAAGGAGAGGGAGAAAAACTAGTTATCTTCATACCCTTAAGAGAAGATTGAGATGAGCGAAAATACTTTTAACTTCAAAACTTCTATGCTATCTTCAAAAAATGAAATCCGAAAAAGAAAAAATGTTGATTGGTGAACTTTATTTAGCCTCAGACAATGAACTGTTAAAGGAACGAAGACATGCCAAACGTCTATTGCGTCAGATCAATATCAGCGAATATTTAGTGACTAAACCTGCAAAAGATGCCATTAAAGAGCTGATTCCAAATACAGGAAAAAACTTTTATATCGAACCGCCCTTTCATTGCGATTATGGCTACAACATTCATTGTGGTGATAATGTGTATTTCAATGTCAACTGTGTGGTTTTAGACACGATGAAAATTAACATAGGCTCCAATGTTTTATTCGGACCAGCGGTACAAATTTATGCAGCCTCGCATCCTTTAGATGCTGAAACCAGAAAAACTTTAGAGTTTTCCAAACCGATAAGTATAGGAAACGATTGTTGGATTGGTGGTGGAGCAATAATTCTTCCAGGGGTATCAATAGGTAATAATTGCGTGATTGGTGCCGGAAGTGTGGTGACTAGAGATGTTCCAGATAATGCCATAGCAGTTGGTAATCCTGCCAAAGTGATGAGGAAATGATTTAATTAGAGACTATTTCAATAATCATCCACATTCCTCAAATGCTTTTTTATGATTTATTTATTTTTGAACAATGGCGGATAATTAAACAGTGGATAAAATAAAAAAATATAATTTAGGGAATCAAACCAATTATTAAGAAACAATATTTACTTTTTAACAGCTGTATGATGAAAAAAATTCTTGTTCTATTCATTTCGTTAATTTTTCCTTGCCTTTTAATAGCACAAGAAATACCCGCAAGATGGGATGAACTTGTAGCTTCAGATTTTCAAAAGGCAATTGAAAAATCCTCAAAAACTTGTATCCTTCCAATTGGTATTTTAGAGAAACACGGACCCCATTCGCCGTTAGGTACTGACCTGATTCATGTTCGTGAATGGGCAGCCCACGCGGTAAAAGAAGAATATGCCGTTGTTTTTCCTGATTATTTTTATGGACAGATAAATGAAGCTAGGCAACAACCGGGTACATTTGCGCTGCCAAGCAAAGTTATATTGGATTTATTGGAGGCCACCTGTGATGAAATTGGACGTAACGGTTTTGATAAGATCATTATCCTTAATGGTCATGGCGGCAACCCTGAATTTTTAGAATTTTTTATGCAATCGTTATTGAACAAAAGGCATAATTATGCTGTATACCTTTATCGGCCTGAACAAGATCCTGCCTATATGGCGAAATACCTTAAAATGCATAAATCCAACCAAGAAAATGATCAACATGCTGGGGAAAGGGAAACATCAACCCTTTTATATTATAGACCTGATTTGATGCGCATGGACCGAGCAGCCGAACAAAGTGGCGCCAACCAAAAAAGATCTAGTACTCCGGATTTATATACACCAATCTGGTGGTATTCATCTTACCCAAATCACTATGCTGGCGAAGGAGATAAAGCCACTAAAGAATTTGGAAAATTTATCGCCGACCATGAAATAGCATCATTTGTTAAAGCACTTAGAACCGTCAAGGCTGATACCAAAACACTTGAATTGCAAAACGAATTCTATGACAGGGTTAATAATCTTAACAAATAAAGTATTTTAGACAGGGTTAATGCCATAAAATTTCAGCTTTGTCATAGATCAAATTTTAGCGCATAATCCAGTTTATGGATCCATTCTAAATGGATTAAGCTTGGTAGTAGTAAATGAGTTGGGAGTTATTGATAAGAAAAAGTATAAGCAAGTCAGTATCAGAAGTATGGCTGGTCAAGTCAGTCTGATGTTTGCTTTGCAAAAGGCTGGAGCAATTACTTTACTCGGAGTTTCTATTGGTAAAAATTGTGTGATCTGCGCTGGAGGTGTGGTGACTAAAAACATTCCAGATAATTCAATGGCTGTTGGAAGTCCTCCTAGTGTGATTGAAAAGTTGAATTAGTTGTTTATAAAGTTTTTAATTCTAGTTGTTCTTTATTTTTTAAAATAAAAAATAAAGGTAGCATCAAGATAAGAACTGTAAAATTAAGATCATACATGAAATTTACATAAATCAAAATTGAAGTTAATATCAAACGAAGGGATACAGTAAACAATAACTCTTTGTTTGTCTTTTTAAACCTAATGAATATTTTATTTTCCTTTAAATGATTTTCATGAATAAGTAAGTTATCATTGCCAAAACAACTCTCAGCAATAATTTTTAAAGGCTTTTCATCTACATCAATTTCTACTTCTTCTCCATTTCCTAACCTAAATACATGTTCATCATTAATGGTAAGAGTTACTATTTGGTTAAAAGCAAAAAACTGTTTATTTCTTTTAATAATAAGCCTTTCCATTTACGGTAATTTTTGATCTTCCTTTAAAAATAGAAAATTAGGATTTAAAACACAAACCAAATTAATTAAATCTTATTTCAACGAGTTCAGACGTTGTAACTAATGACTTGCTTTATATAATCAGAATTAGGAATTTTTATTTATACTAACATTGCTTTTCTAATTGATTTTTCTTTCCTTTATTAAATATATAAGTACTTATATAATTTTAAATGAAAGATTTCTATCAATCACTTGGCTATCTCATCTTAGGGAGCCGTTTAAGACGACTCAGTGAATATTATCTGTCAGAGATCAATCAGGTATATGCTAAAAAGGGCATTAAGTTTGATGCCAGCTGGTTTCCGGTTTTTTATCTGCTTTCGCAACATCAGCCCATCAACATACTGGAATTATCAGAAACCATGCAAATTTCTCATTCGGCCGCCAGCCAGCTCATTACGGTTTTAAAAAAGAATGAACTGGTGAAAGCTCATAAGAATAAGGACGATGGTAGAAAACAAGAAATTACATTAACCGCAATAGGTGCAGAACTTTTAGTCACCCTTACGCCTATTTGGGAGCGCATTAGTAACACCATGTCTCAATTGATTGATACGAATCCGGAAAGTAAGGCTTTTCTAAATGCATTGACCAGCGTAGAACAACAAATACAGTCTAAATCATTGTCAGAAAGAATTTTAATCGATAAAGCAAAACCTAATGAACAAGTTTGAATATGGCACAGGGCATCTTACTGCTAGCATAGCGTTAGCCATTGCATCCGGTAAAGTAAAAGCCCATCTTTCTTCCGAGACCATTAGACGCATTTTAGCATCGAGCGCTTTTGTTAATGAAATTGTGGATAATCATCAAACGGTGTATGGTATTAATACAGGCTTTGGGCCACTTTGTGACACCAAAATATCTATAGAAGATACTCGGAAATTGCAGCATAATATTTTGAAAAGCCATAGTGTGGGTGTAGGTAAACCGATACCTAAAGAAATTGCCAAGCTCATGCTGATAACTAAAGTGCACTCTCTTTCACAAGGATACTCTGGCATTTCTTTAACTACACTTGAAAGAATTATCTGGCATATAGATCAGGATCATATTCCGCTTGTTCCTGAAAAAGGATCAGTTGGTGCGTCAGGAGATCTTGCGCCTTTAAGTCATCTCTTTTTGCCATTAATTGGTTTAGGAGAAGTAGAATCGGAAGGGAAAATTATTCCTGCCAAACAGTTGTTAAACAAACACCAGCTTGAACCGATCAATTTGGGCCCTAAAGAAGGTTTAGCCTTAATCAACGGCACCCAATTTATCCTTTCTTTTGCTACTCAAGCAGTGCATCGCTTACAGCAGGCATTAGAAACAGCAGATTTGATAGGTGCCTTATCATTAGAAGGATTAATGGGTTCTGTTCGTCCATTTGATGCTAGACTTCATCAATTGCGACCTTTCCCAGGTTGTCAAAATGTTGCATATCGTTTGTCGACATTACTCAATAACTCTGAAATATTAGCTGCACATACCAATTGTGATCGTGTTCAGGATCCTTATTCATTACGTTGTATGCCTCAGGTTCATGGCGCATCTAGACAGGCCTGGTTTCATTTAAAAGAGCTGACTGAAATTGAATTGAACTCGGTCACTGATAACCCTATTATTTTCAATGCTACAGAAACCATCAGTGGAGGTAATTTTCATGGGCAGCCATTGGCTATTCCATTAGACTATGCCACGGTGGCTGCAGCGGAATTAGGCAACATCGCCGACAGACGCTGTTACCTGATGCTGGAAGGGAGATTTGGCTTACCTAAATTACTGATTGAGGATGCAGGCTTGAATTCTGGATTTATGATTCCACAATACACTGCCGCCGCCTTGGTCACCGAAAACAAAACGCTATGCTTTCCTGCAAGTGCAGATAGCATTCCTACTTCTTTGGGTCAAGAAGACCATGTTTCCATGGGCTCTATCAGCGGAAGAAAACTACATCAGGTATTGGACAATTTAGAATATATACAAGCTATTGAATTATTATATGCCATACAGGCAATTGATTTTAGAAGACCTCTAAAATCCAGTCCGATTTTAGAAGCCTGCCACGATTTTGTACGGGAATCTGTTTCCTTTGCCGCAGAAGACCGGGTCTTTGCTAATGATATCAATCAATTACATCAACTCATTTCCCAAGGTAAACTCTTGGCATTCTCCAACAATTTTGCACATCAAACGGGATTAAAACTTCATCAAGATGAAAAATTCAGACTTTATTAAACAATACGCCAACCATCCACATTATAAAGCTCCAACTGGTTCCGTTCTTCATGCTAAAAGCTGGCAAACAGAAGCTCCCTTAAGGATGTTACTCAATAATTTAGACGTCGATGTGGCAGAAAACCCTGCTGAATTGGTGGTTTACGGTGGAATTGGGCAAGCAGCAAGAAATCAGGAATCTTTACAGAAAATCATTGAACTTTTACTAGAGTTAGATGATGAGCATTCTCTTTTGGTACAATCTGGTAAACCTGTTGGAATTATCAGAAGTCATCCTCAAGCTCCCCGAGTGTTAATTGCCAATAGCAATTTGGTGCCAGCATGGGCGACCCGTTCTCATTTTAACGAATTACGTGAAAAAGGATTAATGATGTATGGTCAAATGACCGCCGGAAGTTGGATTTACATTGGTTCACAAGGAATTTTACAGGGAACCTATGAAACCTTTATGGAATGTAGCCGACAACATTTTAATGGAGATTTGAAGGGTAAATTGATTGTAAGTGCGGGTATGGGTGGTATGGGAGGCGCTCAACCCCTTGCCGCCACCATGGCTGGTGCCGTATTTTTAGGTGCCGATGTAGATGCTTTAAGAATTAAGAAAAGGGTTCATAATCAGTACATTGATAAGATGACTCACTCTTATGAAGAAGCCATTGGCTGGATTAAGGAAGCGGTCAAAAATGGTCAACCTCTTTCTGTTGGATTAGTAAGTGATGCAGGGGATTTATTGGAGCAGCTTTTAAAAGACCAATTAATTCCGGATATGCTGACTGACCAAACTTCTGCTCACGATCCTATTTATGGATACGTTCCCCACGGAATGAATTTGCAGGAAGCCAATGAATTGCGTTCAACCAATAAAGAGAAATATGAGGAATTAAGCATTCAAAGCATGTCAAGACATGTTCATTTTATGCTTGAACTCCAAAAAAAAGGCGCCATCACTTTTGATTATGGGAATAACATTAGAGAAATGGCCTTGCAAGGAGGAGAAAAGGATGCTTATAATTTTCCAGGCTTCATTCCTGCTTATGTAAGACCCTTATTTTGTGAAGGAAAAGGGCCTTTCAGATGGGTTGCCCTTTCGGGTGATCCTGAAGATATTTACACCACAGACAAAGCACTAATAGAAGCCTTTCCTGAAAATAAAGATTTGGCGATCTGGTTAAGAAAAGCCAGAGAAAAAATTAGTTTCCAAGGCTTGCCAGCCCGTATTTGCTGGTTAGGAATGGGAGAAAGAGAAAAAGCTGGACTAATTTTCAATGATCTGGTCCGTTCAGGAAAGGTAAAAGCCCCAATCGTTATTGGTCGTGACCATTTAGATTGTGGCTCAGTAGCCTCACCAAATCGGGAGACAGAAGCGATGCTGGATGGATCTGATGCCGTTTCAGATTGGCCATTACTCAATTTAATGGCAAATACTTCTGGTGGGGCTACTTGGGTTTCTTTCCATCACGGTGGTGGTGTTGGCATGGGTTTCTCGCAACATGCCGGAATGGTGATTGTTGCTGATGGTACCGAAAGAGCAAAAGAATGCTTAAAAAGGGTATTATATAATGATCCGGCTATGGGAATTTTCCGCCATACTGATGCTGGCTATGATAAAGCTAAAGATTGGGCTGATCGTTTTAAATTAAATGTTTGGTAGTATGAAACTTATTGGGCCATTTTCTCAAATTTTAACACTCGCTGGTTTACCTGATAAAGGTCCTATTCCGGATACTGCTATGCAGATCATCACCAATGGAGGCATCATTGAAGTTGATGGTTTCATTGTGGAGATTGGTAATTTTGAGACACTCAGAAAAGAATATTCCTCTGTAATAGTGGAGGAAATTATAGAAGACTTGGTGTTACTACCTGGATTTATTGACTGCCACACCCATATTTGCTATGCTGGTAGCAGAGCTGCAGATTATGCCATGCGGATTTCAGGGAAATCATACTTAGAGATTGCACAATCTGGAGGTGGAATTTGGGACACAGTCACCCAAACCCGCTCCGCAACAGAAGATGAATTAGTACAGTTGATAACTAAAAGGGCATTGCTTCATTTACAACAGGGAGTAACTACCATAGAAGTAAAAAGTGGCTATGGTTTGAGTATGAAGGAAGAGCTTAAACAATTAAGAGCCATTAAAGTAGCAAATAAACAAACTGAGGCAGATTTAATTTCCACCTGTTTGGCAATGCACATGAAACCTAAGGATTTTGAAGGTTCCTCAACAGACTATTTAAATTTTATCCAAAAAAGATTATGGCCTATTTTAAAAGCTGAAAATTTAACAGATAGATTAGATATTTTCATCGAAAAAAGTGCTTTTACCACAAATGAGGGAGAAATATATTTAAAAGAAGCAAAAAAAGAGGGATTTAAGTTTACCGTTCACGCCGATCAATTTACCAGCGGAGGAAGTGAAGTGGCTGTAAACTGTAATGCTTTAAGTGCGGATCATTTGGAGGCAAGTAATGCGGAAGACATTGAGCGATTATCGAATGCTGACACTGTAGCAGTTGTTTTGCCTGGTGCTTCATTAGGTTTAGGCCTAAATTATGCGCCTGCCCGTCGCTTATTAGATGCAGGATGTTGCGTGGCCATTGCCAGTGATTGGAATCCTGGCTCCGCACCTATGGGAAACCTCCTTTTGCAAGCTGCTGTAATGGGAGCTTCAGAAAAATTGAGTTGTGCCGAAACTTTTGCAGGTTTAACTTACCGAGCGGCAAAGGCTTTGGGTTTAACTAATAGAGGGAGTTTGACGGCAGGGAGTTTGGCAGATTTTCAAGCTTTTAGTGCTAAAGATTATCGGGACATATTGTATTATCAAGGTTCTTTAATGCCCACTAAGGTATGGAAGAATGGCAATCCTACCACGAAATGAAAGATTATCTAAAGCTTTATAAATCCACACCAAATCAACTATGGACTGGCAGAAATGATGGCGACGAAGTTAATGTTCAACGTTGGCATCAAAGAATAAAGGTTTTGGATCTATCAAAAGAAACACTCCCCCAACTTTTACCCAGTGAAAATGGAATTGCCATAGCAGGTTTTGCCTGCGATGAAGGCGTTAAAAGAAACAAAGGAAGAGTTGGTGCAAAAAATGGCCCGCTCGAAATCAGAAAATATTGTGTTAATTTTCCAGTCCATTTTGATGAAAAGGTTAGTTTTATTGATGTTGGAGATATTGTGTGTGATTCTCCAAATCTAGAGGAAAGTCAGAACGCTTTTTCATCGCTTATTTTTGATCTCCTAAAAGCAGGATATACCCCATTACTTTTTGGAGGTGGACATGAAATTACTTTTCCTCATTATTTAGGCATTAGAAAATTTTTATCCCTCGACAAAAAACATTCAAAATTAGGCGTCATCAATTTTGATGCTCATTTTGACTTAAGAAAACCTGAAGAATCTGGAGCAAATTCAGGAACTGGTTTTTGGCAAATTGCCCAGCATTGCAAAGAAAACCAGTTAGATTTTCTTTACCTCCCCATTGGGATTCAGTCAAAAAGTAACACTCCACTCCTATTTGAAACTGCAAAACAGCTAAAGGTGGAGACCATAATTTATGAGGATTGCGATTTTTCTGATGAGGCATTCTATTCCAGTTTATCCAAATTTATTGAAAAATCAGATTTCATACAGCTGACCATTGACTTAGATGTTTTTCAAATGATATTTACACCTGGCGTAAGTGCCCCTGCTGCTACAGGCATTTTCCCTGATATTAGATTTTTCAAAGTTTTAAAGAAAATATTGGAGAGCGGAAAAGTTTTAAGTTTCGATATCTCAGAGCTAAACCCAATCCATGACATTAATCATTGTACAGCAAAGCTGGCTGCTTCTTTGGCCTATGAATTTTGTAATCACAACTCAATTATCTAGATGATTTATGTGAACTCAGGGTCAATTTTATCTTTTTTAAAATATATTCTGTCATAGCAAGAAACAAAACATAGATTAAGCCGTATTTTTGAATATGAATATTCCTGAAATATTAAATAAGGCTCAAAACTTTGAGTTTTTAACTTTAGAAGAAGGTGTTTTTCTTTACCACAATGCCAGTACAACGGAGTTAATGTATGTAGCAAATGAGTTGCGTAAAATTCAGGTGCCTCATGGTAAAGTAACTTGGCAAATTGATAGAAATGTAAATACAACCAACGTTTGCATCGCAAATTGCAAGTTCTGCAATTTTTTTCGTCGCCCCGGACATGAAGAAAGTTACATCACTGATATTGACACTTATAAACAAAAAATAGAAGAAACTATTCGCTTAGGAGGAGACCAATTATTATTGCAAGGCGGTCATCACCCAGATTTAGGTTTGGCTTTTTATTGCGATTTATTCAAGCAGCTTAAAGAGTTATACCCAACCATCAGACTACATTCTTTAGGTCCGCCAGAGATTGCTCACGTTGCAAAGCTAGAAAGCATGTCTCATTACGATGTCCTTAAAGCGATGCAAGAGGCCGGTTTAGATTCTTTACCTGGTGCAGGTGCTGAAATTTTAAATGACCGGGTTCGTCGTCTAATATCTAAGGGTAAATGCGGTGGGCAAGAATGGTTAGATGTAATGCGAGCTGCACATAAACTTAATATTGCCACTTCTGCAACTATGATGTTTGGACATATTGAAACCATTGAAGAACGTTTTGAGCATTTAATTTGGATTCGAGAAGTTCAAAGTGAAAAACCTGAAGGAAACCATGGTTTTAAAGCATTTATTCCATGGCCTTTCCAAGATGATGGAACATTATTAAAGCGTTTGAGAGGCATAACCAATGATGTTACTGGAGACGAGTATATCAGAATGATTGCTTTGAGTCGTATCATGTTACCAAACGTAAAAAATATACAAGCATCATGGTTAACTATTGGAAAGCAAGTAGCTCAAATTTGTTTACATGCGGGTGCTAATGATTTTGGATCTATTATGATTGAAGAAAATGTAGTGAGTGCTGCCGGTGCTCCTCATCGCTTTACTTCAAATGGAATTCAAGCTTCTATTAAAGATGCTGGATTCGAACCACAACTACGTAATCAACTATATGAGTGGCGTAAAGAAGTGAAAGAACTAGAACAGCAAGAAATTAATTATTAACGTTAAAAAATTAAATTTCATTAAACGACTTTTTTTTGATAAATAGCTATCTAGCAAAATATCAATGGAAAATTTTAGCGCTTTAATTGTAGATGACGAAGAATACAGCCGTTCATCATTATTCTTTCTGATGCAGGACAATTGTCCAGATGTAAAAATTGTAGGTATTTGTAAATCTGTCCAAGAAGCCAGAAAATTTATCGCTGAGCATCAAATTAATTTAGTATTCTTAGACATTGCCATGCCTGTGGAAAACGGTTTTGCTCTACTCTCACTACTCCAAGAAAAACAAATACTAGTAATATTCACCACTGCTTATGATCAATATGCCTTAAAGGCAATTAAGGCAAGTGCGGTTGATTATCTTTTAAAACCTATTGATATATCTGAATTATTAAATGCAGTTGAAAAAGCAAAAAGTACTTTTGAACTAAATACTTTAAAAAACAAATATTCTGACTATTCTAAAACCTTAACCACATTAGCTGACAATATGAATCAGCCAGAATCGACCATAAAAGAAATAAAAAAACTCACTATTCCCAACGCTTCCGGATTTAAAATCATTAATTTATCAGATATCATATACTTAGAAGCAGATAGTAATTATTGTATTTTTCATTTACTAAACGGAGAAAAAATTGTTGCTTCTAAACCTTTAAAAGATTACGAGGAGGTTTTAACAGAAAATCAATTTATAAGGGTTCATAAATCGAATATTATAAATACTGATTATTTAAAAGAGTATAAAAACAACAATGGCTTACATGTTAAATTGATAAATGACATTATTATTCAAGTGTCACGAAGAAGAATTTCGGAGTTTTTAGATAAAATTAAAAAGTTAAGAAAGTAATAGATGATGAGAAAATGGTTGATCTTATTTTTCATAATCTTCTTGTTTGGTTTTATTTCAAAAGCACAAACATTACAGTTTAAAAATTTCAATACTTCCGATGGTTTACTTAGTGCCTCTGTCTATGATATTTTTCAGGATAGAAAGGGATTTATTTGGTTGCCTACAGTAAATGGAGTAAATAGATTTGATGGAAAAACTTTCGAAAGCTTCACCACCGAAAATGGTCTGGCCGATATAGAAATTTTAGAAATAAGAGAAGATTTAGAAGGTCGAGTTTGGTTTTTAAGTTTTAACGGTAAACTTTCCTATTTTTTGGATGGTAAAATTTATAATCCTGACAATACTCCCTTATTAAAAAAAGCAGTACTACATTCTAACGTTGTCGACTTTTATGAAGATTCAAGACATAACCTGTGGTTTTCTGCTGGTTTCGCTGAAGTAATGTGCATAACTTCAGATAACCATATTAAATATTTCAAATACGATGACAGGAAAGTAGGTTTATCAAGCTTGATTTTTTATGAAGATGATTTTAAGAACCTTTATGCTATCAATAAAGGTAGTTTGTATCAAATAAAAGATTTTAAATTTTATTTAAAACCGCTGCCCGAAAAACCCCTATCCAATAAGTGCATTCTAGTTGATAAAAAAAATAACTCTTTATTTATTATTAATAAAAATGGCTTGTATAAATTTCAAAATGAAAAAGAAACCTTCATCTGTAAAATACCTTTAGATGCGATAGATAAAGGTATTTCGAGCTTCATGGTTGAAAATGATGCTGTTTGGTTAACGATACTTGGAAATGGGATTAAAAAAATTGATCGAAATAATGGTAACGAAATTACCTATTTAGAGAGCAAATATGCTTCGTCGATTATCAGAGATGTCAGGAAAAATCTCTGGATATCCACCATAGATAATGGACTTTATTTACTTTCGAAGTTAGCCACTAATTTTACACATTTTACTTCCCAAGACTTGCTGAGTAACGAGGGCGTTTACAGTTTAATTAAAGATGATCAAGATAGGATTTGGATAGGATTAAGAAATGGGCAAATTGATGTTCTTTTTAATGACAAACCAACTGTAATAGATTTAAAATTAGAACCATTATTATACAATCCGATTAAGAAACTTTGGTTTGATAAAAACAATAATAATATTTGGTTTATGAGTGAGGGCTGGATTGGTTCATTAAACTCATTAAACCCTCAAAGGCCAATAGTTAATTTTAAATCATCAAAAAATTTCTCGCTAAAATCATTTGACTTTAGTAGCGCTGGTGAAATGTCTTTAGCCACAGCAAATGGATTGTTATTTTTTAAGCCCAAAAATCTAGATAAAAAAAATATAGTTCTCAATCTCGATAGTTTTAAGCAAATAAATGGATTAAGAACTTTTAGTGTCGCATATGATGTTCATGACCATTTATGGTTTTCTCAGGTAGATGGATTACACATCATCAAGAATAATAAAATCTATTCATTCTCGAAAAAAATTAAAGCTTTAAGTGATCGTATTGTAGATATTTATTGTGATAAAAGCGGGTTGACCTATGCTTCCACCAGTTCTCATGGAGTTTGTATACTAAAAGACAATAAAATTTTAAAAGTAATTACTACAAAAGATGGTTTAAATAGTAATAATTGTATCAAGACTATTAATTACAATGATGAATTATGGGTTCTAAATAGTAACGGAGTTAATAAAATAACTGATCCATTAGGCAAAATAAAAATTACAGGATATACCATTAATAATGGTTTATTAAGCAATGAGGTCAATGACATTATAGTAGATGAAAATTTTGTCTATTTAGCCACAAATAAAGGTTTAACTAGGCTCAATAAGAAAGAAGAAGAAACCTATAGACCAGATTTACCTGTCTATTTCAAAAAGTTAGTTGTTAGTGGAAAAGAGCTTAAAATAACAAATGATTTGATTTATTTAGCACCAAAGGACAATAACATTCAAATCAGTTTTACTGCAATTAACTATGAAAATCCTAATGGAGTAATTTTTGGATACAGAATAAAGTCTTCTGACAATTGGATTGAAACTCCAAACAGCTATTTAGAATTTGCTTCACTTGAACCTGGAAATTACACTATACAAATTAGAGCAAAAGATCTTTACGGAAATTGGGGGAAAAGTATAGAATTAAAAGTTAAAGTAGAGACTCCATTTTATGACACAGCTTGGTTTTTAATGCTGATAATCACACTTATTATAGGTCTAGCTTTGTTAATTTACAATCAATATCTAAAAAGAAAAAGAATTATAGAGGATCAAAAAATAAGAAATCAAAGTAAAATAATTGCTTTAGAGCAACAAGCTTTACAGGCCATGATGAATCCTCATTTCATCTTTAATGTAATGAACTCTATACAGTATTTTATTAATACACAAGATAAGAACACAGCTAACAAGCTTTTGACTGGATTTGCAAGGTTGATTCGTAAAAATATGGATATTGTTAATAAAGGTCAGATATCTTTATTTGAGGAGGTGGAGTATCTAAAATTATATCTACAACTAGAAAGTCTAAGATTTGGTAAGAAAATGAATTATGAATTTGATATTGATGAATGGATAGAACTCGAAGATATTATGATCCCCTCTATGCTACTCCAACCTTTTGTAGAAAACTCTATTTGGCATGGTATTATGCCAAAAGATGAAAAAGGAAATATCAAAATCAGTATCCATCAAAATTTTCAACTTGTCAAAATTACTATTGATGATGATGGAATTGGTATAGATAATTCGTTAAAGACGAAGAATGATGAATACATCAGTAGAGGAATGAAAATCACCCAAGAAAGGATCAGTCTTATCAATCAACTTTCGGGAACAGAAATGAATATCCAAATAGAGCAAAAAAAAGAAGGCGGAACTGTTGTAAGAATAAATATTCCTATTTCAGACTAAAAGCAGCTTATCTTTGGTTAAGTTTTAACAAAAATTTATGATTATCTAAATGATTGAACAATATATTGAAGCTTTAATTTTCGCCTCTGACACGAGTATACGATTAGCAGAAATTATGAGCTGTTTACAAGCGATATTAGGAGAAGATATTTCTGAGGATGTTGTGAAATCATATATTCAAAAAATAGAAGCAAGGTATCAAGCAAATGAATCAGCAATTGAATTAGTTAAAATTGCAGACGGTTATCAATTTCTAACTAAAAAGAATGTCTCCATTGCGGTTCAGCAATTACATTTACAACGGTCTAAGAAAAAGCTAAGCCAAGCTTCTTTAGAAACACTTTCTATAATAGCCTATAGGCAACCAATTACGAAGCTAGAAATAGAACAAATAAGAGGCGTTAACTGCGATTATACGATTCAAAAACTTTTAGACAAAGACTTAATCAGCATCTCTGGCAAAGCAGAAGGTCCTGGAAGACCTATTCTATATAGTCTAAGTCAGTTTTTTTTAGATTATTTCGGAATTAATTCTGTATCTGATCTCCCTCAATTAAAGGACATTGTAGAAAAGGAAAACATAGAAATTGGAGAAAAATCAGAATAATTTTAAATCAATTTTTTGAAATTCAAATTTCCTTATATTTTTGAGCTTTGAATTAAGAAGTAAAAATTTAAAATAAATCTTTTTTCATCTTAAAACTTGTTAACTTTAAAATAGCAAAAGATATTTACTAACATGGGAAAGCAAAATAATCCTTCAAAGAAACCAAATACTAAACCTACAACTGGTGATGTAGATGATGATGAGGCATCAGATCATCCAAAGCCAAAAAGTAAATTTATGGACGATGAGGAAGATGATTTCGATCTACCAATTGATGATATGGATGATTTCGATTCAGATTTTGATGAAGATGATGACTTTTAAGTGATTTTAAAATAGATATTTTTGAAGCATTCAAATTATTGAATGCTTTTTTTATGAATAAACATTACAAATAATGATGATAATTAAGGAGGTAAACTCATCCAAATTAAAAAAAGACTTTTTAGATGTTTCCAGAAAAATTTATGAAGATGACAATAATTGGGTTTGCCCTTTAGATAAAGATATTGAAGCAGTTTTTGATCCTAAAAAAAACAACTTCCACTCGCATGGTAAAGTAATTAGGTGGGTACTTTATGATGAGCAAAATGAAATGATTGGGCGTATTGCAGCTTTTATTAATGATAAAAAAGCAAATACATTTGAACAGCCAACAGGTGGAATTGGCTTTATGGAGTGTATAGATGATAAAGAAGCATTTATTCTGCTTTTTAAAACAGCAGAAAACTGGCTAAAAGATAATGGAATGAAGGCCATGGACGGCTTAATCAATTTTGGTGAAAATGATACTTTTTGGGGACTATTAATCGAGGGTTTCACTCATCCTTCTTATGGTATGAATTACCATAAATCTTACTATCATCAACATTTTAAAGATTATGGTTTTGAGGTGTTGTACGAGCAACTTACCAATCATTTAAATATCAATAAACCATTTCCAGAACGTTTCACGAAAATAGCTCAATGGGTTTCAAAAAAGGAAGGTTATGTTTTTAAGCATCTGAATGTTAAAAATTTCGATCAATTTGCCAAGGATTTTATGGAAATCTATAACGACGGTTGGAGAGATTTTCCAAACTTTAATCCCATAAAATTGGTCACTGTAAAAGAAAGTTTTGAGCAAATGAAACTGATTATGGATCCGAAATTAATTTGGTTTGCATATGTTCAAGGTGAACCAGCTGCCTTTGTGGTGATATTACCAGATGCCAATTTGATGATTAAATCTTTAAAAGGTAAACTAGACCTCATTGGGAAAATAAAATTCCTTTACAATAGATGGAAAGGCGTAAACAGGATGAGGGCAGTTGTAATGGGCACTAAACAAAAATTCCAAAAACATGGATTAGAATCTGCCATATTTATCAAATTGAAAGAATATGTTATTCCGTTAAAGCAATATGATGAGTTAGAGCTATCATGGGTTGGCGACTTTAATGATAAAATGTTAGCTATACACAGTGCTACAGGTTCTGTCCCTGCAAAGAAACATGCTACAATGCGCAAAATTTTCTAATTATTCATTTGCGATATAAAAATTAAGAATAGTTTATCTGAATTATAATTTCAATTTATAGATGAGAAAATTTAAGCTAACTTTTTAGTTTTGCTTTTTTTCAGGAGGTGATGCAGCAAATTTGGGATTCAACTGAATTTCGCTTCTTAACTTTGAAGCCCAATCAATTAAAGTTTCTTTTTGACGGCCGGTTAAATTAGCATCCTTATGAATCCAAGTGTAAGAATCTAAAGGCATCCAACCTTCCTTTTGAGAATCTGTAAAGTCCTCTAATTTATGATCTTGTCTTCTCAACGAGTAAGTTGTAAACTCGTCAAAATTTAAATGTTGCTTTCCTTCATTTACATGATCATTTAACCACCAAGCAATTGGTTGAATATTATAGTACCAAGGATATCTCGTATTATTGGAGTGACAATCGTAGCAAGCAACCGCCAAAATATTTGCTACTGTATCTGGCACAGTATATTTAGTTGCAATAGCATTTTTCTGTTCTCCAGCAGTAACGTTTTTATCGGGTTTAATAAATTGTATAATTACCAATAAGACTACAAGAGTGAATAAAATTTTCTTTATCATATGCACTACTATTTAAAGTGCGAATGGATAATCTGATTAAGCTCTTTTGATACTTTGCCATTAGTAGCTACAATATCGCATTTTTTTAAAGCTTCATTTCCTCCATCAAAATCAAATACTTCTCCTCCCGCTTGTTTGACAATAAATAGACCAGCTGCAATATCCCAAGGCTTTAAATTATACTCGAAATAAGCATCAAATCTACCGCATGCCGTATAAACCAAATCAACAGAAGCGGCACCTATTCTTCTTAAACCATGGGATTTTTGCATTACTTCTTTAAATAATTCCATAAAAGCATCTTGCCTTTTGAAATCAAAGTATGGAAATCCTGTTGCAATTAGTGTATTCTTTAGTTCCGTATGATCAGAAACTTTTATCTTTTTACCATTTAAAAAAGCATCACTATCTCGCCAAGCATAAAAACATTCATCTCTGTTTATTTCATAAACCACCCCTAAAACCAACTCGTTTTTTTCTTCTAACGCAATACTTACCGCATAAGTTGGAATTCCATGAATGAAATTAGTAGTCCCATCTAAAGGATCAACAATCCAGTTTAATTGATCAGATTTCTTGTTAGAAGTGCCTTCTTCGGCAATAAAACCTGATTCGGGCATTAATTTGGTTAAAGCTTCAATAATCATTTTCTCGGCAGTTTTATCTACATAAGAAACCATATCATTTACTCCTTTATATTCTATTCTATCCGAATTAAAGTCTTCTGATTCTTGCTTGATAAAATGTCCTGCACTCTTTGCTATTGCTATAACTGCTTCACAAAGTTTCTCGTAATGATCAATCATTAATCTTTAATTCTGAAAGTAAATAATTTATGAATAAAATAGCTGGCTACTCCTAAGCTTAAAGCGGATATTATTCTTGCTAATGTTGGCCAAATATTCCAATATTCCACAAAAAACCTAAGCAAACTATAGTTGGCAAAAAAACCAACGCCTGCAATTAATGAGAATCTAAAAAATTGTTTCCTACCTGCAACAGTAGATTCACTAAATACGGCGTACTTAGTAAGTAGAAAATTTGTAATTACCCCACAGGTATAGGATATAAGCAAGCAAAACGAAGCCGCACTAAATTGTATGTTAAAAACCTTTACTGGTTGGTTTCTATAAATGAAAGTAATACAAATAAAATAGACAATTACATCGACTAAAAATGCCACTCCAGCTGATAAAAAGAATCGAACAATCGTACTATTAAAAAATTTACTCTTGATTAATATAGCATCAGCAGTTGAATTCACTAAGCGACTTCCTTTCCGCCTTTAGCATGATTAATAGACCAAAATATTCCGATGATTCCTGTTAAAACCAAAAGTGTAGAAATTAACTCTGCTTGAGTAAAAGCAAACGAACCCACATGATATTTAGAATTCACACGGATCAGTTCAATAAAAAAGCGCTCCATTCCATTTAATATCAAATAAATTGAAAATAAAATTCCTGGTGTTTTAATTTTCTTACGAATTGACCAAAGAAACGCAAACAATAAAATACAAACAACTGCTTCGTAAAATGGTGTAGGGTAAACGCCATTTGCTAATTCGTTACAATATTTTCCAGCACAACCTGGAATGGGTATACCTTCATTAATAACATTATGAGGGTATTTAAAAGACCACACCCAATCTGGAGCCCAGTTTAACCAATTCGGCTTTGGGTTTAGATTCTCTATACCCCAATCTCCGTCTCCTGCTAACTGACATCCAATTCTACCAACGCCATAAGCCAGCATTAAACCTGGACCAGAAACATCGGCCATATGAATGGCTTTAATTCCATACTTACCCGAAATATAAAGAACTGCTATTGCTCCAAAAATCAAACCTCCATAATAGGTCAATCCACTAAAGGATAATAGATTTTGTATAGGATCTTGCATAAAACGATCCCAATACTCCAAATTATCAAATAGTTTCGCACCTATAATCCCTGCAATTGCAGCATAAGCAATAAAAGTCCCCATCATTTCGTAAGGATGAACAGTTTCTATTACTTTTTTTGGTTGAGATAGTTGGTGCTTTTTCTTTTCATAATAAGCCCAGTAAGCAAAAATACCCGCTAAAATAATTCCGGCAATCCAGTTACCTTTTGTTGATAATATAAAATCCTGAGGATCATCAACAAATGAAGAATAATTTAATAAACCATAAATTAGTTTATAACCAATTAAGAATCCGAACAAACCATTTAATAGTAATTCAGTTAAACTTGCTGATTCACCAATTGTGATTTCTTTTTTTATAGGTTGAACCTGACCTAATTTTTCTCTACGTTTTAATTCTTCCGAGAAACCCCAATAACCAGCTATAAACGCCATAGCTACAAAAAAACCAAAAGTTTGAATAGGTAATGGTATTTCGATACCAATTAAATACTTAATAAGATGTGATAAAGTTGGGAACATTATAGGGAATGGTTTAGTGAGTTAATATTTCTTCTGCTTCGCTTACACTCACATCACCATCAGGCAGAATTACTTCTAATTTAACTTGTTTCAATTCGTTTACTAAAACGGGATCGTATTTTACTTTTATCTTCACGTAATTATTTGTAAAACCATGCATAAAACCCTCTTTTTGATCGGCCTCGAAAAGCACTTCCGAAGTTTTTCCAATTTGGGTTTCGTAAAAAGCTCTTCTTTTCTTTTCAGATAGAATATGTAACATTTTACTTCTATCGGCCCTTTGCGAGCCAGGGACGCTTCCTTCCATATCTACAGCAGGTGTATTTTCTCTTTCTGAATAAGTAAACACGTGTAAATAAGAGATATTTAAATCATTTAAAAAATTATAGGTATCAATAAAATCTTCTCGCGTCTCACCTGGAAAACCTACAATTACATCAACCCCTATACAGGCATTAGGCATAAATGATTTAATTGTAGAAACCCTATCCTGATATAATTCTCTTTTATATCTCCTTTTCATCAGCCCCAAAATTTTATTTGAACCTGATTGTAATGGGATATGAAAATGGGGAACAAATCTTTTAGATTGAGCTACAAATTGAATTATCTCGTTGCTTAGTAAATTAGGTTCTATAGAGGAAATCCTAATTCTATTAATTCCTGCCAATTCATCTAAAGCTTTCACCAAATCGAAGAATTTATCCTCTCTCTTGCCAGCTCTAATGCCAAAATCTCCAATATTAACACCCGTTAAAACGATTTCTTTAACGCCGCTTAATGCTATTTCTTCCGCTTGCTTTACAATATTTTCAATGGTATCGCTTCTACTTTCCCCACGAGCTAAAGGAATCGTACAAAAAGTACAAGAGTAATCACATCCATCCTGAACCTTTAAGAATGTTCTGGTTCGATCTCCGTAAGAATAGGATGATACAAATTGATTAGTTTCTTCGATAGGACTATGATGAATAATTGTTTTAGGTTGTTTAGTTAAATCAGAAATAAATTCAACAATCCTAAATTTTTCTGCAGCGCCTAAAACCATATCTACACCCTCAATTTCGGCAATTTCTTTTGGTTTTAACTGAGCGTAACAACCGACAATAGTAATATAGGCTGATGGAGAATGCTTTAAAGCTTCTTTAACGACTTTGCGACATTTTTTATCTGCATTCTCTGTTACAGAACAGGTATTGATAATATAAACATCCGCCGGATCAGTAAAATTAACTGTTTCAAAACCAGCATCATTGAACATGCGCCCAATAGTTGAAGTTTCGGAATAATTTAATTTACAACCTAGAGTATAAAACGCTACTTTTTTATTCATAATTCATCAGGTTGCAAAGATAGGAATTTTGTGCTAATTCGTCTCGTCTTCTCCCCAACGATAACTATCCAAATCAAAATCTGCCAAATCTAGCACACGATTGACTACCGTTTCTGCTACTTCTTCAATTGTCTTTGGTTTACTATAAAAGGAAGGAACTGCTGGACAAATAATACCACCGGCTTCTGTAACAACTTTCATGTTGTTAATATGAATTAAATTAAGTGGCGTATCTCGAGCTACAAGAATCAATTTTCTACGTTCCTTTAAAATCACATCCGCGGCTCTAGTGGTTAAATCATTAGAAATTCCTGCTGCAATTCTTCCTAATGTTCCCATAGAACATGGAATAATAATCATAGTATCAAACTTTGCTGAACCTGAAGCAAAGGGCGCCATGAAATCATTTTTATCGTAAAATTTAAAAGAGAATTCTTTGTAAGAATCGTCATCCAATTCAAATCGCCATACGTCTTTTGCATTATCAGACATGATAATACCAACTTCGTCGATCTGTTGTTTTATGCTTTCTAATTTCTTTAATAAAATCTTAGCATATATAGCCCCACTGGCTCCGGTAATGGCAACAACTATTTTCCTTTTACTCATGATATTATAACACTAAAACTACATGCATGATATTATAACACTAAAACTACATGAAAGTTATAAAATAAAAAAAGGGCCGAATATAAATATTCGACCCTACATCTACCTATGAAAAACATGCCCTTTGGGAGGGCACTACAAATATAGAAACATTTTATTTGATTAA
>JAHJVW010000073.1 GCA_018828585.1 Bacteroidota bacterium
CTCCCGATCTTAATATTGTTTCTTCGTTTTCTGGTCCTAAATAAGCATAACCAATATCTTTAAAGCGAATCACGTTAATACCATCATTTTTGATAATTAAATTATTAAAATCATCAATGGTGACCAAGTTCCCTTTAGTATTTACAGTTAATTCTGTTTTATCTCCTGCAATTTTTCCTGATGGTAACTCTACATTTTGATTGTCTAAAGCATTTCTGACATCCAAAGGGGTTAAAGAATAGGATGCAAGTTTATCTGGATCCAAATTTAATCGCATGGCATAAGTTTTCTGACCCCAAATTTGAATAGAAGAAACGCCTGGAATAGTTTGTAAACGTTGAGAAATTACATTATCAGCATAATCAGTTAACTCAAGAATGTTTCTTTTCTCGCTTTGTATGGTCATGGATATAATGGATTCTGAGTTAGCATCAGCTTTAGAAACCACGGGTAAACCATCAATATCTTTTGGTAAAGACCTAGCAGCCTGTGCTACTTTATCTCTTACATCATTAGCTGCTTCTTCCAAGTTTTTTCCTAAATTAAACTCTACAGTAATAGCGCTTGAACCTTGGTTACTTGCTGATGAAATGTTTTTTATCCCATCGATCTGATTAATGGATTTTTCAAGAGGCTCGGTGATTTGAGATTCTATAATATCTGAATTGGCTCCTGGATAGCTTGTTCTAACAGAAACTACTGTAGGGTCTATTGATGGATATTCTCTTACACCCAAAAAAGTAAATCCAATAATCCCAAATAGGAGCAGGATTAAATTCATTACGATGGCTAAAACAGGCCTTTTAATACTAATGGTTGAAATACTCATAAATTAAGTTTTTCTAATGGGTAGCTGATTTTATTTTAACTTTTACTGGCGCACCATTTTTTAATGCCATAATCCCCGATACGATTACGGTATCGCCAACATTTAGACCCGAAGAAACTAAAACGTCTTCATCTGTACGGATGTCTGACTGAATATCAATTGGCTCGGCTTTGCCATTTTTCGAAACGTAAATTTGCTTACCTTTTAAAACAGGTATAATAGCTTCGGATGGAATTAAAATGGCATTTTTTATTACTTCTAACGGTAAAATAACGTTCGCAAAAGTTCCAGGTAATAAATATCCTTCTTCATTTGAAGATTTTGCTTTTAGTACTAAGGTTCTTGTGGTCACATCAATAGAAGGTTCTTTTGCATAAATGGTGGCTTTAAAAACACGGCTTGTTCCAGCAACTGTAAAAGTGATGTCGGTCCCTACTTTTACCATAGAAGTATATTTTTCTGGGACTGAAAAAGTTATTTTCACAGGATTAATACTCACTAAGTTTGCAATTGGAGTTGTGGGTGTGATATAAGCGCCATTTGAAATATTTCTCAAACCAATTCTACCAGAAAATGGTGCCCTGATTGATGTTTTTGATAATTGAGCTCTTATTAATTGCGTTTGAGCTTTTAAAGATCTTAATTCAGCATCGGCATTATCATATTCTTCTTGACTGATTGCATCGGCTTTTAATAATTTAGCAGCTCTTCCAGCTACTTCTGCGGCTAATTTCTCTTTAGTTAGCGCTTGAGCAAGCTGTGCCTGCAATTCGCTATCATTAATCTTAATTAATAAACTCCCTTTGCTAACATTAGAACCCTCAGTAAAATTAATCGATTTTATTAATCCAGAGATTTCACTTTTAATTTGAACTTGTTCATTCGCTTCAATTGTTCCTGAAACGGACACTGTATTTGCGAAAGTTTGAGTTTTAATAATCAATCCGTTTACTGAAATTGGTGGGACTTCGCCAGGTTTTGCACCCATGGCTGCCTGAGGACCTGCAGATTTAGCATTTATAGTTATTCTGCGGAAGATTAGATATCCTAATAATAGAACAATCAGAATGTAAACAATATATTTAATTTTCATAATTAAGATTTCAGTCTTTGATAATCGAGAATAGTCTCGTGGTTACTAATCAGGTTTAAGTTGTTTTGCAAGGTTTCTATAATCTCGAAAAAAGTTTTAATTTTTTCATCAGGTAAACTGTAAAATGCTTTTGAATTGAGTTCTTTTATAAATTGATTGATGCTTGGAATCATCTTTTTTGCTTTATCAGTTAATTTGATGAGATGTTCCCTTCTGTCTTCAGTATTAATTTCTCTATAAACAAAGCCATTTTCAGTTAAATAATTAATCATGTTGACCATAAAAGATTTATCTACCTGAAGCATTCCTGCTAATGCTTTTTGCGTTAATTTTTCTTGGTTTTGCTCCACTAAAATTAACACATACTGATAGCGGTCCAAAGGGATGTTTTGCGTAAACTCACTAAATGCCTCAAATATTTTTTAGTCACCTGAATGAGCTGATAAACCAAAGGCTCGTTATATTTTGACATGATGCTTCTAATAGCAAAAATATTCTTTAGTTTATGTATTGGTTGTAAGTATCAACTATATTACAGATATCGCGACAAACAATTTTATTTATTAGTCTAAGTAAACTATTAACTTTGCCACAAAACAAACTGAAATGACTAAACCTTTTTTAAAATTTCTATTACTTTTTACATTTTCTTTTATGACAGTAAAAACATTTGCTCAAAATGCTGCTAATATTCACTTCGAGGTTTCCTTTACTGAACCACAAGCCCATTATGCAGATGTGAAAATGGAAATAACGAATTTGAAAAAAGATGAGATTATTGTTAAAATGCCAGTATGGGCACCAGGATCTTACTTGGTTAGGGAATTCTCTAAAAACATTGAATCATTTGATGTGAGTGCAAAAGATAATTCGTCTATTTCATTTGAAAAAGTTAAGAAAAACGCTTGGAAAATTAATACAAAAGGTAAAAATTCTATTACAGTCTCTTACCGAGTTTATGCTTTCGAAATATCAGTACGTACAAGCTTTGTTGATGCTTCCCATGCTTTTCTTTCTCCAACAGGGATTTTTATGTTTGTTGATGGTGGAATAGCCGATGCTTCTATGGTTACCATTATTCCTTACAAAACGTGGTCTAAGGTTTCTACTGGATTAGCTCCAATAGCAGGTGGAAAAGCTTTTACATATTATGCCAAAAACTTTGATTGGCTTTTTGATTCACCTATAGAAGTAGGTAATCAAGATGTTTTCGAATTTAACGCTGCAGGGGTAAGACATGAGGTTGCCATGGTAGGCGGTGGCAACTATGATAAAGAAAAGTTGAAAGTGGACATGGCTAAGTTGGTAGAGAAGGAATCTGCCATTTTTGGAGAGAATCCTAATAAACATTACGTATTCATAGTACACAATTACCAATCAGGTAGTGGTGGATTAGAACATCAAAATTCAACTGTTTTAGGGGCAAAAAGGATGGGATACGATGATCCTAAAACTTATAAAAGCTTTATGGGTTTAGTAGCTCATGAATATTTCCACTTATGGAATGTAAAACGCTTGAGACCAATTGCTTTGGGTCCGTTTGATTATGATATTGAAAATTATACCACAAATCTGTGGATTGCAGAAGGTTTTACTGCATATTATGATAATTTGATTGTCTCCAGAGCAGGTTTAGACAATCCTGAGGGGTTGTTAGGAATGATAGAAGCAGATATTAACGCCATCTATAATTCGCAAGGAAATAAGGTGCAACCTTTGAGTGAGGCAAGTTTTGATGCCTGGATTAAATATTACCGTCCGAACGAAAACTCAGGAAACACGACAGTTTCTTATTATAACAAAGGATCCTTGATTGCAGTGATGTTAGATCTAGCCATTATTCATCATTCTAAAGGAGCACAATCTTTAGATGATGCCATGAGGTTTGCTTATAACGAGTATTATAAAAAGAAAGGTAGGGGATATACTGATGCTGAAATGAAAGCTGTTTTCGAAAAATATTCGGGAGAAAATTTAGATCAATTTTATAATGATTATATCAATGGAACTAAACAGCTAGACATGAATAAGTATATGAATTACGCTGGATTAGAACTAGTTGACCAAACCAGGACTCTGGATCAGCCTTATTTAGGTGTGGTCATAGAAAGTGGTAATAAAATCAAGAATGTTTCCAGAGGTTCTTCGGCTTGGAATGATGGTTTAAACGTAAATGACGAAATTTTAGCAATTAATGGTGAGAGAGTAAATGATGTTTTAGAAAGCGTATCAGAAGCAAAAGTAAATGAGAAGTTAAATTTTATGATTAGCAGAGATGGTATTATTCAAAATATTGAGGTAACTATAAAAGCAGCTCCAAATAAAAGCTGGAAAATTAGACAAATGGATCGCCCAAATCAACAACAGAAAGCGGTCTTAGAAAAATGGTTGAGTTTATAAGCAAAATTTTCAATCGTAAAAAAAAGCCTCGTCCTAAATTTTAGAACGAGGCTTTTTTAAAGGGTAATCTTTTTTATGAATTAATTTAAAAAGTAAACCTTAGCGTAGCCGCAGCTTCCAAATCTAAGAATGGACCTTTAGCCAATTCTAATCTTGGATGTAAATCAGCAGATAAGGCAAAAGGTATTTCTGGGATTTTCCACTCTAAACCTAAAATACCATCGGCACCTAGCAAAATTCCATTATTAGCATAGTAATAATCATTACTATATCTTTTATAATATCTTCCTCCGTTAATGCCGCCAATGTGTGCACCAGCTCCGTAAAACCAATTTACAGATGGTTCGCTAAAAGCAACAGCGTGTTTTTCATATAAACCAGTGACTATAAATACACCTGGTCTAAATCCAATTATTCCTTCTATTGCAGTACTTGAATTGGTAAAATGTTTAATGCTTATTCCATTTTCATAACCACCTCCTCTTATTCCAATTCCTGTTTTGTAGTTTGCCTGTGCTAAAACATTAGAGCTCGTCCCTAAGACAAACAAAAAAATGGCACTTAATAATAGTATTGACTTCTTCATCTTTATAAATTTATTTTTACAGATAGGTCAAATTGAATGCCAATTTTATTCTTTTGACTAATTATTAAAGGAATAAATAAGAATATATTTTAAGCTATTGAAAATAAAGGAAGTAGCTAATTTAAATTTTATCATCAACTGGATAATATTTTGTTTAAATAGGAGGTATTAGAATAATTTTTAGACTAAAAACTAATTTGGTTTTTTATTGTAAATATTTTTATAATTTTGAATCAAGGTATATTGAGTTCCCAAACCTAATTCGTATCTTAAGAAACCAATTTTGAACTATAAATTTCATTGATATGAAAACGATTAGTAGAGTATTTGACTTACTCCCATATAATAAAGAGAAATATAATTCTGATGATGCCCTAGCAACTAAGGTTGATGGAAAATGGAAAAAGTACAGTATTTCTGATTTTATTAATACGGTTGATGAACTAAGCAGAGGCTTAATTAAAGCTGGTATAAAAAGGAATGATAAAGTGGCAGTAATGTCTCCTAACAGACCTGAATGGAATTTTTCTGACTTCGCTATTATGCAAATTGGAGCTACTCAAGTTCCTATGTATCCTACTTTGGCAGAGAATGACATTAAGTTTATTTTAAATGATGCAGAGGTCAAAATCGTTTTTGTATCTGATGAAGCTATTTATAGAAAAATAGAAAAAGTAAAAAAAGAGGGAGGCTTAGATATTGCTATTTATACTTTTGATAAAATAGACAAGCTACCTAATTGGACAGCCATATTAGAACTAGGAAAACAAAATCTTGATATCAATTTAGAAGAATATAGAAGTCAAATTAGTCCTGATGATTTGCTGACATTAATTTATACATCAGGGACTACTGGTACACCCAAAGGTGTGATGTTAACACATGAAAACCTCATTAGTAATGTGATGTATTCTTCGAGATTGTATCCTGATAATGTAAAACGGGCATTAAGTTTTTTGCCATTGTCTCACATATTCGAGCGTATGGTTTGTTACATGTATATTTATTTAGGGATATCTATTTATTATGCTGAAAGTATAGATACCGTAGTTACGAATTTGGCAGAGGTTAAACCACATTGTTTTACCACTGTTCCAAGATTGTTGGAAAAAATTTATGATAGAATTGTAGCTAAAGGGCATCAACAAACTGGAATAAAGAAACAATTATTTTTTTGGGCTTTAAATTTAGGTCTGAAATATGAAATGGATGGCAAGAATGGATTTTTGTATGAGCTACAATTAAAAATAGCTAGAAAGTTAGTTTTCTCTAAATGGAAAGAAGCTTTGGGAGGTGAAGTATTAACGATAGTTTCTGGTGGAGCAGCTTTACAAGAACGTTTAGCAAGAGTATTTTGGGGCGCTGGAATAAAAGTTTTAGAAGGGTATGGCTTAACAGAAACATCTCCTGTAATCGCTGTTAATGGACCTTTTCAGGGGCAATGTAAATTTGGTACTGTTGGTGAAGTTTTAGAAAATCTGGAAGTAAAAATTGCCGCTGACGGAGAGATTTTGTGTAAAGGGCCAAGTGTAATGAAAGGTTATTACAAACGTCCAGATGCTACGGAAGAAGCAATTAAAGATGGCTGGTTCCATACAGGTGATATCGGAGAGTTAAAGGGCGGATTCTTAGCGATAACAGATAGAAAGAAAGAAGTATTTAAAACTGCTGGAGGTAAATATGTGGCACCTCAGGTTTTAGAGAATAAATTCAAAGAATCTATTTACATCGAGCAGATTATGGTAATTGGGGAAAACAGAAGATTCCCATCAGCTTTAATTGTCCCAAATTTTGAAAAGCTAAGAGAATGGGCTTCAAGAAATGACATCCAAGAAACCGAACCTGAGAAGCTGATTAAAATGAAACAGGTTTGCGATAAAATTTGGAGCGAAGTAAATAGATTGAATGAGGGCTTTGGAAATTGGGAAAAAGTGAAGAAGATTGCTTTATCTGCTCATGAATTTACCATCGATGGAGAAGAACTAACGCCCAAACTGAGTTTAAAAAGAAAAGTAATTTTACAAAAATATGCTAATTTGATAGATCAATTGTATATTGAATCAAATTCTCAGGAAAATCATGTTTAAACAAATTCGTAAAAAAGATTTTAAAATAGCAATAAGTGCATTTAGCTTATTGCTGTTTTTATTTATAGCCTGTACCAACCATCAGATTGGTAAAGAAAATGCACCCATTTACAGAAATGGAATGGTAGTTACTGCAAATCCTTTAGCATCTAAGGTTGGTTTAGAAATACTAAAAAAAGGAGGTAATGCTGTGGATGCAGCAGTTGCTGTTCAATTTGCATTAGCTGTAGTTTATCCAAATGCAGGAAATATTGGTGGTGGTGGATTTATGGTTTATCGTTCTTCAACCGGAGAGTCGAATACTTTAGATTTCAGAGAGAAAGCTCCAGAAGCGGCTTCAAAAAATATGTATTTGGATAGCGCAGGAAATCCTATCGCAAATCTAAGTACCGAAGGACATTTAGCTGTCGGTGTTCCTGGCTCTGTTGCAGGGATGTGGCAGGCACACCAAAAATATGGAAAACTAGATTGGAAAGATTTAATCCAACCAGCTATAAAATTAGCTAAAAGCGGATTTAAAATAACACAAATACAAGCTGAAGAATTGAATAGTGAGGATTCTATTTTTAGGGTATTAAATTCTGGTTACGGTTATTTGGTTAATGAAAAGCAATGGAAAAAGGATGATTTATTAATCCAAAATGATTTAGTCGAAACTTTAAAATTAATACAAGAGCAAGGAAGAGATGGTTTTTATAAAGGTAAAACTGCTGATTTAATTGCTGATGAAATGATGCGTAATAAAGGTCTCATCACCAAAAGAGATTTAGTAAATTATCAAGCAGTATGGCGTAAACCTTTAATAGGAAATTACAAAGGATATAAAATTATCGCGATGCCACCACCATCAAGTGGTGGAGTTGCGCTTTTACAACTTTTAGGAACATTAGAAAATTACCCTTTGGCTAAATATCCTTTTCATGGGGATTCATCCACTCAAATTTTTGTGGAGGCAGAAAGAAGAGCCTATGCAGATAGGGCAACCTATCTAGGAGATCCAGATTTTTACCAAGCTCCCATCAAGAATTTACTATCAAAAAGCTATTTAAAAAATAGAATGAATAACTTTAGTTTTGATAAAGCTACACCAAGTAGCGAAATTTTAGCTGGAGACTTTAAAGGTAAAGAAAGCGAACAAACCACGCATTTCTCTATTACAGATAAGGACGGTAATGCGGTGGCTATCACAACTACGCTTAATGGCTCATTTGGAGCAAAAGTTTTTGTTAAGGGCGCTGGGTTTTTATTAAATAATGAGATGGATGATTTTAGTGTTAAACCAGGAACACCAAACATGTATGGTTTAGTAGGTGGAGAAGCAAATGCCATTCAGCCCAATAAAAGAATGTTAAGCTCTATGACGCCTACTATTGTTGAAAAAGATGGGAAGCTTTTTATGGTGGTAGGTTCACCAGGTGGATCGACAATTATCACCACCGTTTTACAAACGATAACAAATGTTATTGATTATCAAATGTCTATTCAAAAGGCGGTAAATGTTAAAAGAGTTCATCACCAGTGGTTACCAGATTTAATTTATATAGAAAAAGACGCCTTAGATAGTTTAACATCACAAAAGCTAACTCATAAAGGGTATAAAATCTTAGAAAGAGGTAATATCGGAAGGTGCGATGCTATTTTATTAAATAAATGGGGATACTATGAAGGAGGTGCTGATCCAAGAGGAGACGATTCTAAGATGGGATATTAGATGAGGCGTTTTCTCAATTAAATATTGGTTTGTGCTTTCTTTATTTTTAGAGTGGAGTAAAAAAGAAAAGAAGTCAATGCAGTAACTTTATACAATCACTTTATTAGTACAAAATCTACCTATAAAATTATTTTTCCATAACCGCCTTCATTAAGCTTTCTAAATCATTCAAATCAAAGGGCTTAGCCAAGTGTGCGTCAGCCCCAGCTTTTTTAGCTAATGTTTGAATATCATTATTTGCGGAAAAGTATATAACTGGTATTTTATTGAATTCAGCATGTTTTTTTAACAATCTAGTAGCTTCAATTCCGCCAATATCAGGAATCCAATTGTCCATCAAAATGGCATCAGGTTTAATTTTAGTTACTATTTCAATAATATCATGTGATGTTTCTGAAACTTCAACATGATAACCACATTCGGTTAATATGATAGAACATAGCTCTAAAATATTAACATCATCGTCGAATATAAGGACTGTTTTTTTCAAATGTATAAATGCTAAAATTACAAATTATTTATAATGTCAATCATCCCAAGAATGTTTAAAATATATCCAAATCTAAAAAGATTAACAATTTGACGCAGCAGATAACCAACTCTACTGATGATAGGTTTTATACAATAGTTGTTCCATTTTTTTTAAAACATAGAATAAACATTTTGTGCCATCAGCAATTGCACTTTATAAGATATGATGTCAATAGTTTTTTCTTCCAAAATATCATTAATAAAATTAAAATCAACATCTATCAATACACTAAAATAGTACACTTTTTCAGAATTAACCGGGGAGGCAGGTCTATTTTCTATTAGAATGGTATAATCAGCAATTGCAAATAAATCTTATAAATTAAATTGCTTCCTATCCAATTTAGGGAATAATAATCTTAAATTTATTATGCTTGCATAGTAAATTTAAGTTCCTTATATTTGGAATACCAATCATAATTTCTGAATGAATCATCAAGAAACCATAGATTATTTTCTAAAGATCACTTGGCAAAATATAGCCAATAAGTACAATCAATTAGCATCTGAGTTTGGCATCACACAATCTATTGGATATTTATTAATCAATATTGATGAACATGAAGGAACTACGGTTTCGGAAGTTGCGGCACTCTTAGGTTTAAAATCAACAAGCTTGAGTAGAATGTTAAGTAATCTACAACAAGATGGTTTAATATACAAGGAAGGTCATCAAACAGATAAGAGATCTGTAAAATTGTATTTAACAGAAAAAGGAAAAGAGAAGCGTCATTTAGCTAGGGTGGTAGTAAGGAAGTTTAATGACTATTTAAATATTCATCTCTCAGAACAAGATAAATTGCAATTAGTGGATTCCTTAAAAACCATTAACGATTTAACTACCAATTATAAACAAGAATAAATCAATATATGAAAAGATCAATCAAAAAAGTAGCGGTATTAGGTTCGGGAATCATGGGTTCACGTATCGCCTGCCACTTTGCGAATATTGGAGTAGAAGTTTTGCTTTTGGATATCGTTCCCAGAGAATTAAATGAAAAGGAGCAAGCTAAAGGCTTAACGTTAGAAAGCCCAGCGGTTAGGGACAGAATTGTGAACGATGCTTTATTATTTGCAGCAAAATCTAATCCTTCTCCGGTTTATAATAAAGCGGTTTTAAACAAAATTAAAACCGGAAACTTTGAGGATAACATGAAAGAAATTGCCAATTGCGATTGGACAATTGAAGTGGTGGTAGAAAACCTTAAAATCAAAAAATTAGTTTACGATCAAGTAGAGCAATTTAGAAAACCAGGCACTTTAATTACTTCAAACACATCTGGAATTCCAATCCACATGATGGCCGAAGGACGCTCAGAGGATTTTAAAAAGCATTTCTGCGGAACGCATTTTTTTAACCCACCACGCTACTTAAGGTTATTAGAAATTATTCCAACGCCAGATACGGATCAAGAAATTATAGATTACTTGATGCATTATGGCGATAAATTTTTAGGTAAAACTACCGTTTTATGTAAAGATACTCCTGCATTTATTGCAAATCGGGTAGGCGTTTACTCCATCATGTCGCTTTTGCATTTGGTAGAGAAAATGGATTTAACGGTAGAAGAAGTAGATAAATTTACTGGTCCTGCTTTAGGCCGACCAAAATCTGCAACCTTCCGTACCACCGATGTGGTGGGTTTAGATACCATGATTAACGTAGCTAACGGTTTAGCGCAAAACGTTCCTAACGACGAGCAAAAAGAAGTTTTTGTTTTGCCAGACTACGTTAAAAAGATGCAAGAAAATAAATGGCTAGGCGATAAAACAGGTCAAGGGTTTTATAAAAAGACAAAAGATGCCAATGGCAGAACAGAGATTTTAGCTTTAGACCTAAAAGCTTTAGAATATCGCCCACAAAACAAGGTGAAATCTGCAACGCTAGAGGCTACAAAACCTATCGAGAACCTTCGTCAAAGGATGAAAGTTTTTGCAGCCGGAAAAGATAAAGCTGCAGAGTTTTTTAGAATTTCCTTTTCAGGATTATTTGAATATGTTTCTAACAGAATTCCAGAAATATCAGACGAAACTTATCGTATTGATGATGCCATGAGAGCAGGATTTGGATGGGAGTTAGGTCCGTTTGAAGTTTGGGATGCGGTAGGTGTAAAAGAAGGTGTAGAAATGATGAAAGCTAATGGCAAAACTCCAGCAGCTTGGGTTACCGAAATGTTAGCCGCCGGACATACCTCTTTCTATAAAATTGATAGCGGAAATAAGACTTATTACGATATCCCTTCAAAATCTTATAAAGTTAATCCTGGTCAGGATGCTTTTATTGTTTTAAATAACATCAGAGCTAATAAAACCATTTGGAAAAATGCTGGAACTACCTTAATGGATTTGGGTGATGGCATTTTGAACTTAGAGTTTCATACCAAAATGAACACCATTGGTGGTGAAGTTTTAGCGGGAATTAATAAAGCCATCGACATTGCCGAGAAAGATTATAGAGGTTTAGTGATTGGAAATGATGGCGCTAATTTCTCTGCTGGTGCAAACGTGGGAATGATTTTCATGATGGCTGTAGAGCAAGAATGGGACGAAGTAAATATGGCGATTAAGCTATTCCAAAATACTTCCATGAGGATTAGATATTCATCTATTCCGGTAGTAGTTGCTCCACATAATTTGACCTTAGGTGGCGGTTGTGAATTTGCTTTACATGCTGATCATGTGCAATTGAGTGCCGAAACTTATATGGGTTTGGTAGAGTTTGGAGTAGGATTAATTCCCGGCGGCGGTGGAACCAAAGAGTTTGCCTTAAGAGCATCAGACAGTTTTGGAGAAGATCAAATAGAGCAAAATATATTAAAAGATAAATTTTTGACCATTGCAATGGCTAAAGTATCTACATCAGGTCTAGAGGCTTATGATTTAGGTTACTTGCAAAAAGATAAATTTGCTATTTCTATGAATAAGAGTAGGTTGATCGCCGATGCCAAAGAAAAAGCATTAGAACTGGCTGATGCTGGGTACACCCAACCCGTTAGAAGAACCGATATTAAAGTATTAGGTAAATACGGTTTGGGAATGATGTACGCTGGAGCAAATACCATGCGTTCTGGAAATTACATCTCAGACCACGATCAAAAAATCTCTCAAAAATTAGCTTATGTCATGTGCGGTGGCGATTTATCAGCACCAACTTTAGTAACCGAACAGTATTTACTGGATTTGGAACGTGAAGCATTTTTGAGTTTGTGTGGAGAGAAGAAGACATTGGAAAGAATACAAAGTATCATTACTAAGGGGAAACCGTTGCGTAATTAGTAGTGCGATTTGAGTATTGGGTATTGAGAACTTGTAAAACCGAAGAAAAATTAAGATAGGAAATGCACAACATTAAAGAATTAAAAATTTGGAATAAGGCAATGGATTTGTCGGTTCAAGTTTATGATTTGTCGTCTAAATTTCCTTCAGATGAAAGGTTCGGATTAACTTCTCAGATAAGAAGATGTGCGGTTTCAATTCCTTCTAATATTTCGGAAGGTGCTGGAAGAAATACAAAAGGTGAATTCAAGCAGTTTTTAGGAATAGCTAATGGTTCAGCTTATGAATTACAAACTCAACTCATGATTGCAAATAAATTGAATTTATTGATGAAAAATCTACAAATGAAATTTTAGAGACCATCGATGAAATTCAAAAAATGAATTATAAACTTCAATTATCATTAAGTAAATAAATTAGGACGTAAGCAAGTTATCTCAATACTCAATACGCCCTACTCAATACAAAAAAGACATGGAAGCATACATTATAGCAGGATATAGAACAGCAGTAGGTAAAGCACCTCGTGGAGTTTTTCGCTTCACCAGAGCTGATGATTTAGCTGTAGAAGTGATTAGAGCACTAGTGGCATCGGTACCTAATTTGGATAAAGAGCAAATAGACGATGTAATTGTGGGTAACGCTACACCCGAGGCTGAACAAGGCTTAAACATTGGAAGAATGATTTCTCTAATGGCTTTGGATACGGATAAAGTTCCAGGAGTGACAGTTAACCGTTATTGCGCATCCGGTTTAGAAACCATCGCAACTGCGGTAGCAAAAATCAAAGCAGGCATGGCAGATTGTATCATTGCCGGTGGGGTAGAAGTGATGAGTGGAATGCCTTTTGGCGGATGGAAAATTGTTCCAAACCCAGAGGTTGCATTGAAAAACCCAGATTGGTATTGGGGTATGGGCTTAACTGCCGAGGCGGTTGCAAAAGAGTATAACGTAAACCGAGAAGACCAAGATGAATTTGCTTTGAAATCTCATCAAAAGGCTTTAGCTGCGATAAAAAATGGTCATTTAAAAGATGGTGTTCTTCCAATAACGGTAAAAGAAAATTATCTGGATGCCAATATGAAGAAGAAAACCCGTGAATATGTGGTAGATACAGATGAAGGTCCAAGAGCAGACACTTCGCTATCGGCTTTAGCCAAATTGAAACCAGTTTTTGCAGCAGGTGGATCGGTAACAGCAGGTAACTCCTCACAAACATCAGACGGAGCAGCTTTTGTATTGGTAGTTTCAGAAAGAATGTTGAAACAACTAAATGTACAACCAATCGCTCGTTTAGTAAGTTACTCAGTAGCAGGAGTCCCTCCACGTATTATGGGAATTGGTCCAATTGAAGCTATTCCAATGGCATTAAAACAAGCTAACATGAAGTTAGATGATATCGATTTAATCGAGTTAAACGAAGCTTTTGCGTCGCAATCTATTGCCATCACAAGAAAATTAGATTTGAATACTGAAAAGTTAAATGTAAACGGTGGCGCTATCGCTTTAGGTCACCCGCTAGGTTGTACAGGAGCTAAATTATCGGTACAAATATTTAATGAATTAAAAAGAAGAAACCAGAAATACGGCATGGTCACCATGTGCGTAGGAAGCGGACAAGGTGCAGCTGGGATTTTTGAAATGTTGTAACTAGTAATGAGTATTGCGATTTGAGTATTGCGATACCTACAGAATAAACATAATAATAGATAGAGCAAAGAGTCTCAATACGCAATTTGCTCTACGCAATACTTAAACGAAAATGGAAGACGTAAAAACAAAAACAAAAGGAGGTGAATTCATCATCACTGAAACAGATTTTCAGGACGTATTTATTCCTGAAGAGTTTGATGAAGAATCTTTAATGATTAAGAAAACCTGTGAGGATTTCTTAGCAGCAGAAGTATATCCAAATTTGGATAGAATTGATAAACAGGAAGAAGGTTTAATGCCATCATTAATGGATAAAGCTGGAGAGCTAGGTTTATTAGCAGTATCTATACCAGAGGAGTATGGCGGTTTTGGTAAAAACTTTAATACTTCTATGTTAGTGGCCGATATTATCGGTGCAGGTCATTCATTTGCAGTGGCGCTTTCTGCCCATACAGGAATTGGTACTTTGCCAATTTTATATTACGGAAACAAAGAACAAAAAGATAAATATATTCCTAAACTGGCCACTGGCGAGTGGAAAGCATCCTATTGTTTAACTGAACCTAACTCAGGATCGGATGCTAACTCAGGAAAAACCAAAGCAGTTTTAAATGCCGAAGGAACACATTACATCATCACGGGACAAAAAATGTGGATCACTAATGGTGGTTTTGCTGATATTTTTATTGTGTTCGCAAAAATTGATAATGATAAAAACCTTTCTGCATTTATTGTAGAGAAAGAATTTGGTGGCATCACCATGAATCCTGAGGAGCATAAAATGGGAATTAAAGGTTCATCAACGCGTCAGGTTTTCTTTAATGATTGTCCTGTCCCAAAAGAGAATCTATTATCAGAAAGAGAAAACGGATTTAAAATTGCCGTTAATATCTTAAACATAGGCCGAATTAAGCTAGGAGCAGCAGCCATTGGTTCTTCTCGTAAAGTATTGGATTATGCTATCAACTATTCTAACGAACGAGTTCAGTTTGGTTTAAACATCTCTAAATTTGGTGCTATTCGTTATAAATTGGCAGAAATGGCAACCCGTAATTTTGCGGTAGAAAGCGCATCTTATCGAGCAGGTCAAAACATTGATGATGCTTACGATCAACTAGTGGCCGATGGTATGGATTCTAGTAAAGCCAAACTAAAATCTACCGAGCAATTTGCCGTAGAATGTGCAATTATCAAAGTTTGGGGATCAGAAGTATTGGATTACATTGTAGATGAAGGCGTACAGGTTTATGGTGGAATGGGTTACAGTGCCGATGCACCAATGGACAGAGCTTACCGCGATAGCCGTATCAACCGTATTTTCGAGGGAACAAATGAAATTAACCGTTTACTAATTGTAGATATGTTATTGAAACGAGCCATGAAAGGCGAGTTAGATTTAATGACACCAGCTACAGCAGTTGCAGGCGAGTTAATGTCGATTCCAGAATTTGGTGATGAGGACGATTCTTTATTTGCAGCAGAACTAAAAACCTTGAAAAACCTGAAAAAAGCAGGTTTGATGATTGCAGGGGCAGCGGTGCAAAAACTAATGATGACACTTAGCAAAGAACAAGAGATTTTGATGAACATTGCCGATATCATTGGTTCGGTTTACGTTGCAGAATCTACCATTTTACGTGTTCAAAAATTAGTTTCCATACGTGGTGAAGAAGCTTGTGCTGGGCAAATAGACATGATGCGTATCTATCTACAAACAGCCATTGATAAAACAGCTTTAGCAGGTAAAGAAGCTTTAAACTCTTTCGCCGAAGGCGATGAGTTAAACATGATGTTAATGGGCTTACGCCGATTTACAAAAGTAGCGCCTTTCAATATTAAAAACGCTCGTCAAAGAGTTGCGAAACAATTGATAGAAGCGAATAAGTATTGTTATTAGAATAATTTTCTTCTTGCCGTCATGCTGACGATAGGAAGCATCTCATCATACATTAAGCCGTTCAGATTAAGTTTGAACGGCTTTTTTTATAGAATAATACCTCAATTTACAATTCAATAAAAAAATCGTTATTTTTGAGTTCGATTTAAGCTTATGAAATTATTCTTAGACATTCAATCAGATAAATAAGCTCAATAATGGATTTTTTAAAAAGCTTCACAGATGTTAAGGTGGAAAAAATCACAGATAAAGAAGCTGATTTATTGACTGAAATAAAGGAAATAAAACAAGCCTTTAAAAATTCAGAAATGATTGACTCGGGTAAATTGAAAACTAAACCTGTTAGTGAATTATTAGATGGCTTATGATGTTTACACTATCGAATATTTTGATAAACAATTCAAAAAACTAGTTAAAAAATATCCCTCTCTAAAATCAGAACTGATTGAATTAATTGATAACTTAAAACAACAACCCATATTGGGAGTTGCTTTAGGTAATAATTGCTATAAAATAAGATTAGCAATATCTTCAAAAGGAAAAGGAAAATCTGGCGGAGCAAGAGTAATAACCTGCGTTATAAATATATCTTCGCTTAATTCTCGCATTTTTAAGTTCAGTTTAGAATAAACAATTCTGTTCGAGATGTTAGCTTGCGCATCTCGAAATTAAAATAAAATGGATTTTCAATTCGCCTAAATCATGCAGGTGAGATGTTTTCTGTCGTCAACATGACGCCTTTTTCAAATTCGGTCTTTGTCTTTAAAGACAGAAAGTCAATTAAACAAAAATGGTCTGTGAGGACACAGACCATGGAGTATTAAATATAATTTATTTAAGCCAAAAACACTTCAGCAGGAATTCCTAATTTTTGATGCAGTACTTTAGCAATTTTAAGCGTTAAAGGTTTCTTTCCACTCAGTAAAGAAGATACGTAGCTTTTACTACCAATCCATTCTGTTAAATCTTTGTTTTTCAAACCTTCTTCCTCCATTTTTTGCTTCACTACCAAAAGTGGGTCGGGTTTTGGAATAGAAAAATGTACATCTTCATATTGTTTAATCAATAGTAAAGCAACTTGTAAATCTTCACCAGATTTACTATCTGGAGCAACACTTAAATCAAATTGGGCATCAACCCAATTTAATAATTCCTGATAGTCTTGGTCTGTTTTTAAGATATGTAAATTCATTAGTTTTTAAATTTTATGCTTGTTACATCAATTTTATCATACTCTTTATGAGTGCCAAACCATTTGATTTGAATCACTTTGTAAACAAAAACAACTCTAATCACTAACCGAAAATGATTTCCCATGATGTTAATCACCACACGGTCGTCACCTACTAAACTTGCACTTTTGTAGATAACTTTCAGCTCTTGGAAGTTTTTAAAATCAGCATTTAAAAATTCGTAATACCATTCAAACAAAGCATTCTTAGCTTTAGGATATTCTTGGGCATAAGCTAAAAGCGTTTTTCGATTAATAATATTAAACATTTATAGTTTACTTATAGTGAACAAAGTTAAAAGTTTTCTATTAGAAAACAACAAAGCCCTCGATTTTTAAATCGAGGGCTTTGTTTTATAACTATTATAGATTTTGCGTTAACGATGGCAGTGAATACCGGCCTTTGAGCTTAATGCCTGCAGGCGTATAAACGAACAGCGTGTTAAAACGCCCTAATTGGCAGCTTTGGTGAAATGCTTTAACTGAATCACTTCTTGTTCTGTTAAATATCTCCAACGACCACGGGTTAAATCTTTCTTGGTTAAGTTGGCATAAATCACACGATCTAATTTCTCTACTTCGTAGCCTAAACTTTCAAAAATTCTTCTTACAATTCGGTTTTTACCGCTATGAATTTGAATCCCGATTTCGTTTTTAGCGCCACCAGTCACATATCTTAAATCATCTGGTTTGATGAAACCATCTTCCAACTCTAAACCAAAAGCAATTTTATTGAAATCACCCTGAGTTAAATTACGGCTCAATTCAACATTATAAATTTTGCTGATGCTGTTTTTTGGATGCGATAATTTATCGGCCAAATCACCATCGTTGGTTAGAAGTAATAAACCTGTGGTGTTTCTGTCTAATCTTCCAACTGGATAAATACGTTCTCTACTGGCTTTCTCTACCAATTCCATTACCGTTTTACGTTCTTGTGGGTCATCGGTAGTGGTGATATAATCTTTTGGTTTATTCAAAAGAACATAAACCATTTTCTCACGTTTCAGCAATTCGCCGTTGTAGCGGATTTCATCTTGAGATGGATTTACTTTGGTGCCCAACTCGGTAACAGCTTCTCCGTTTACAGAAACCACACCAGCTGCAATGAGCTCATCGGCTTTTCTTCTGGAACAAATTCCAGAATTAGAGATGAATCTGTTTAAACGTATTAACTCGTTGCTATCTTTTTTGAAAGATTTCGAATTGCTGCTTTTGGTTCTCAGTTTTACCTGATCGTCATTAAATTCTGTTGAATCCGCAGAACGGTCTAATTTTCCTCTGAAAGGCTGATCGCTGATAGATCTTTTATGTTCTCCATCTCTTTCACCTCTGAAAGGTTTACGTTCGCCAAAGTTTTCTCTTTTTTCTGTTCCAAAATCTCTGTCGCTACTTACAAAAGGTTTGCGATCGCTAAAGTTTTCTTTTTTATCGCCGAATGGTTTTCTTTCGCTACTATTTCTTTTGTCGCCATAGGCTTTTCTATCTGCAAAAGAGTTCTTATCTGTGTAAGTTTTTCTCTCTCCTGATCCTTCGCTTCTGCTGCCATAAGGTTTTTTATCGCCATAAGCGCTTCCACCTTCTCTTTTATCACCGTAAGATTTACGTTCTCCAGATCCTTCGCTTCTGCTGCTATAAGGTTTTTTATCGCCATAAGCGCTTCCACCTTCTCTCTTATCTCCATAAGATTTGCGTTCTCCCGATCCTTCGCTTCTGCTGCCGTAAGGTTTTTTATCGCCATAAGCGTTTCCGCCTTCTCTTTTATCACCGTAAGATTTACGTTCTCCTGATCCTTCACTTCTGCTGCCATAAGGTTTTTTATCGCCATAAGCACTTCCGCCTTCTCTCTTATCTCCGTAAGATTTACGTTCTCCTGATCCTTCGCTTCTGCTGCCATAAGGTTTTTTATCGCCATAAGCACTTCCCCCTTCTCTCTTATCTCCGTAAGATTTACGTTCTCCAGATCCTTCGCTTCTGCTACCATAAGGTTTTTTATCACCGTATGATCCTTCGCTTCTTGTTCCGTAAGGCTTTTTGTCTTTGTAACTGCTTCCACTTCCTTCTCTTGTTCCGTAAGGTTTACGGTCTCCTAGATTTTCTTTTTTATCACCGTAAGGCTTTCTTTCGGTATTAAAACTTGACGAAGATTTTGATGAGTGACCTTCGGATTTAGATCTGCTGGTAGATTCAGATCTGTCTGATCTTTTTGATTCTTTTCCGGATTTGTCATCACGACTGTTCCTGTTTTTATTGAATGGCATCTTTTTGTTTTTAATTATCCTTTAAAAGGGTCGCAAAGTTACAAAAAACTTTAGAAATCAGAACTTTATATATTGAAATTGACGAGTAAATTTTCGCTCGATTTGGTTAAGATAATAAAGTCTGAAGGAACGCGTTTTGGTAACTATTTGATAATGTGCAATATAAATAGTACCTTTGCCCAGCTTTTCGAAGCTGTGAATATAAAACAAGAATTATGAGAGTAAAATACATAGTTGCTTGTAGCCTAATGTTGACAATTTGTGTGCTCACAAAAATGTTTGGTTACAGCTACTCTACAAGTTCGGCTAATGTAAATCAACCCGATATCGTAGACGCAAGAAAGCTTGCCGAAAGCGATTTCTATAAGGATTTGAATTTTGCAAATGAATTATTGCCAACAGGTGATAAACATATAGAAGTAAAAATGAGAAAAGCGCTAAAAGCGAATTCTTATTCTAGTATGCAAACCCTTAAGTTACATCAAAGAGCCGAGGTTTGGTTTCCTATAATCGAACCAATATTGAAACATTACGGTATTCCCGAAGACTTTAAGTATGTCCCTTTAATAGAAAGCGGAATGGAAAGAGGTCAATATTCACCAAAAGGTGCTGCTGGTTTATGGCAATTTATGCCGCAAACAGCTAGGGATTATGGTTTGACAGTAAATGAAAATGTGGATGAACGTTTGAACGTAAGGTTGGCAACTGTTGCTGCAGCAAGATATATTAGAGACCTGCACAAGCAATTTAACAGTTGGACATTAACTGCAGCGGCTTATAATGGAGGAGAGGGAAGAATGAGAAGAAAAATTGCTCAACAAAATCAGGATGATTATTTCAAACTTGATTTAAATCATGAGACTGGAAAATATGTTTATAGCTTAATATCGATGAAAGAGGTGATTGAACATCCAGAAGAATATGGTTATAAAATCCAAAATGCCAGAAAACTATTGGCTTATAAATAGTAATTAAAAATCTATAAATATTTAAAAGAGGATGTCTCAAAAATAAAATGGACGGGCTGAGAATCGCTCAGAAGAAAACGTTCTCCACCACCTGTCCAAATAAATTGACAAAAAAAGAGGCTGTTCTCGCTTTTTGAGACAGCCTCTTTTTGTTTTAAAAAAGTCTTGGATCGTCATCAGCTAAAACTGGAACTTTCAAGTCGGTGCCTACCGCCTTATTTAACTTCTTAATAAAATGGGCAGATAATAATGGTGAAGCTTTCTCTATATTTTGATGAACAAAGAAATACAATTGCTGCAATCCTTCTTTTTTCCATATAGCAATTCGTTCAACCCAATCATCTAGTCTTTGATAATCACTTTCATCGTTTGCGCCAACATAACGAATAAAAGCTTTGGAAGTGGTTAATCTCATGTGTAGCATATCGCGTCTTCCCGCAGTATCTACAATAATATTTGAGATATGATGACTGCTAAATAAATCAAATACTTTTTTAGCAATAGTTTCATCGGTAAACCATTCTTCGTTTCTTAATTCAATTCCCAATGGAATTGATTTCGGAAATTCTTTAACCAATGCTTCTAACCGATCATAATCTTTAGGTTTAAAGTTATCGTGTAATTGTAGAAATATCATTCCTAATTTCTCTTCAAAATTACTAATGGCATCGCAAAAATGAGTTAAAGGTTCATGAATATTAGTTAACCTGCGATAGTGGCTCACCGTATTCGTAATTTTCGGGAAGAACTTAAAATTTTCTGGTGTTTTTTCTTTCCAGGTCAAAACCTGATCAATACTTGGCGAATTATAAAATGTGGCATTCAGCTCAATCGAATTAAACTGTGTGGCATAATAAGTCAATTCATCTTTGGTCCCCTTCGGATAAAAACCTTTTAAATCAGCTTTGTTCCATTTTGCGCAACCTACATAAGCATCAAAACTATTCTTAGTTTTAGTTTTTGACAAAATTTCTTTTGTTTCTTTTGCATCAGCCGGAAGGCTAAAATCTATTTTTAAGGGGTCTTCTACTTTTCCAAATTGCATTTTTAAATTTAGGTTTTTCATTCAGAATCAAAAATGATTTTTCAATTAATTTTAGAGATAACCAATTAGAAATGACATTCCGAAGAGTAAGCCTCAGATAAATATCCCGCCTTTTTTCGCTAATTTTGCAAGCTTTAAAACAAAAGCAGTTTTCATTTTTTTATAAGCAGAGAAAGCTTTTTTATGAGTAAGAAACAAATTGACCTGGGAGAACAAAGTGAAGTTGAAGTTTACGGTGCCAGAGTTCATAATTTAAAAAATATAGATATTTCTTTCCCTAGAAATAAACTGGTAGTCATTACAGGTTTAAGTGGTTCGGGGAAATCGTCCTTGGCTTTTGATACCATTTATGCAGAAGGTCAAAGGCGTTATATGGAGACTTTTTCTGCCTATTCTCGTCAATTTATGGGAGGGATGGAAAGACCAGATGTAGACAAAGTTTCTGGCTTAAGTCCAGTGATTGCTATTGAGCAAAAAACGACTTCTAAAAATCCACGGTCAACGGTAGGTACCATTACCGAGATTTACGATTTCATGCGTCTGTTATATGCCAGAGTTGGGGATGCTTACTCTTATAATACTGGAGAAAAGATGGTGAAAATGTCTGAAGATCAGATATTAAATCAGATTTTAACCCAGTTTGATGGCAAGCCGATCAATATTTTAGCACCTGTTGTAAAAGGAAGAAAAGGACATTATCGCGAGCTTTTTGAGCAGATTAGAAAGCAAGGTTATTTGAAGGTAAGAGTAGATGGAGAGATTGTAGATGTAGTTCCTAAAATGCAGGTAGATCGCTACAAAATCCATGATATTGAAACCGTAGTCGATCGTTTAGTAGTTTCTGAAAAGGATAAAAAGCGTTTATATACCTCTATTCAATCAGCTTTAAAGATTGCTAAAGGAATTATCAAAATCTCAGATAAAGAAAATAACACCTATCATTTTTCCAAATATTTGATGTGCCCAACTACGGGGATTTCTTACGATGAACCACAACCTAATTCATTCTCTTTCAACTCACCCTATGGTGCTTGCCCTGAGTGTGATGGCTTGGGGTATGTTTTTGATGTGGATGAAGAATCCGTGATTCCTTATCCTAAATTGAGCATTGTTAATGGAGGTTTAGCCCCTTTAGGAGATTATCGCGAAACTTGGATTTTCCAAGTGATTAAGGCTTTGGCTAAAAAATATAATTTCTCTTTATCCCAACCGATGGAGAAATTGGATAAAAAAGCCATTGACATATTACTTCATGGAACGGATGAATTACTCACTGTTCCGGTTGAGTATAATAAGTGGAACGTTCAAAATTATCAAATCCATTTTGATGGAATCATCAAGATGCTGGAGGAGCAGAACGAGAAGAAAGCTGGAATTTCTGATGATTTAGATAGTTTTAGAGTGTTGAAAACCTGTCCACTTTGCGAAGGTGCAAGGTTAAAAAAAGAATCATTACACTTTAAAGTGGATGAAAAAAACATCTTCGAGTTAGCCTCGATGGATATCAGTAAACTGCAAGAATGGTTTGAGGGTTTAGAAGAAAGATTAAGCGAGCGTCAGAACATCATTGCCAAAGAAATCCTTAAAGAAATAAGGTCAAGAATCGTATTCTTGCTAGATGTAGGATTAGTTTATTTGACTTTAGATAGAACCGCAAAAACATTATCAGGAGGAGAGGCGCAACGTATCCGTTTGGCTACCCAAATTGGTTCTCAACTCATGAATGTGATGTACATCTTGGACGAGCCTTCTATCGGTTTACATCAAAGAGATAATGACAGATTAATCAAAGCTTTAAAAAATCTTCGTGACTTGAATAACACCGTTTTGGTGGTAGAGCATGATAAAGACATGATTTTAGAGGCTGATTATGTGATTGATATGGGCCCAGCAGCAGGGGTTCATGGTGGAGAAATTGTAGCTCAAGGAACCGCAGCAGAGTTACTCAAAACCCATACTTTAACAGCGTCCTATTTAAATGGAGAGCGAGAAATTGCTATCCCTGATAAGAGAAGAGAAGGAAATGGAAAAGTCTTATCGCTTAAAAAAGCTATGGGAAATAATTTGAAGAACGTCAGCGTTGATTTCCCTCTTGGGAAGCTTATTTGTGTAACTGGCGTTTCTGGAAGTGGGAAATCTACTTTGATAGGCGAAACACTTTATCCCGTTTTAAATAAGCATTTCTTTAGAGCTAAAAAGCTTCCTATGCCTTTTAAAGAAATTAAAGGTTTGGAACATATAGATAAAGTGATTGAGATTAATCAATCAGCTATCGGGCGAACCCCAAGATCAAATCCATCCACTTATACTGGTGTTTTCTCTGATATCAGAAACCTTTTTGTAGCACTGCCTGAGGCGCAGATTCGGGGTTATAAGCCAGGACGTTTCTCTTTCAATGTAAAAGGTGGAAGATGTGAAACTTGCCAGGGCGGAGGAATGAAGGTAATTGAAATGAACTTTTTACCCGATGTAGCCGTACCTTGTGAAGAATGTGGTGGGAAACGCTATAACCGAGAAACTTTAGAAGTCCGTTTCCGTGGAAAATCTATTGCCGATGTTTTGGACATGAGCGTAGAAGATGCAGTAGTCTTTTTTGAAAATATTCCTTCAATTTATCGTAAAATAAAAACGTTAAATGATGTAGGCTTAGGTTATATCCGACTTGGGCAATCATCTACCACACTTTCTGGTGGCGAAGCGCAACGTGTTAAGTTAGCAACGGAGCTTTCTAAAAAAGATACTGGAAATACCTTCTACATCCTAGATGAACCTACCACAGGGTTACATTTTGAAGATATCAATGTATTGATGGGTGTTTTGAATCTAATTGTAGATAAGGGAAATACCGTTTTGGTTATTGAGCACAATTTAGATGTGATTAAAGTAGCAGATCATGTGATAGATTTAGGTCCAGAAGGAGGATCCGCTGGAGGGAATATTGTTTTCGCAGGAACACCAGAAGGATTATGCAAAGTCAAAGAAAGTTTCACTGGTCAATTTTTGAAAAAAGAGATGGAGTCTTCTGTTAATTTAAGCTTAAAATGATTAAATTAGATTAATCATTTATGGAAGAAAAAAATCCAAATATCGTCCAAGAATCAGCTGCTGATTATGAAAAAGCAGAAACGGATTTACTGCGTAATGCGTTAAAACATTCCTATACAGAACGGTTTTTGATGATGACCACCCTGATGAAAATGGATAAAATGTTTCGAAGCGCCAAAATCACTCACCAACCCGCTCCAAAATCTGACAAATAGAAATGGATATTTATAATGAAACTTTCATTAATCTTTGGCGCTCTGCCAACAAGTTTCAGCTTAAATTTATCATGATAGGAGGTGTGGCTACTAATCTACATGGCTATTACAGAACCACCTCCGATATTGACATGTGGATTGAAGATTCAATAGATAATAGGAAAAAATTACAGCAAGTTTTTAAAGATGTTGGAATGGGAGATTTCGACGGCTTACTCAAAATCGAATTTATCCCAGGCTGGACAGACTTTTATCTCGATAATGGTGTAAGATTAGATCTCATGACATCTGTGAAAGGTTTAGAACATTACTCTTTCGAACAAGCTTATCACATGGCATCAATAGCTGATATTGAAAACACTTTAGTTCCATTTCTTCATATCAACCAATTAATTGAATCTAAAAAAGCAGCCAATCGCCCAAAAGACCAGATTGATGTCATGGCGTTGGAGAAAATCAAAAAGTTGAGAGAGGAAGAAAGTTAATCTTAGGCGTTTGCAATTTTAAAAGCTTCGGGATATTTTGTTTCAGCTAGATTAATAATTTCTTTAGAGCAAGCTCTGTAGGCAAAAACAAGAATAAATAAAAAAGTAAATAAAGAACTGATGAACCATAGTTCTTGTTGATAAATAAAAGAGCCAAAAAATTGTAATAAATAACAAGGAATATAACTAAGACTCAAATACATAAACCTTTGCGAAGTTAAAATCAATTTCTTAGTACTATATTTTTTTAAATACTGCTGCTCTTTAATTAGAAAATAAAGACTTAAAGGAATAATTGACAAAGCGGTAATTATTGCTATTATTTTTACAGGAAATATAGAAAGTGAAACATATAAAATTATCCAAATAGATATTGATTTTAGAAGGTTAGGCCATTTAAATTGTCTTATAAAAGTTTGTTTCCAAAGCTTTCTTTGCTGTTTCCAAATAGATTTAGCATTACTTTCTATCACATCCGTGAATCCAAATATCCCAAAATCACTAAATACATTATTTAAAGCAGCATCGAAATCTAATTCAGGATTTTTCTCCCACTCAGTTTCAATTGATGAAGCTAAATGATCTACCAATTCTACCTGAACATCATAATATTCTACGTAATGCTTTCTAGTAAATTCAAAAAGCTGTGCAACTTGTTCATCTGTTAATTCATTTTTCATTGGGTAGCTAATTTGGTATTTAAAATCAATTGCATTTGTTCTATAAAATCTTTTAAATCATTTAAACGATTTACAGTTTCGGTTTTACCGTTTTCAGTTAGCTGATAATATTTTCGATTTCTGTTTCCTACTTTTTCAATACTCACTGTTAATAAGCCATCTCCTTCTAATTTATGCAAAGCTGGATAAAGTGCTCCTTCAGTGATGATAAGGTCGCTAGAGGTCATCTCTTTTACCTTTTGGGTAATTTCATAACCATACATCCTATCATTTTGCTTTAAGAGTGTTAAAATGATGGTATTTAAACTACCTTTAAATAATGAGTTTGATTTCATCGTTAAACAAATATACCTAAAACTCTTAGGTATCAAACAATTATTTTTAATTTGCTGTTTTCCAATAGTTAATCAAATTATGCTAAAACTCCTCACCGCCAAACAAACAAAGGAAGCAGATCATTACACCATTATCAATGAACCTATACGTTCATCTGAATTGATGGAAAGAGCTGCTAAAGCTTTCACCAAGGTTTTTATTGAACGATTGAATGATCGAAAGAAAAGCATTTTAATTTTCTGTGGAAAAGGGAATAATGGCGGAGACGGATTAGCCATAGCAAGGATGTTGTTAGATGAAGGTTATCATCAGCTCCAAGTTTTTATTGCTGATTTTTCTAAACAATCAAGCGAAGACTTTGAATTGAATCTTGAGCGCTTACAATTGAAAGATGCATCCATTTTTTACCTAAAATCTGCTAGTGATATTGATTTGCAGGAAAGTGATGTCGTGATAGATGCACTGTTGGGGTCGGGATTAAACAAACCGTTAGAAAAGGATTGGGAAAAACTGGTCAGAAAAATAAATCAATTTCCGGGTTTTAAAATAAGCGTAGATGTACCTACTGGCTTACCTTGTGAGGGTGAGTTATTGGGAGAAGATATGATCAAAGCTGACTGGGTCATCACTTTTCAACGTCCCAAATTAAACTTCTTATTACCTATTTCTAGTCCTTATATAAAAGAGTGGAAAGTTGTCAATATAGGTTTAGACGAAAATTATATTCAAAGTACTGCTTCTCCATTTTTCTGGTTTTGGAAGGGAGATGTTCAAAATTATATCAAAGCCCGTCAGCCTTTTGAGCATAAGGGGCTATTAGGTCATGCTTTGATTATAGCAGGAGCGAACGAAACCATGGGAGCTGCCCTGTTGTGTACCGAGGCTTGCCATAAAAGTGGATCAGGATTAACAACTGCATTAATCCCCGAAAGTGGATTAAGAGCCTTAAATGCAAGAGTTCCTGAAGCAATGTATGCGTCTAGAGAAACGCTTAAAAACATCAAATGGGAAAATTATACGGTGATTGGTGTAGGTCCTGGTTTAGGAACTGATGTTGAAGCTGTTGATCTAATGAAAGAGGTTTTAAATAAATTTAAAAGCCCGATCGTTATAGATGCGGATGCCATTAATATTTTGGCTAAAAACCAAGAGTTGATCAATCAAATTCCTGAGAACTCTGTTTTGACACCTCATATGAAAGAGTTCGATCGATTATTCGGTACCCATGACAGTTGGTGGAAACGTATCGAAACCGCATTAGAGCAATCTGCTAAATTAAAAGTCTATATCATCTTGAAAAATAGATACACCATGATTTTTACGCCTGAGGGGATTTGCTACTTCAATTCATCAGGTTCACCAGCGATGGCAAGTGGAGGAATGGGTGATGTTTTAACTGGGATGATCACCAGTATGCTGGCGCAAAGATATCCTGTTGAAAAAGCGGTTCAGCTAGCTGTATTTAGTCATGGTTATACAGGTGAGTTACTTGCACAAAAGATGTACGTGGTTCCCGCAACTAGTTTAATCAAACAAATCCCATATGTATTAAGGGAATTATTACCAAAATAATAGATTATAATTTATGCCACTGCTTCATCACGATAATTCGATTGAATTAAATGATATCATAAAGAATTGCTGGGACGAATTAACTCTTGCAGCTCAATCGTCTACTCATCCTTATCACTTTCCTGTTTTAGGCACCAACCATCAAAATGAGGTAGAGTTGCGAACAGTAGTGCTGAGAGCTGTAATTCAGAATGAAGAAAGTTTGGTATTTTACTCAGATTTTAGATCTCCGAAAATTAATCAAATCCAAGAAAATCCTCAAGTCTCTTGGCTGTTTTATAACGGGGAATCTAGGATACAAATCAGGATCAAAGGCTTGGCTAAAATTCATCATCAAGATGAAATAAGTCATCAATATTGGAAGCTTCTAAAGTCTAGGAATAAAAGAGATTACGCGACAATTCTGTCACCTTCGAGTACTATCAAGAATAATAAGGAGGTGGATTATATCAAAGATGGAAATGATGAGCAGCTATTCGATCATTTTGTGGGAGTAACTACTGAAGTTACTGAAATAGATTGGTTGAAGATAGGGTCTGATTCAAACAAAAGAGCCAGATTTCTCAAAGAGAAATCTGGCTTTATGGGGGAATGGTTGGTACCTTAAATGATGTTACCAATCACCATTAATTTTTCTAAAGTTGGATTAACACTACCGCCTCTTGGCTCTAAGGTAACTGCAAATGTTTGAGCTTTCCCAATAGATTTCATGCCTTTCAAACCTATTTCATTAGATTCAGCATCGAAAACACCTAAGTCAACAGGTTTTCCATCAACTAATGCCCATAACTGATACTGATGTTCAGCATCGTTCTTCGGCATCTTCATGCTGTGTAAGTCTAACATTACTTTTTCCTCTTTCGGGTTAAAAGCAACAACAATATTAGATTCTGGAGAATTAGCAGTCCCTTTTAAACTCACCATTTTATAGGCTGGGTTTGAATACATGTTTAAAATCTTATCACTATTAGAGACTTTATTGTCTAAATAATTTACTTGATTAGCAAAGCTTTGGTTACTAGATTGTAGGCTAGCAATTTGTGCCTTAGAATCATTTAAATTTTTATTTAAATTGATGACTGCAATAATACTTACTAATAAAAGTGCTAAACAGGCAGCTAAAGAGAATTTATAAAAATTCAGTTGTTTGCTATTGATAGTAACAACCTTTGCTTCTTCTTTTGGAGCCGCAGCAATTTTTGCTTCTTCATCAGAAAAAGTAATGCTATTAAAGAAACCTTCTCGCACTCTTTCTGAAGGTTCTAGGGTAAGATCATCAGCGATGTTATTCATCATCAGCTCAATCTCGTCTAATTCAACTTTAACCTCGGGATGCAATTTGCACATCGCTTCTACCTCGGCTCTTTCAGTCGAATTCAGATCTCCTAAAACGTAAAGTTCTAGTATCCCGGATTCAATGTATGATTGTAAATTTTCCAAACTATTTAAAATATTTTCTTAACTCAATAATTCCCATTCTTAGGCGTGTTTTAACAGTACCTAGAGGAATGGCTAACTCGTCAGCAACCTCGACATGTGTGTATCCTTTAAAGTAAATCATATCAACAATGATTTGCTGTTCAGGTCTTAACTTTTGAACAAGATTTTTAACTCCCAGAAGCTCGGGTTTGTAAGTTGAGTTTCTGGTCTCATCGATGTCATTTACGTGGTTTTCTAAATCTTGGTTTTTAGAGTGGTTTCTATAATCTTTCGATCTTACTTTATCTATCGCTAGGTTACGGGCAACATTCACCATCCAAGTAAATAAACGTCCTTTGGTGGGGTCGTATTGTTGAATGGAGTTCCAGATTTTAACGAATGTTTCTTGCAAAACATCCTCTGCAATCTCAGTGTCACTGATGACTCTACTCACTATGCCCATAAGAGAGCCAGCGTACATTTCGTACAAAGCATCAGCGCCAACTTTCTTTTGGCTTTTTAATGCTTCTACAAGCTCCGCCTCTTCTAAAAATAGTTTTTTGGTTTTAATCACAATATTTTAAAGGTAATAAGAAATATTAAAAATCAAACAAGTGTTTTTCTGCATGGTAAGATGATCTTACCAATGGTCCGCTTTCTACATTTTTAAAGCCCATTTCTCTACCTTTTTCTTTGTAAAATGCAAATTGATCTGGATGAATCCAGTCTAATACGGGGTGATGATTTTTTGTTGGTTGTAAATACTGACCGATGGTTAAAACATGAACTCCAGCAGCTTTTAAATCCTGCATGGTTTCCAATACATCGGCCTCCCTTTCACCCAAACCTAGCATAATGCCCGATTTAGTGCGTAAACCAAATTCAGAAATGCGGTTTAAGCATTCCATACTTCTATCATATTTAGCCTGAATTCTCACCTCTTTTGTCAACCGTCTAACCGTTTCAATGTTATGTGAAACAACTTCAGGCTTTTCTTCGCAAACACGATATAAATTATCCCACACCCCTTTAAAATCAGGTATTAAAGTTTCCATGGTGGTACCTGGACTTTCTCTTCTGATGGCTCTGATAGTCTCTGCCCAGATAATTGAGCCGCCATCTTTTAAGTCGTCTCTATCTACTGAAGTTAAAACCGCATGTTTCACACTCATTAATTTGATGGAATTGGCCACCCGATTAGGTTCGTCGGTATCCACGGCTAAAGGTCTCCCGGTAGCTACCGCACAAAAAGAACAAGAACGGGTACAGATATTTCCTAAAATCATAAAAGTAGCTGTACCAGCGCCCCAGCATTCGCCCATATTAGGACAATTTCCGCTTTCACAAATGGTATGAAGCTTATGTTCATCAACTAAACTTCGAACTTGAGCATATTCTTTACCTATGGGTAATTTTACTCTCAACCAATCGGGCTTGCGTTGCATTTGATTAGCCGGAATTACTGGTAATTCAATCATATCACAAATGTATTAATTGTTTTTGTCAATGCACCAACTTACAAAGCCTTCTATTTGTTTTTTGACATTTGCTAAATTTGAAAGTCAACACTAAATTATCTATCATTTCCATAATATTTTTAGATTTGATTTCAATTTAAAATTATGGCAACTTCAAAAGTAACCTATTTAGGAGGTTTAAGAACACAAGCAATACACTTGCAATCGGGAACAGAAATCATTACCGACGCACCAGTTGATAATCAAGGAAATGGAGCGGCTTTTTCGCCAACTGATTTATTAGCCACGTCTTTCGCAAATTGTATGCTCACCCTAATGGGTATTGCCGCTCGTACGCATGCGATTGATATGGATGGCACCACTGCAGAAGTGACTAAAGTTATGGCGGCAGAGCCACGCAGAGTAGCTGAGATTCATGTGAATTTCTCTTTCCCTAAAAAGGATGAGTATTCAGACAAACAAAAGAAAATTCTAGAACATGCGGCATTAACCTGCCCGGTTCATTATAGCCTGCATCCTGATATTAAAAGACCAGTTAATTTTGGCTGGTAAATAGTAAAGCTTTCTGAATTAACAGAAAGCTTTACTATTATTAAATTATGAATTGCTTTTAATTTCGGGTTAAAGTTAGCCGAACTTTAACCTTTGTATTGTTAATACTCACTGAACTTATTGAATTAATTATCAATTTATTCTCTACACCTTCCACAAAGCTAAAAATGCCTAATAAATTTAACTCTTGTTGAGTTGTGGGAGAATTATTAAGCTGAATTCTTAAACTGGTTTCACCCGATTCGTTAGCTAAATTATAACCAAAATTAAATTTAGGTTCATTATTGAAAATATAATAACCCTCACAAAATCCACGCGATTTATTTGCGTCAATTTTACAATTGTCAAAGAAGAATTCTCCGGCATTATTAAATGTAATTGAATCGGTAACTAAATCTGATTTGGTTAAGGTAATGGAAGAAATGGTATAAGAGCCGCTTATTTCTTCAATAAATTTTCTTTGGTCACTTTTTTTGCAGGCTGTTATAGACAGAATAACTCCTGCAAATAGTAATAATTTTCTCATAGTCTGTTTTAGTAGATGGTAAACAATTTAAAAATAAGAAATTATCTTAAAACTTCAAAATCATTTCTAATAGAAATTTCATCTTAAAATTGATACGGATGGCACCACTGCAGAAGTGACTAAAGTTATGGAGGCAGAGCCACGCAGAGTAGCTGAGATTCATGCGAATTTCTCTTTCCCTAAAAAAGAGGAGTATTCTGACAAACAAAAGAAAATTCTAGAACATGCCGCATTAACCTGCCCAGTTCACTATAGTTTGCATCCTGATATTAAAAGACCAGTTAATTTTGGCTGGTAAACAAAAAGTCCCGATAAATAACTATTCATCGGGACTTTTTATGTTTTGTTTATTTTTATTTAAGCAATTAACTCTAATGCTTCTTCGATAGAAATATCTCCGTGTGATTGATCCAACACACATTCCCCATCTTTAATTAATAATAATTGAGGTGATTCGTGATGTACCTGAAAAACTTCTGCCACTTGGCTAGAAAGGTTTCTATGGTTAATTAAATCCAAGAAATAAGGTTTAACATCAGCAGGTAGGTCATTTAAATCCATGTCTACTCTTTTCTTCGCCATCATGCTGATAGAACAGCGGGTGCTGTGTTTGAAAATTACGCTGTAACCTTGATTTTCTTTAATTTCTGAAATCTGATTTTCGTTTGCTAAGGGAATCCAATTCATGGCTTAATAAAAATGTTTTTGTCTACGTTTGATAATACTTTTGCCGTTGGGAAATAAATCGAAGTATTACCTTCTGTGGTTTTTTTAGTCGAAAGTTTCAATCCACCACCTAAATCCTCGTAAGGCGTCCATACAAAAGTAGAACTAGTTTTCTGTCCTTGAAGTAAAAATCTCCATTGGATGATCTCGCCAGTGTCATCATTTACGTATAACCAGTATTGATCGCCAGGAGTTAAACCTACTTTGTCAAAATTTAAATGGATGACGTCACACTTCACACCTTTCACTTCTTCCGAGGCTTCGAGCGCTGTATTTACGCCTGGGTCTTGCAGTTTTAAAGGAACCATTAGCCAATAGCTATCGTTGATAAAAGCGGCATAAGCGTTCTTGATTAACTTTGCACTTGTAGAATCTGGTAATTGAACGCCATTTTCAAAAGCTTTACCTTTTTTTGTATTGACATTAAAAAGCACAACATTCTTTTTTCCGCCCGCTGTAACCGATTCGAAACGGTAATCACCTGTATATCTATCCCAAATATGGTCTCTTCCTGGGTTTCCTTTTCCATCTCTTTCTACTGCAAAAGTAAATTGGAAGTACCTGCTTTTTTCAAAGGTGTTTTTACCACCAACCGCTTTCCATACTTTATCAATAACTTGTTCTTTAGTTTGTGCATGGAGAGTGGTCAACAGCGCCATAAAGAATAGCCCTGAAAAGAATATTTTTTTCATATGATTTTTTTAGATTAAAGAGAGTTTTGGGGTAAATTGTTTTTACTTTCTACTTCTTGCTTCTGGGTAAGAGTTATAGGCCGGACAAAGTTTTTGAGAGCAAGCTGGTAAAATAGTTCCTACTAACATTACCGCTAAAACAATATAGATCACTTTTTTCATTGCTGAATTTTTATTAAAGTTAAATATTATATCACTAATTATCTATTAATCTTTTATGTCGGAACTTAACTGCGCCATCTTAATCGCGGTAATCGCAGCTTCGTCTCCTTTATTGCCATGTTTGCCACCCGCTCTATCTAAAGCTTGTTGCTGATTATCGGTGGTTAAAACGCCAAATATAACCGGTTTGGTATGCTTTAAACCTACGTTCGAAATTCCGTTCGCTACCGCATCACAAATAAAATCAAAATGGCGGGTTTCTCCCTGTATTACACAGCCTAAACAAATTACCGCATCTAATTTTTGATGCGTTAGCATCAAGTCTGCACCAGAAATCAATTCATAGCTGCCAGCTACTTCTACCGAAACAATGTTTTCTGCTGTTGCGCCATTCTTGATTAACGAATCGTAAGCACCTTTATAAAGAGCTCCCGTCACTTCAGCATTCCAAGAAGCTACTACGATTCCGAAACGAAAAGGTTTTGCAGAAGGAACAGTGGTATGCGAGAAATCAGATAAATTCTTAAGTTGAGTGGCCATGGTATAAAAATAAAAAAGGTTAGCTGTATTTCAGCTAACCTTTTTAAAATGTGATGATTTGATTATAATTTTCCTTCTGCTCTGGCAATATACATATCGATATTGGTCGCTGTTGTGCTTTCAGGGTAATCAGATTTAATTTTTTTGTAGGTATCTACGGCAGATTTAAAATCTTTTTGCTCCTCGTAAACTAAGCCTAGTTTCTTTAAATAAATAGGAGCAGCGAATAGGTTATCACCCTTAGAAGCAGCTTTCTTAAAGAAAACAATCGCTTCATCGTAGTTTTTCATTTCTACGTAAGCATCGCCAGCAGCACCTAAAGCTTCAGGAGCGATGATTGGATCAGCTCCACTATATTTAGTAAGATTATTTGCCGCTTTTTCATACTCACCTTTATTCAAATAAGCCACACCTAAGTAGTAGTAAGCTAAATTTGCTGATTTTGTATTGTCATATTCGTCAATGATTTTTTCAAATCCTGGGAAGTTTCCATCGCCTTTAATGGCTTTGTCCCAATCTTTTTGCTCCCAATATTGTTGCGCTTTGAACATTTGGTTGACCGCTTCAGTTTCTCTTGGTGCTAAATAAAAATACTGATAGGCAAAAAATAGTAAAATCAATCCGATAACTGTTCCTCCAATCACTAATAAGCTTTTTCTATTCTCCTGAATAAAATCACCCGTCTTCCCCAAAGAACCTGTAAGGTCTGATAATTGATCTTTTTGTGTTTTTGACATTTTTTGGTTTTATTAAAGATTGCAAAAATAGTGTTTTCCTTAAAAACGGCAACCAATTAGTTAAAATATTATGAGATAGTTAAATAACGCCTCTATAAATCAAAGAAATGAGTTTTCTGCACATTTTTACTTTTATAAATGCCATTTATGAAATATAAAGCCAAGCAATTTTTCTAAATTAGCCTCATGTATCTGAAGAAAATCTCTCTGGTAAATTTTAAAAATTATGATGAAGCGGAGCTTGAATTTTCTGAAGGAGCCAATGCTTTCACCGGAAATAATGGAGCAGGAAAAACAAACTTATTAGATGCCATCCATTACCTTTCTCTTTGTAAGAGTTATTTTAATCCGATAGACAGTCAGCAGATTAAACAAGGGCGTGATTTATTTCTGATACAAGGGGTTTTTGATAAGAATGACAGTGACGAAGTGATTTCTTGCGGTATCCGCAAAAACCAGAAAAAGCAGTTTAAAAAAAATAAAAAGGAATATCAACGATTGGCAGATCATATTGGTTTGTTTCCTTTGGTGATGATTTCTCCAAATGATGTGAGTTTGATTTTGGATGGGAGCGAAGAGCGTCGGAAATTTATGGACACGGTGATCTCTTTAACTGATGCGAGATACCTAGACGAGTTGATCATCTATAACAAGACTTTACAAAACCGAAATGCGCTTTTAAAGCAAATTGCGGATACCGGTAAGTATGATCCCACTTTATTGGAGATTTTCGATGAGCAATTGATAAGGGCTGGGACCAAGATTTTTGAAAAGCGGAAAGCTTTTATGGCCGTTTTCACCGAGGTGTTTAATCAGCATTATAAATACTTAACGGATGAAGCCGAAGCGGTAAACTTAGTTTATGATTCGCCCTTGTTGGCGGATGATTTCAGCAGCCTTTTAAAGAAATCGGTAGAGAAGGACCGTATCCTGCAAAGGACGACCCAAGGTATCCATAAAGATGAATTGACATTCGAGATCCATGGGATGCCGATGAAGAAATTTGGCTCACAGGGGCAGCAGAAATCATTCTTGATTGCCTTAAAGCTGGCAAAATACAGTTTCATTTATCAAGAGAAAAAGTTTAAACCAGTACTTCTGTTGGATGATATTTTTGACAAGCTGGATGATTTGCGCATCACCAAACTGATGAAGATGGTTTCAGCAGATGACTTTGGGCAGATTTTTATTACCGACACCAATGCTAAACGGGTCAAACATATTTTCGATGAAATAGGTGTAGCTTTGAAATCATTTCAAATTGACCAAAGTGTGATCCATCATGAGTAGAACCAATGACAAAACCCTAAAGGAGGCCATGGATCAAATGCTCAAAGTTTATCGGTTAAAAGGTAAATATGACGAGACTTTTGCCGTTTCCTCTTGGGAAGAAGTGGTAGGAAAAGCAGTGGCTAACCGAACAAAAGAAATCTTTATCCGAGATAAGAAGCTCTTCTTAAGAATAGAATCGTCTGTGGTAAAAAACGAACTTAAAATGATGCGCACCCAAATTATGCAAAACCTCAACGAAAAAGCCGGAGCCGAGGTGGTATTAGAAATGATTTTTTTATAATTCGCCTTTTAACTCAAGAAAACCCTGCCTCAAGTGGTCGCCAATTGTAGGCCCTGTATCCGAAGTTCTAATTCATTTAACTGTTCCAACATTTGCGCTTTAAAATTACTTTTTAGGGTGGCGATATTAGGGTATAAGTTACGATAATAGCTAATGCCATTTAACAACTCTTGTTTGAATTTCAGGAGTGACTGCTGTTTCTTTTTATTGATCTCACTCACCTGATTGCTCATATCTTTATTTAAATATTCGACATATAATTGCAGCTCTTTAATGAAGAGATGTGGCCTACTGATCCCTTCCAGTAAATTCAGTTCCCCGTAAATATGTTTCACCATTTCTTTTAAAGTAAATATTCTTTTAAAAAAGGCCGTATTGGGACCCGGGCAAATGGCAACCGCATGATTTTCTCGGGGGTTGAGAGCCTTATTTTTTATGAAAAAAGAATTGACCAAACCCTCGCACAGACAAAGTTTCTCGGTAACGCGGTCAAATTCTTGTTGATAGATTTCTGCTGGCAGATTGGAGCTTTGCAGTGCTTTGATTTTTAAGTTTTGGTATTCTCTGGAGGCGACACAAATGGGTTGGTCGGTAAATTCGGTATTGGATACTAAGAATTTCTTAACGCAGGGGCTGCCTGGTCGGCCTTTTGCAATTCGCTGCAATCTTTGTTGCTCCGCGGAACTCTTACTAAAATTATTAAAAGGAATCCCCAATGGAGAGGCGCCACTGATGTAGAAATCCTTTTCATCTGCGACTGCTAAATCTGCTAAAGTCTCTGGGTCCACATTTGTGGCTTCGGGGACCAATAAAAACGGACTACCCCAACCTACGGCATCCAATTGATAGTGGTTCAATAAAAAGTCATGTTCCTCCGCAGTCCCCACCCCTCCCTGAACACTGATTTTGAGGTCGGGTGCAACAGCGATGTTAAAGCCCTTCATTATTAAGGCATTTTGGTAAAGTGCAAAAAGCTCCAAAATCATCTCTTGTCTTTTAGCTTTAAATTCTTCTAAAATGGGTCCAAGTAAAAATCCTTCTGTCGCGAAAGCATGTCCGCCGCAATTCAAACCCGATTCTACCCTAAATTCCGAGACCCAAATCCCTTTTTTTGCCAGAAACTTAGCCTGAATAAAAGCCGATCTAAAATCAGATACTTTGAGGATCACTCTTTTCTTGAATTGCTGTTCTGCATCCGGAAGGAATTCTTTAAAAACCTCCAAGTAGCTGTATAATCGGGGATTCATCCCAGCCGACAGGATCAAGGAAGCGTTTAAGTTGCTTTGCGCAAAACCTCTTAAGGCAGCCATGGCATCATTAAATTCTTCCGCCAAAGCTACTCCGTCTGGTGCATAATTGGTTTTGTCCACTTTAGCCATGATGTTTACATCAATAGCGCCTTTGGTCATCTTTGCCTTTAAAGTAGTCTGTAAACGAAGTTTTTCTGCCGCATCTGCAACGGCTAACATTTGTTGGTATTCCTGTTTTAATGGAGCATCCTCGGGTAATAAATCAAAATAACGGCTAAGGTCAGTATCGGGGTCAAAAGCTTGTGTTTTGAGTGCTTCGAATTGCTGATCGACCATTTCATCCACCATATTGAGGTAAGCAGTGATGCGTTTAGCCCTACTATCGACTTCATTTTTAGGGATAGGCAAGTAGGCGGTATCTGTATCTTTTGCATGAAGCTGATGTGCCCGATCAATAACTTGGTCATCTACAATAGAAATGACAGAAGATATCCCATAACGAGCAACTTTTAAAGGGGTATCAATGGTGTAACCTAGACCTAATACAGGGATATGGAAAGTATGACTCATGTTATTTTATTTAATCATCGCGAAGTAAGTCATCCTCCTTTAAATAGAATATGACGGAAATCACAATTCCGAGATTTGACATAAAAATTAAGGAATTGGTATTCAACAAAAACAAGGTATTTCGCTAAGCTTATCCTATACTCATCCTATAGTTAAGCTATACTTGGTCATTATTAGGGATTAAATGGGCAAATGGTTGATAGTAGATGGTGCATGGTCAATGGATAGATTGGTAGATGGATAAAAGGAATTTAGTTGTTTAGCAGTTTTTCCATTGGATAGGTGCCCCCCGTCTGCGAGGGTTGCAGGCGGTTTTCCATACTGTCTATTTTGACCTCATACCAGTACTGATTCGGTGATTTAAATTTCTAATAGAAATAAAGCCAAACAAGATATTTATTGAAGCTTATCCTTTTACCATCCTATTACTACGCTATCACGCTGTGATCAGTTGGTTTAAAGTCTCATCCTATAGTCCCGAGCTATCGGGATCGGATGAGGGCAGAGCGTGGCGATCTGTAACCGACGGTATGGTTGGTTTTAACAAACAGATTGCTTCGTTATCTAACTCGTCCTAACATAAGTTAACAGCAATACAACTAAGAACGCTATGGATTGTAAAAAAGTGATTTCAGCAAAAGATTTTATATATTTATTTTATTAAATCTTAAATAAACCTATGGAAAGATTTTTTTACGACTGGTTCGAAATAGTGGAAGAACAAAGCGATAAAAATGTTGCTATTCTTGCGATCAATGATGTAGAGTTACATATAGAAGTAAAGGATCCCAATGGGTTTCTGGTGGTAAATGTGAATAAGATCCCAGCGGAGCTTAAACCTTTTATAGACCGTGATAGCGTAGCTCCTATAGTTCCATTTCGTTATCGTAATAAAGTATTATTACAAAACAATAAGTTAAGTAAGTATTTGGCCTTAGCAAAAGCTTTTAAAGAGCATTATAGTGGTGATTTTGAATATGTTGAAGTGCTTTTTAAAAGAAAAGAGGAGGATAATCCATCTCTAGTGGAACATCCTCTAGACCTAAAAAATTTAGATAGCTTATTAGGAAATGCACCACTCTTTAGCTGTTGGGAGAGTTTCAGAACTCAAGATAATAAAGGAGCTGTAGCGCAATTGGTTATAGAGGCAGAAAAAGTAATGAATGATAAGTCTATTAAATTAACAGATGATCATACGGTTGTAAATGCCAAAATGTTTGGCAGCTTTATAATGACACTTGAAATAAAAATTTTTTTAGCAGTTATTCATGCCTGGCTTAAAAATTTTCAAAAAGCCAGAGATCTTATGGCCTCTACGGGAGTTGCACCCATGCGTTTTGGTTCAATGGCGACCATAGTGAGGTACTATCTTGAAATGCTGATGGTTTATGAGCAAGCGTATTTTTTGGCTGATTTTTTTTCGAATGAAATGCTTCTTAAGACTTATCTTACCCATTACGAAATTTATAAGCAAGATTTTTTAGATCCTGATTTTGTTTGTACCCGCATTCAACAGGTAAGCGTTGTACGCCAACGTATGGAAGATTTTAGGGAAAGAGATGCTTACGACAGCTAAGCAATGCTCATACAAAATGAAAATGAGCCATTATTTCGAATTTGTCATCCGCTTAAAATAGACAAGGCATCAGAGATTTTTCATTTCGTTTTTGTGGACTTATTGGATCATAATCTATAGTGATGGACTGTTTTGAGCTATTTGGTGGAATAGACTTCATCACCAGAAAAATTACTCATAGTTCAATGTCATTAGGTTAAAATATTTTTATTTCCCTTCATTTCGACCAGTGGGAGAAACGTATTTAATCGTAGCTAAAACGCACAAATAGTTGATCATTCCATATAAACATCTTGCTTGTGAGACCTCTCGTTACCTCGAGGTGACGAACGTTTTTTAAAATAATGACATTAAACCGCTATTATCGGAATACAAACCTAACCTATTCATATTCGTTAAAAAAGTTAGTGAATCACTACAAGGGAATGTCTGCTTGCCAGACAGACCTGGTCATGTGGTTTCACTCTCTACCATCACACGATGGGATAAATCCTCATTCATCTAGTTATAATTTATAACCGCAGTTTATAGGAAACGGAAGAGCATTTAGCGAAATTGAGGTGTTTTTTAAAAGGCAGGAATTGCTGGAGGTGATTTCGAATGTGTTCTTTGACATCTTGAAAGGATAGCTGTTTCGTACAGCTAAATTATCAATAACTACCCAGCCACCGCAGGTAAAAAAACAAAAAAGCTAGATCCTTTTCCGACGGTACTTTCGAAGCTGATGCTTCCACCTTGTCGTTCGGAAAATTCTTTACATAAGGCTAAGCCTAAGCCTACTCCTTTTTCATTATTGGTGCCGTATTCGGGTTGTGCTTTGATGGTAAAAATCTTTTCCTGCTTCTCTTTCGGAATTCCTTTTCCATTGTCCATCACCACAATCTTACATTCGTTATCAATCACTTCGGCTTGGATATGGATGGATCCACCATTTGATGTGAATTTAATGGCATTACTAATTAAGTTTCGGATCACCAGTTGTAACATGTCTACATCAGCCAACACTACAATGGCTTCAGGAATTTGGTAGTTCAGTGTGATTTCTTTCTTTGCGGCGTGTATTTTCTCCATTGCCATCGTATTGGATAAGGTATGGAGAAGATTGACTGGTGTGAGGTGAACCTTAGCACCATCCATTTGTGATTTTGACCAATTTAACAAATTGGAAAGCATCTCCATGGCATTGTTGGTAGAAGTCAGCAAAGTTTTCTCCATCCCCATACGCTCCATACTGCCCAACTCATACTCATTGAGCAGTTCCAAATAGTTTTGGATATTGATGAGTGGGGAACGGAGGTCATGTGAGATGATGGACATCAACTTGTTTTTCTCTAGGTTACTTTGTTCTAGTTGATCTCTCTGCAATAAAATCTGTTCATTATTGGCGATCACCACTAAAGTCTTTTCTTCAGTTAATTTTCGCTCTCGATCGTAACTTTGTTTGATGAAGGTGATGATCACATAAACCACAAATACAGGAATTGGAAATGCGGTTATCCGATCTATAAACTGACCTTTGCCAGCAGTAAAAGGATGTTGTATCAGAGAAGGATATTCATATTCGATAAAATGGATAATAAAAAAGCAAATTAAATAGATGACTAGCCATTTAGCATGTTGCCTATATGGAGTGATGGCTAAAACCAATAAAAGATAAACCGGCCAAATTAAATCGGTAGAACCATCAATACCAGAATTTGCAAAATAATTGACGCCAAAAATCAGGATACCCATGAAGCCGAAGGCAATGTTACTATGTGCTTTCCCAAAAAATCTAGATTGGTAGTATTGATAAGCATAAAATATTCCAAATAATAATGTTGAAACGGAGGCAACATAAAGACCAGAAAATAAATTGTAGGGAGTGTATATAATAACTATGACAAATAAACAAAGGGTAATGGAATGGAATATGCGACTTTCTAAAGAAAAATCAGAGGGACGACCAATTAATTCGGGCCAATAAGTGCCTATCCCTTTGAAAGAAGGCTTGTTGGGAATATGAGGTTTGTGGTCTGGCATCTAAAAATAAATGATGTAGCCTTGGTAAGACTTATTCCTTAATGTAAAATTAAATTATTTAGGTTTTAATACTGAATCTTTAAATTCAATTCCGTCCCAACCATGTATCATAAACTGACGGATGTTCTGATGGTCAGTTCCTTCTTGGTTGACTAATACTGATTGGTAATGCTCTAAGACC
>JAHJVW010000074.1 GCA_018828585.1 Bacteroidota bacterium
CATCTTATTATTTCGCTAAAACATGAGCTTTCATCTCAATTCTAATCCTGAAGCCTAGCTTCTCATATAATTTTACTGCGGCCACATTATCTTGGCGAACATGCAGAAATGGAATTTGAGATTTTTCCAAGATTCTTTTGATTTGCTCGCGAATAACAGCGTAAGCATAACCTTTACCCAAAAAATCAGGATGCGCACAAACTGCCGAAACTTCTATATAATTGCTGGGATGGAACCGATGACCAGCCATTGCTACTAATTGCTTGTTCTCGAAAACTCCAGTATAATTACTTAAATTAATGGTTTTGGATAGAAAAGGCCCAGGTTTTGTGAGCTCTACCAAAGCAATCATTTCGTCTACATGTTGTTGATCTAACTCATTTATGTTAACTTCATTTTTCAGTTCAGGAGCTTCATCCCTTTCATAAACAAATTGAAACATGGCAATTTCCTTGATTAAATTCCAATAGTTAGGTATTTTTAAAGCATCTGGAGAGAAAACGATAAAGACACCTTTATCTGGCATCATTGTATGCAGCTTTTTGAAGTCAGACTCCGAATTGGTCTTCATCCCTGCAAAAGAGGCGACTTCGCGATGATAATATTTTACACTTTCATCCCCTTCAGAAAATATACGATGATTGGTGGTTAAAGCATTATATATTGGATTGTCTAAGATATGAGCCATTTGGTGGCAAAGGTATCAAAAAGTAAAAACAACTTTTAAATCATTTGGCTAAATATGTTGTTAAATAAAGAAAGTAAATAAAAGTACCTCTTATCACTTTAATAATACAAAACTAAATTTCATTTATATCTAGTTTTAACAAAAAAAAATTAATGAGCATTGCAATCATTTTCACGAATAAAAATCCAGAGCCTTGGGAAGCTGCTTTAAAAACACATTTACCTGAAACTGTAGTGGAAGTTTACCCTAGTATTAAAGATTATGCGGCAGTGGATTTCGTATTATGCTGGAAACCTGAGCCAAACGTAATTGATAAATTTCCAAATTTAAAAGTAATACAATCTATTGGTGCAGGGATAGATCGAATTATTAATACACAAACCATTAAAGAAGATCAAAAAGTTACACGAATGGTAGATGAGAATCTTTCAAATGATATGTTTGAGTTTCTTCTAGCAGCAGTATTAGGACAATTAAAAAATATTAATTTATATCAACAACAACAGGCACAAAAGATTTGGCTGCCAACTAACTACAACTCGATTAAAGACTTCAACGTTTGCATTTTAGGTTTAGGAACTATTGGATCTTTTGTGGCTGGAAAATTTACAGCCTTGGGCTTTAAAGTAAAGGGTTGGTCTGTTACCAGAAAACATATTTTAGGTGTAGAAAGTTTTGAAGGTGAACAAGAAATGTCTGCTGCTTTAAATGGAACCGATATTTTAATTAACATTTTACCTGCTACAATACAAACAGAAAACATCCTAAATAAAAATCGCTTAAAGCAACTAAATCAAGGTGCATTTTTAATAAACGTAGGAAGAGGAGAACATCTAGTAGAAGAAGATTTATTATCTCTTTTAGATGAAGGACATCTTTCTGGCGCTTTATTAGATGTTTTTAAAGCGGAACCACTTCCAATGAATCATCCTTTTTGGGTGCATCCTAAAATACAAGTTACGCCACATGTAGCTAGTATTACAAATATAAAATCAGCGGTATTGACCGTAGCAACAAACTATCAAAACCACTTATCAGGAAAACCATTGAAATTTGAAGTTTCACTAAAAAAAGGATATTAAATGCAAACGAATTTTCACTATGCTTTTAAAGTAAAAGACATTGCTAGCACCAAACAATTTTATGGCGAGATATTGGGTTGCAATTTAGGTAGAGAAACCGACCATTGGGTAGATTTTGATTTTTTTGATCATCAACTATCAGCTCATGTATCAACCGCTATTCCTGATTTAGATTATTGCGGAATTGTTGATGGTATTAAAGTTCCTATTCCTCATTTTGGTTGCATTATTTCTTTTGAAGATTTTGATAGAATTAGTAAGAAATTAAAAGAACATCAAATCACTTTTTTGATGGAACCACAAACCCGTTACAAAGGAAAAATAGGTGAACAAAAAACAATGTTTATTTTAGATTTCAGCAGTAATCCTTTAGAATTTAAATGTTTCAAAAATAGGGAAGAAATATTTTTATGATAAATCATGTTGATCTGTTAAAACTTTATAATTTAGCAAGCCTTTATCAATAATAATTATTGCTTTGGGAAGAAATTTATGAAAAATAATACTGGTTACAAATGCTTTATAAAGCATCTTGATGATTTAAACAAGATAATGGATAAAGCTTTTTTAGATGATGAGTCAGAACTTTCACTCTATCATTCCGATGCAAGACAGGTGATTTTTAAATTAGAAGGGCTTTGCAGACTTTATAAGAAAATCTACGATAAAAAATATTTTAAAAGTCTTCAAAACGAGTTTAAATCATTAGAAGATCAGTTAGGTAAGATAGATTTTTATGATGGGTATTGGCAAGAATTTTCTGCAATTAAAGATTTCCCTATCCAATTATTAAATAGCATCAAACAAGACTATTTTAACGAATTAAATACTTTAAAAGAACTAATCCAAACCAATGATTGGAAAAATCCAAATCAAAAATTTGAATCAATTATAGAGAAAATAGAAGGGATAGAATGGTTACAAGATGATCAGGAGCGTTTAGCAGTTGCAAAGGTTGTTGCAAAGCAAGTATCAAAAATTAAGGAGAAATATAAAAGTGGCGAGCTTAATTTTAATGATATAGAGTTAGGATTACATGAGTTTAGAAGAAAAATAAGATGGATTAGCATCTACGCAATTGCACTAGACGGCTTAATTCAATTACAAAAAGATGATTACAACCAATTTCTAAAAAAGTACCTCACCAAAGAAGTGCTCAAAAATAAATTCAATCATTTGCCAGCTATCAAAAAAGATATTAAACCTATTTATTTATCACAATCTGCTTTTTATGCTTTAAGCTGGCTAATTTCAGAAAGTGGAAAAATGAAAGACCACGGTTTAAAACTAGTTTTAATTGATGAATTACAAAAAATATCAGGAGAGGATGATAAAATAGTATTAGAGAAACTTATGATATCTTTCAGTAAAGAAAAGCCTTCTGGATTAAATGAAATTATAGATAAAATAAAATTTGAAGCTGATCATTTTATTTATACTGATAAGGTTTTAGATATTCTGATGAAAGATCTAAACAGTGTAAACGATTAATCGTAAAAACGCCAGCTTATCCCAAATTTAGCTAGCTTATACGGCATTGGATATCGATTTACGGTGTAATAACCTTTACTAAACCAACCTTGATTTGCATAATCATACCTAATAAATAGGTTCGCTCTTTTCCAATTGGTGCGAGCCCAAAGATCCAAAATAGGATAATTATCAAAACGAGTGTTACTGGCATTATAAAATTGTCCGATAGCAGGAGCATAGGATGGTGCTGCATATTTGGTATAATACCTTACGTCAAAACCAAAATCAGATTTTAAGACCTTCTTAAAGAAATCAAAATGAACAAAAAAGCTTTGGAAGCTATATAATTCTGGTATGCGCAAAACGTCTTTAAAATCAGTTTTTTGATAGGTGATGAAGTTTTGAAAAGTAAATCTCCCGAAATGAAAATCCTTTTTAAGACTAAATTTTAATAGATTAATATTACTCCCAAACTCGGCAGGATAAGCGTCGCCATTTGTACCTGCAATAAAATAGTGGTAATTACTAATTAAGAAATACTCGGCCTTAGCCTGAAAAGAATATTTTGGTATCACGTAAGCAAAACCTAAATGTTGTGTTTTTTGACGATTAAAATTTAAATTCCAAGCGTAATGATTAGAAATTTGTCTTTCATAAATAAAGGCCGGACTTTGGTTTTGTGAATACGCGTTCAAAATCACACTTCCTATTTTATTACCTAACTTAATTTCTGAAGTGGCCTCATATAAGAAATCACCTGCATTTTTACCCTGAATAATTTGCTGTATCTTAAAATTTAAACTCGCCTTATCGCTAAAACCATAATCAGCATCACCTTTTAAGGTGACGTTCTGAAAGTTCGCTTTAAAATTATATTGTTGATATTTATAAAAATCATGCTGTATTCCCACATTTACTTTTAACTCGTTACGCAAAAAAGAAACGCTCTTGCCTCGTAGGTAAAAACTATAATTAAACTCGTTTTGTAAATGAGTGACCAGCGTAGAATCTGATGTTTTTGAAGAATCACGATAGATGTAATAATTGTTGAGCAATCCACTACCCACATCTACCCTTCCGTTGTCTGTAAAAAAATATTTTTGGGTATTATAAAGCAGCTTATAGCTTATCCTTTGAGTTGGCAAAACTGCCGAACTACTATCGCTAGCATCAATATTTCTTTGCTTTCCAATATTATAAAACTGCTTAATATAAATACTATTGTTACGCCAATTATGCTTGGCTGAGTTTAACCGGACTTGTTCATACTCGGGAGAAACTTTTGTGCCTACTGTAAAAATAGAATCGTTATAAATGGATCCATTATCACGACTTTTTAGATTGTTAAAAACAGCATTTGCTAAAAGTGTATACCGTTTATTTTTAGAGCTATACCAAGTCCACAAAGCCCCATTCAAATGATTCACCATCAAACTATCTGCCTGCCGGTAGGGTGAGCCATAAAATGCTCTTGAGCCCAATTTGTAAAAACTTGCACCTATATTCCAATTTGGTTTTACATTTTGAGAGTGAATAACATGGAATTGCTGCTCGGCATTTCTACCCATTGGATTTTGGTAGTATAACTCGGTATATGGAGACCTTGCCTGATAATAAACTATATCTTCGGGAACCATTAAATATCGGTCATAATAATGATAGCCCACATCAAAACCAATTGTTTTTGTCGGTTGAAATAAAAGATCGCGATAAGCCAAACCATTTAAGCCCAAATTCATCGTTGGATTTTCAGGTTTATCAATTACTCTGTAACGTTGAAAGTCTTTAGTAGTGGTATCTAATGGGAACAGCCTTACACTATCCCTTAAAAATTCTTCTTTAGTAAATTTGATAAATTTTGAGGTATAGATAACGGAATCCTTTTTTGAATTCAAACGGGCCCTAATAGAATCTATATTTTCATTTGTATTATCTTTAGGCTTTTCTCCATTATTTTCATTTGTATTAGTTCTTAATGGTCGTTGACCGGGTAAAATTTGTCCAAAAGAAAATTTGACAAAAGCAATAAAAAAGAAAATTAATACAAGCCTTTTCAAGATTATAGTTGTAATATCAGCTCTTTCAAAATGATTGTCATTTTAGGCTCTGCCTCGCTAGCAATTTTAATAATATCGGCAACTGAAACTGGTTTTAAAGTTTCAGGAAAACCTTCATCTGTTAAAACTGATATTGCAAATACGGGTAAACTCATGTGATTAGCTACAATCACTTCTGGTACGGTACTCATTCCTACGGCGTCTGCACCAATAATTCTCAGGAATTTATACTCCGCTTTAGTCTCTAAATTAGGACCAGTTACTGATACATAAACTCCTTTATGACAAGTTATTTTTTTATCCTTTGCAATTTGCAATGCCTTTTTAATCATTTCAGCATCGTAGGGTGCACTCATATCAGGAAAACGAGGCCCTAATTCTTCGTAATTAGTGCCAACTAAAGGATTGTGTGGTTGCAAATTAATATGATCTTCAATCACCATTAAATCGCCCTTTCTAAATTCGGGATTTAAAGCTCCACTAGCATTAGAAACAAACAATTTCTCGATACCTAACATCTTCAAAACCCTTACTGGGAATGTAATTTGTTTCATATCATAACCTTCATAGAAATGCAACCTACCCTGCATTGCTACCACTTTCTTTCCCGAAAGCTCCCCAAATATTAGCTTACCCGAGTGAAACTCCAAAGTAGATATTGGGAAGTTTGGAATATTTGAATACATTAACTGATATTCAATTTTAATCTCGTTTACCAAAGCACCTAAACCAGTACCTAAAATAATTCCGATCTCTGGGTTAAAATCCCCTATCCTATGTTTTATAAATTCAACTGATTCTCTGATTTGATTGAGCATATTCTTTTATTATTTTATCAAATTCTGTTTTCCCATTAGCCATAAAGTCAACGGTTATTGGCCAAGCATAAATAGGTAAGTTTTTAATGTTTTCACTGATTTCGACAGACCTTAAACGTACCGCATCCTTTTGTGTTGTGATGATGATTTTATGATCCCCAGGTATAGCATCGAAATCTTCTGCAAGTTTAAGCATATTTTTTGTGCTAAAGATGTGATGATCTGGATAACAATGATGTGTAATATGTGAAGTATATTTTTTGATTTGATGTAAAAATGGTTTCGTTTTAGCAATACCAGTAATTAATAAAACTTGCATCTGTGTATCGCTAACATCTAATTTATAGTCAGAGTTATCAAAAACTCCTTTTAGTTTTTGATAGTAATGAACGTTGGAAAAAAATACTTTTTGATCTGGAGTTAAACTTAATGATTGGATGATTTTCCCTTGTTTAGCTTGATTTAAATCGGCAGGACATTTAGTAATAACCACAATTTGAGCTCTTTTTCTCCCAGCAAAAGATTCTCGATAATTACCTGTAGGCAACATTATCTTTAACTTCTTTAATTGATGATAATCAAAGAGCAAGATGTTCAAACCTGGCCTTACTGCCCGGTGTTGGAAAGCATCATCCATTAGTATTAATTGATGATTTTTCTGAATCTCATGAACGCCAAAAACTCTATCTTCACATACTGCCACACTGATGTCTTTAAAGTTTTGTTTAATTTGCAAAGGCTCATCACCAGATTGACTAGCGTCATCATCGGCTTTAACCCATCTAAAACCTTTTGTTTTTCTGCCATAACCTCTACTTAAAGTTGATAGTTTAAAATCATCTTTTAACAACCGAATCAAGTATTCTACCATTGGCGTTTTCCCTGATCCTCCAACCTCCAGATTTCCTACACAAATAATAGGAATAGTAAAAGATTGGCTTTTAAAAATCCCGTAATCATATAACCAATTGCGGCAAGCAATGATTAAGCTATAAATTAAAGAAAATGGCAATAAAAGCCATCTTAAAATCTGTATCAAATTAAATCCTTTAAGATTTGTAAATTTAACCAAATTTAAATATCATGTTATATATGAATAAGATTTTCGTCATTCTATTGGCCATTTGTTTTCCTTTCTTGGGTTTCGCTCAAAAAACAGATAAAAATTTGCAAAATAAATTGGTTCAATTGGTCGATGGTTTTAATGGCGATGTGGGTATTTATGTGAAAAACCTAAAGACTGGCAAAATAGCACAGATTAATGCTGACAGTCTTTTCCCTACTGCTAGCATGATTAAAGTGCCTATCATGTGTGGTGTGTTTAATGAGATTCAGAAAGGAAATTTAGATTATCATTCAAATTTAATTTATAAAGATAGTTTGCTTTACGCTGGAGAAGACATTCTTGGTTCCTTTAAAGACGGCGAAAAAATAGCTTTAAGTAAAGTGCAGATGCTAAGCATCACCACCAGTGACAACACCGCTAGTTTATGGTTACAGAAATTAGTTGGTGGAGAAAAAATTAACGAATGGCTAGATTCAAATGGTTTTAAAGCAACCAGAATAAACTCTAGAACTTTAGGTAGATCTGACTTTCAGAAAAAATACGGTTGGGGAATGACCTCGCCAAAAGAAATGGCTGAGCTTTTAATTAAAATCAGAAAGGGTGAAGCGATAAGTGCAGCTGCTAGCGAAAGAATGTACCGCAATTTAACTAGGATTTATTGGGATGGGGAAGCGTTATCTGAAATACCCCCCTATATTCATACTGCTTCTAAACAGGGAGCTGTCGATGCCGCCCGATCAGAAGTTGTTTTGGTAAATGCACCACATGGAGATTATGCTTTTTGTATCACCACTAAAAACCAAAAAGACCAAAGCTGGGAAAACAACAATGAAGGCTTTGTTTTAATCAGGAATTTATCAGCTCTTTTGTGGCACTATTATGAGCCAAAATCAGATTGGAAACCTGCTGAAGGTATGGAGAAATATAACTAAGCGAATAGATTCTTCATCAACGTTAAAACTATTTGTCATTTGTATTGATTTTCTTTAATTAGAGAAACATCAACGATGAAAAATTATATTCCAATAATATGGTTTGTATTATTTAGCCAAATTGGTTGTATACAAACCATCAAACAAAAAAATATTCCCCAAACTGATAGCATTTACCAATATAAAAATTCGGGTAGGGATGGTATAGGAAAAATTTATCAGGGAAGAGAGATTTCCTATGTGATGGATGCTGCAGGTGCAAACTGGCTGGAGCGTAATGATCGAAATGAAGAAGAAAACACAACCCTTTCCATCAATAACTTACCGATTAATCATAAAAGTGTAGTTGCGGACATTGGTGCAGGCAGCGGCTATTATACTTTTAGGATAGCACAAAAAGTACCCGAGGGGAAAGTTTATGCTATTGAAATTCAGGATGATTTTATAAAATTATTGAAGAAGAACAAACAAGAAAGAGAAGTTAAAAATGTTGAAATTATAAAGGGAACAGAACAAAATCCTAATCTACCTGCAAACTCCATAGACTTAGCCATTTTGGTAGATGTTTACCACGAGTTGGCTTATCCGCAAGAGATGCTATCGGCATTAGCCAAAGCATTAAAACCCAGTGGAAAAATTTTATTATTAGAATATAGAGCAGAAGACCCAAATATCGCCATTAAAGAACTGCATAAAATGAGCGTGAAACAAGTAAATAAAGAAATGGCAGCAAATGGTTTTAAGCTTTATAAAAGAGAAGAATTTTTACCAATACAGCATTTCTTACTGTATGAAAAAGCAAAATGAGCTATACCATACAAAACCTTTAAAACTATTTATAAATCTCGTTTAACAAACCAGCTAATCTAATACCCGCTTGTTGAATACGCATTTTATATAATTCTGAATGTTTCGGGTAATAAGTATAATCCAAATTAGAATTTTCTTCAATTTCTTTGTACAAAGTATCTGAAATCTGATAAGACTCATATAACCATTTAATCATCGAATCGCTTTGCCATTTCTTTATTTTAGGATCGCTGATATGATCTAATGCTGTAGCCATTTCAGTAAAAGTAAATCCATTATATTCTACTAAACCACTATCCCATAAAGAATGAAGGTTAGAATCTTTACCTTGAAACTTTAACTTAATATCATTGCCTCCTTTATCTTCAGCCCTGCTTACATGCATGGGTTGGTGTAAATCGCCAACAAAATGAATGATCATTTTCAAAGCAAAAATCTTTTCTGCTCTTGTACTTTTTGGATCTTTCAATTGTGCTTTCATCTTTAATAAAGCATTATAAACATTCGCAGAAGTATCCGATAAAACAGTTTTCTTAAATTCATCGAAAGTCAAACCTTCTTTAACATTTAAGTAATGCCAAGAACCAGTGTATTTGTAACCAGATGAGTATCTAATTTCATCAGCATAAGTGCTTACAATAGGCATATCTTCCGTTCCTAATAAAGCGGTTACTGCTGCTTTCGCCTTCGGGCTTAAATGATTTTGAGCTATTTTTGCAATAGAACGGTGAGCAACTACACCCCACGAAATTAGAGAACAAGCTATTGCTACAAGTAAAAAAGGAAAAATTCTTTTGCTATTCATGATTAAATATTTGTTCAAATATATACTATCCCATTAATATTAAAGTATCAAATACTAATGTTAACACACACTTTACACATTTAAGCCCATTCAGCCAAATGCCACCTCATGTCAATGAATTGACATAGATATAAGGTTGAAATTCCTATCTTTGAGCGAATCAATAAAACCCATATTTTATGCTTAAAGGATTTTTTAAGGTACCTACACCAACTAACGAACCTATTTATAGTTATGCCCCGGGCAGTAAAGAAAAAGCACTTTTAAAAGCCGCTTTGGCAGAAGCCAGAAGTAAACAAATAGACATTCCTATGTATATAGGTGCAGAGGAAATTAAAACTTCACATAAAAAACCTTTATCGCCCCCTCATGATCATCAGCATCTATTAGGTCATTTCAGTTATGGCGATAAAAGTCATGTAACAAAAGCAATTAATGCTGCCCTAGCTGCAAAAAAAGATTGGGAAGAACTTGGCTGGGAACATAGAGCTGCCATATTTTTAAAAGCTGCAGATTTAATTGTAAGCAAGTACCGTTATGAGTTAAATGCAGCCACCATGTTAGGTCAATCTAAAAACGCCTTTCAGGCGGAGATTGATGCGGCTTGCGAGTTGATAGATTTCTTAAGATTTAATGTGAGTTACATGGCTGATATTTATCAGCAACAACCTCCTGTTTCTCCTGCTGGTGTCTGGAATCGCTTAGAGCAACGTCCGTTAGAAGGATTCATTTTCGCTTTAACACCATTTAATTTTACCGCTATTGCCGGAAATTTACCTACTTCATGTGCCATGATGGGTAACGTAGTCGTTTGGAAACCCGCCGACACACAGGTTTATGCGGCTAATGTGTTGATGAAGATTTTTAAAGAAGCTGGTGTGCCTGATGGGGTAATCAATTTAATTTATGCAGACGGACCAGAAGTTGGTGAAGTTGTTTTTAACCATCCTGATTTTGCTGGAATTCACTTCACAGGTTCTACTGCAGTATTCCAAACCATCTGGAAAACTATCGGAACTAACATTCATAAATACAAAAGCTATCCACGTATTGTAGGGGAAACTGGCGGAAAAGATTTTATTTTAGTTCATCCTTCTGCGGATTGGAAAGCAGCAGCTACAGGAATTGTGCGTGGTGCGTTTGAATATCAAGGACAAAAATGTTCTGCTGCTTCTAGAACGTACCTACCAAAATCTTTATGGCCAGCGATGAAAGAAATGATGTTGAAGGATATCGCCACTTTTAAAATAGGTGGCACAGAAGACTTTTCTAACTTCATTAATGCCGTTATTGATGAAAAATCTTTTGATAAATTGGCTAAATACTTAGACCAAGCAAAGAAAGATAAAGGAGTGGAAATTATTTGTGGCGGTGGCTATGACAAATCTAAAGGCTACTTTATCGAACCTACTATTATTGTAGCTGATGACCCAAAATATACCACCATGTGCGAAGAATTATTCGGACCAGTTTTAACAATTTATGTATATGAGGATGCTAAATTTTCTGAAACTTTAAAATTAGTAGATCAAACTTCTCCGTATGCATTAACCGGTGCGATTTTCGCTCAGGATAGATATGCTATTGAAGAAGCTTCTATCGCTTTAAAAAATTCTGCTGGAAACTTTTACATCAATGATAAATGTACGGGAGCTGTGGTTGGTCAACAACCTTTTGGTGGAGCTAGAGGATCAGGAACAAATGATAAAGCTGGAGCCATGGTTAATTTATTGCGTTGGGTTTCTCCAAGAACCATCAAAGAGACTTTCGATCCACCAACCAATTATAGATACCCATTCTTAAGTGAAGAATAAATAACAAAGAGCTCCTAAAATTAGGAGCTCTTTGTTATTATTGATATTTGATATCGTAAACTTTCCACACTTCCATGGTGTCCACACTACTTTTCCTCAATGTAATTTGTGTGTTCATTTTTTTCTGACCAGAGCTTATCACCGCATCCATTGTACTATAAACAGATCCTGCTGCTCCTTCTATTGAATTTTTCTTTACGTCTAATTTAAAAGCAGGATAGTTTTTTAAACTATCCGACAACCTCATCATCATGGTATTTCCTTGTTGGGTATCCATGCATTGTTGGGCAGATTCATGTTGACTCTTACTCAATGCATCAAAAAATTCCTTCGTCACTTTAACAGTTTTATCGGTATCCTGTGGAGAAGAAGAACGATTCATTGAGTCAGTCAACAAATCGCTAGTTTGTTCTTGATTTTTGGTTTGATTTTGACAGGCAGCGAAACTCAATAGCAAGCCAAATCCAATTATTAAATATTTCATCTTTCGTTTTTTTATTGAGTGCAATTATCCTGCCCTAAATAAAAAGCTTGAAGATAATAAGGCTTTATACTGCAGGCTCTTGTTGACTTAAGCAATGGAAACTTCCTAAGCCCCAAATGATATCTGTAGAATCTATTCCGACAGTTTCTCTATCGGGGAAACATTTGGCAATAATATCCAAAGCAATTTGATCTTTATCAGAACAAAAAGTGGGAACAATCACATGTCCATTACTGATGTAAAAATTTGCATAAGAAGCTGGTAATCGGGTGTCTTCATAAACCACCGCATCGGGCATAGGGATTTCTATAATATTGAGCTTTTCACCATTTAACAATCTCATTTCTTTTAACTCCCGAAGATTGGTTTGTAGCAATTCGTAATTCTCATCTTTTGGATTATCTTCAACCACCGTTATCACTGTATTGTGATTTACAAAACGAACAGTATCATCAATATGACCATCGGTATCATCACCAACAATACCATCACTCACCCACAAAACTTGTTCTTGTCCATAAAAGTCTTTCAGGTATCTTTCAATCTGGTCTTGATTTAAATGCGGATTTCTGTTCTTGTTTAACAAACAACTTTTAGAAGTTAAGATGGTTCCATTTCCATTAAACTCCACCGAACCTCCTTCCATGATAATTCCCGGATGAAAAACAGGAATATTAAAATGCTCTCCTATTTTAGTTGGAATCACATCATCCAAATCAAAAGGTGGATATTTACCTCCCCAGGCATTGAAACCCCAATCTACAATCACCTTCTTTTGCTCTAAATCTGGATTAATCAAAAAAGCCGGACCATGATCTCGACACCAAGCATCATTAGTAGGATGAAAATAAAATTCTATTTGAGTTAAATCTGCTCCAGCTGCTTCAATATATTTTAAGGCAAAAGCTTTCATTGCTTCGTCACGAACGTTAATTCTTACCTTTTCAGAAAGCGCTAAGTATTTTACAAATTCAGCATATCTTGGATAAATCGTTTCAATTTTACCCGGCCAGCTTTCCTCTTTGTGCGGCCACGAAAGCCACGTCGCCTCATGTCTTGCCCATTCGGGGGGGAAGGAATAAAAGGTCGGAGATTTGCCTATTGTTAATGGTTCATGGTTCATGGATAAATTTTTATGATAAAACGATTTGTTAATTAAATAATGAACGGCAATGAACCATTAACCATTCGCTATCAACTAATCCTCGTCAATAAATCTTTTAACAATCGGCTGATAAGAATCAATTCTACGATCTCTTAAAAAAGGCCAATGAACACGGTAGCTATCGGATTTTGCTAGATCCACTTCTTCTACATGCACTTCCTCATTATCTACAGAACCTTTGTAAAGCAATCTTCCGAATGGATTAGAGATAAAAGAACCTCCCCAAAATTTAACTCCGGCTTCTTCTCCTACCCTATTTACACCCACCACATGTACTCCGTTTGCAATGGCATGAGAGCATTGTATCGTTTGCCAAGCATTGTGTTGTTCTTCGTTTGTTGGTAAATCTTGAGCAGTTGCCCAACCTATGGCAGTTGGATAGAATAAAATCTCGGCACCCATTAATGAAGTAATTCTCGCTGCTTCAGGATACCATTGATCCCAACAGATTAAAACTCCGATGGTAGCAAATTTAGTTTTGAAAACTTTATAGCCTAAATCACCAGGAGTAAAGTAAAATTTCTCGTAAAAGCCTGGGTCATCTGGAATGTGCATTTTGCGATACTTACCTAAATAAGAACCATCTGCATCTAAAACTGCAGTAGTGTTATGGTAAATTCCTTGCGTACGTTTTTCAAATAATGAAGCAATAATCACTACTCCTAACTCACCAGCTAGTTTCTGTAAAACATCAGTTGATGGACCAGGAATAGCTTCTGCCAAAGCAAAATTATCATAATCCTCCACATCACAGAAATACAGCGAGGTAAACAATTCTTGCAAACAAATAATTTGAGCACCTTTTGCAGCAGCCTCTTTAATCTTTACGACTGCTTTATCCAGATTCTGTTGCTTATCAGCTATACAAGTCATCTGCACCAAACCTAATTTTACATTTTTAGTCATGCTATCCTTTCAAAATTCTTTGCAAAAATAAGAATTCAGATGGGATTTGGATTTGAGGAATAAAAATTACTCTGCTAAAGCAGCTTCAATAGATTTCTCAATCCATAACGAATTAGCTGGTGAGCCTCCTTTGCTTTGGAAAACCACTTTACCACTTTTATTTACCACTACGTTTGTTGGGTAACCTGAAATCCCAAACGAATCAGTTAAAAATCTTCCATCTGTAATAAAATGATAGTTAAACGGAGTTGTTTTTAAAAATTCTTTTAATTCGAACCAAGGATCTAAACCAACGGCAATAAATAATACTTCAGGCTTATCTTTATACTTTTCAACGAGTTGATTTAGCTCAGGAATCTCCTGTCGACATGGTGGGCAGTTAATAAACCAATAATTTACCACCAAAACTTTTCCTTTTAGATCTTCTATTTTAAATTTTTTGTCATCGGTATCTCTAAAACTAAAATATTTAAATGTATCTCCCTCTTTAAAAGCACCACTATCCATTGGCTTGGGCATTCTTGAATTTCTAGCTTCTATTTCTTGCTGACTCATTTCGTACATCAAAAAAATGGGTGCCTCGGGATTCTTACCATCTGTTAGTTTCATCCCGTATTTTCCACTCTGAAAAAGCTTATACCAAATTACGTAAGGATATTCAATACCATCTGTATTTTTTACAATGGAATTTTCGTCAAGCTTAATGGTAGTTTTAGCTGTGCTTTGTGACATTCCTAAATTGGCGAAACAAAGGAAGACAGCTATCCAAAAAGTTGTTTTTAATAATAATTTCATAGGCGATGATTTTATAAATTATTTCAATTCACTATTCCAAAATTTGCTGCTCTTTACCCCCAAATTTCTTCCAAAGAAAATAAACTGGAATCCCTAAAAATACAATTGCCAAGCCCCAACCGCAGGTTCCTGGCTTATAAATTATTAAATCAACGCAAATGGCAGAAGCGATGATGATGTATAAAGCGGGTAAAACCGGGTATCCGAAAGCCTTGTATGGACGTTCCCAATCTGGTTTTTTCTTTCTCAGGATAAACAAGCCGACAATGGTAACAATATAAAACAACAAAGAAGAGAACGTACAATAATCTAAAAGCTGCCCGTAAGAACCTGATAAACACAATGTAGAAGCCCAAATGGCTTGCAAAATTAGTGCAAAACCTGGAACGTCTTTTTTATTTAAGGTTCCCGCCTTTTCAAAAAAGACACCGTCTTTAGACATGGCGTAATATAAACGAGCACCAGACAAAATTAATCCGTTATTGCAACCAAAAGTAGAAACCATAATTAATAATGCCATCACCGTTACTGCAGCATTACCGAAAATAATAGAAGCTGCGGCTGTCCCCACCCTATCTTGCGAAGCAAATAAAATACCTCTTTCCATCACGGTTGCTCCTTCTGGCGAACCATGAATGGGCAACAACATGATATATGCCACATTGGCTAAAATGTACAATATGGTTACGATTAATGTTCCGAAAAATAAGCTCAATGGAATATTTCTTTGCGGATCTTTCACTTCACCAGCGGTATAAGTGATGTTATTCCATGAGTCAGAACTAAATAAGGAACCTATCATAGCGGCACCAATGGCACCCCATAAAACTACACCGCTCAACATCTCTACAGTAACCGTTCCGTCTCCATTTTTAGTAGCCGAATATGCTGTCCAAAAATCTTGTAAATTGAGTTTAAATGCCTCTGAATTTAGGCCGAAATAAATCCCCAAAATAATTAGGCCTATCAGAGATAGAATTTTAGCTAAGGTGAATACTGTTTGTAAGATTTTAGCATTTTTAATTCCCTGCAAATTCACGTAAGTAAGGAACGCGATCAATATTAAAGCTAAAAATTGAGTGGCGTTAAACTGGAAAAAGCCTAAATCTAATAAGATGTGCTTTTCATCAAAAAATGGAATCAACTCGGCTGTATATTTGGCAAAAGCAATGGCTACAGCGGCAATCACACCAGTTTGGATCACCATAAAAACCGTCCACCCGAACAAGAACCCAATCATTGGATTATAAGCCTCCTTTAAGTAAACATACTGTCCGCCAGCTTTTGGCATCATCCCTGCCAACTCGCCGTAACTCAATGCTGCGATTAAAGTAATAAAGCCAGTTAACAGCCAAATCATCAAAATTACACCGGGTGAACCTACGGTTCGAGCCATGTCTGAAGTCACTAAAAATATCCCAGAGCCTATCATTGAGCCCGAAACAATCATGGTTGAATCTAAAAGACCCAACTCTCTTTTCATGGTGGTGTGTTTGTCTAGTTCCATATTATGTGTGAAGGATAAAGCTATTTAAAAATTTCATTTTTTCTGAAATATATTTTCCTTAGAAGGGAAATAATGTTTGTATTTATTTGATTTTAAACCTTAATGAATAATTATTCATCCCAATTAAAAGTCCTTCTTAAAAGCAAAGTCCTTTAATTCCCCTCTCGTGAAGGAAAAACAAAAGACATTCGTACAATTAGAACGGTTCATAGGGATGTGCAATTCAGCTTTTAATGATTGCATTTAAATAATTAGGATTAAAACCCCAGTTGTATTTAAGCATCAGTATTGGGTTAGGGATTGCAGCGGCATCCTTTTATTGTGCGCCTTCGACTCCGCTCAGGATGACAATAAAAGATAAAGCGGAAAGCCCGTCCCCAACCCATTTTTCACAGGTTGAGAAACCTCAAAAGCATCATTAAATAAGCCCAAAATAAAATTTAGATGACAAATATGCAGTCAATCAGCAATTAATATTTGCAAATATGAATTTGGTGGCTATTTTTGGAGATTCTGTAAAAACCTGAAATATTATTTTTTAACTTTTATACATGTATGGATTTTCTACAAACTAATTTAATTTATTTTATTCCGTTATTGGGCGTTGTGGGTATTCTGGTGATGATTTCCAAATCCATTTGGGTAGCAAAACAAGATGCTGGTGATGAGAAAATGACCCAATTAGCAGGTTATATTGCCGATGGAGCGATGGCTTTTTTGAAAGCCGAATGGAGAGTTTTAAGCATTTTTGTACTTTTTGCAGGTGCTTTATTGGCTTATAGTGGAACAATCCACGAGATTAATGGTCGTGAAATACACTCGAGTTGGGTGATTGCCATTGCATTTGTTATTGGTGCTGTTTTCTCTGCTTATGCAGGATACATTGGGATGCGAGCTGCAACAAAAGCAAACGTTCGTACCACTCAAGCTGCAAGAACCAGCTTAAAACAAGCATTGAAAGTCTCTTTCACCGGCGGAACCGTAATGGGCTTAGGTGTTGCAGGTTTAGCCATTTTAGGCTTAGGTGGTTTATTCATCGCTTTCTTAGCTTATTTTAAAGACATGGGCGCCGAGACCGTAAGAACTTCTATCGAAGTGTTAACGGGTTTCTCTTTAGGAGCCGAATCTATCGCTTTATTTGCTCGTGTTGGTGGCGGTATTTATACCAAAGCTGCCGATGTAGGTGCTGATTTAGTAGGTAAGGTAGAAGCGGGTATTCCAGAAGACGACGTAAGAAACCCGGCAACGATTGCGGACAATGTAGGTGATAACGTTGGGGATGTTGCAGGAATGGGTGCTGATTTATTTGGTTCTTACGTAGCCACTATTTTAGCGACGATGGTTTTGGGTCAAGAGATTGTGGTGACCGATAATTTTGGTGGCATGTCTCCTATCCTATTGCCAATGGTCATCTGCGGATTAGGAATTCTTTTCTCTATTGTTGGGACTTGGTTTGTGACCATTAAAGACGAAAAATCTAACGTACAAACCGCTTTAAACTTAGGTAACTGGTCGTCAATTGCCATTACCGCGGTTGCATCTTACTTCATTGTGAAATGGATGTTGCCTGATACTTTGATATTGAGAGGTTACGAATTTAGCAGCATCAATGTATATTATGCCATCATCGTTGGATTAGTAGTTGGTACCATCATGAGTGTGGTCACCGAATACTTTACAGCAATGGGAAAAGGTCCTGTTAATTCTATTGTTCAGCAATCTTCTACCGGTCATGCAACAAATATCATTTCGGGTTTAGCGGTGGGGATGAAATCTACGGTGATTCCAATTTTAACATTGGCTGCAGGTATCATGACTTCTTATTATTTCGCTGGATTGTATGGTGTAGCTATCGCTGCTGCCGGAATGATGGCCACGACTGCGATGCAGCTAGCCATTGACGCTTTCGGACCCATTGCAGATAATGCTGGTGGTATTGCCGAAATGGCACAATTGCCTCCAGAAGTTCGCGAACGTACCGATAATTTAGATGCTGTAGGTAATACTACCGCAGCAACTGGAAAAGGATTCGCCATTGCATCTGCTGCTTTAACTTCATTAGCACTTTTTGCTGCTTTTGTTGGGATTGCGGGTATTGATTCTATTGATATTTACAAAGCCCCTGTTTTAGCCGGATTATTTGTGGGGGGAATGATTCCTTTCATCTTCTCTGCATTGTGTATTCAGGCAGTAGGAAGAGCAGCCATGGACATGGTGAACGAGGTTCGCCGCCAGTTTCGCGAAATTCCTGGAATTATGGAATACACCGCACAACCCGAGTATGAAAAATGCGTAGCTATTTCTACCAAAGCATCTATCCGCGAGATGATGTTACCTGGAGCCATTGCTTTAATTACCCCAATCCTTGTTGGTTTTACTTTCGGTCCAGAGGTGTTAGGTGGTACATTAGCTGGCGTCACTGTTTCTGGTGTGTTGATGGGAATTTTCCAATCTAACGCTGGTGGTGCATGGGATAACGCTAAAAAGTCTTTCGAAAAAGGCGTATTAATCGATGGTGAAATGCACTATAAAAAATCAGAACCACATAAGGCTTCTGTAACTGGTGATACCGTTGGAGATCCTTTTAAAGATACGTCAGGTCCATCTATGAACATCCTGATTAAATTAATGTCGATTGTTTCTTTGGTGATTGCACCTTACATCGCTCAACCTGCAAAAGCGGATCTATCGATGATGAATCACCATAACGGAATGCAAGTAGAACATGCCATGATGATGGAAAATTGCACTCCAGAAATGATGACTAAGATGAAAGCCGAAGGAAAAACTTGGACAGAAATGGGACAAGCAACCGCAGGAAATACAAAAATGAGCTGCTGCGAAAAGCCAAGTTTGGCACATCGTTTTAAGAAATAGTTTTAAAAATAATGTCAGGCTGAGCGGAGTCGAAGCCTAGAATCCCAATCTTGTAAAAAAGGTTGGGATTTTTTGTTCTTGAAAAGCAGGGTTTTCTACATCTATTTGCCGATAGTCTTGCTCGTATTTGCCTGTCCGGCAGTGCTAGGCTTTAGTCACTTCATACAATTCCTGATAATCCTAGTCCTAATCTTGGTTTCCAAAAACTTCATCTTTTGAATCCGTAAATTCTTATAATAACTTTTTCGAACAGCCTTTGTCTATTGTACTGTTCTTTATAAGGACCAGATAAGATTAGATTAAAGTAGATAGCTCTTTCGGTGTGCCAATTGACGATGCAGAAGTCGTATTATCAGCTATTTTAAATAAAAGGGGATTTAAAATATAAAGTTGAAATAGCGTAAATTCCCCATAAAATCAATATCCAAATTATCACAATACCAACTGCAAACCACCATTTGGATTTTTTTAATGCTATAGGTTCCTCCTCGGCTCTTTTGCGACTTGCAAGCCAAACTTCATCCGGAATTAATTTAATAGACAGTACAATTAGCAAAGGAACTATAATTAAATCATCCAACAAGCCAAGAACTGGGATAAAATCTGGAATAAGATCAATTGGACTTAATAAGTAGCCAATTGTTAATCCGATTATTAATTTGGCCGATAAGGGCGTTTGTGGATGTTGATAGGCATAATACAATACCAAGACATCCTGTTTCATGCGCTTCACTTTCGCCTTTATCCTTTTTATAAGAGGAAGTTTTATAACTTTTTCATCCTCATTAATCAATAGTTTCATCTGCTTTTTAACTTTCTTTACTGAAGCTAAATTTAGGTAATTGCTTAGTTCTCTACTAAGGTACCATCTTATAATTTAAAGCCCAATCCGATATAGAAACTTCTGCCGATAGAAGGAATGATACCCGGACCTGGATATTCATCCGTTCTTTTGGTGAAGTATCTTTCATCTGTTAAATTATTAAGCCCTGCTTTAAAATTCACATTTCTCAAGCGAAGGGTCAAGGCCAGATCCATCACCGTATAGGAAGGGATTAAACCTGCAACTGCATCTGCAGATGGAGTAACGGCGTTCGATGCATCTCCGAAAGATTTAGAGGTATAACTTAATAGATACGTGGCAGATAAGTTTTTGTATTTCCCCGTAATGCCGGAACGGTTAATTAATTTAGGAGCATACTCCACCTGCTTACGCATGTATTCACCACTGATGTATTTGGCATCTATGAAGGCATTGGAATTGAAAATACTGAATCCCCAGTTTTTCTGCATCGGAGAAAGCCATTTGGTTAAATTCAATTCCAGATAGCTCTCGATTCCTTTATGCTCACTGTCTGCAATATTGGTTCTGAAAGGATAGGGATTTCCCTGTTGATCGGTTTTTTCTATTACTCCAATTCTATCGTTGTAACGTAAATAAAACAAGCTGATATCATAATTAAGGTAATTGTTAAGGATTCCTCTAAAACCTGCATCTACGTTAAATCCTTTAGAATCCTTAAGGTCAGGGTTTACCTTAGCAATGCTACCCAATGGAGTAAGACTGGAATAATCTATCGGGCGGTAAGCCTGGGTGATGTTTCCATAAAGGTTACTGCTATAGTTAAGGTTATATTGCAAACCTAATCCACCTAAAAGAAAACTTCTTGTTTGAGCATAATCACTTTGCAAAACCTCACTATGATTTTCGGACGGATTGTAACCTTTTACGCTCGATTGGATAAATTCATACCTTAATCCCGGCGTTACAGAAAGCTTTCCAAACTTAAATGTATTTTCTATGAAAGGGGCAATATTGGTGGTGTAAAAGTTGAGATCATATTCATATCCTGACGCTACCAGTGTAAGGTCATAATCTGTTCCAGTAGTTCCTTCGCCACCACCCTGGCGGTGGAGCTTCCCATAAAAACCTCTTATTCCGGCAGCTAAATTTCCCGAGAAATTACCGCTCTTATATTTTCTAAAAAAACGGAGTTCTGTCGTATTGTTATTGAATTTTTCATTTTCCACTTCTCTGTTTACATACTGCTTGGTTATAGGGTCAATATCATCTGGCGCACTGGGCCCACCATCTTCGTTACGCCATACCAAAGAACGTCCGCTTAAGTTAAGCGCATTTGTTAAAGAAAGGAAGGTGTTTCCAGAAATTTGATAATCTGCTTTTGCAGTAATCACATTCCACGGGGAACTGATCCAATTTCTGGAGCGGTAAGAAGCCCTGCTATCTACATTAAATTGCGCATCCGTAAAACCACCCGGCATCTGGATGCGGTTTCTTAGAATAGAATATTCCAAGCCTAACTTTAACTTTGCAGATGCCTGATAGGATAAGCCTCCGAAACCGCTAAACTGCTTCAATGAGGAATTTGGTCGCCAGCCATCATTTCTTTTGAGCTCTATAAAGCTGAAATAATTCATTTTGCCAATTTGACCACCTACAGCATTATAGGCATTTACAAAACCAAAACTCCCTGCTGTTTCTTTCGATGTGAATTCAAAACGCTTGTTTGGGTTTCCCTTTTTTAATACATAGTTAATCACTCCACCAAACTGAGAACCAAATTGAAGCGAGGAAGAACCTCTAATTACTTCAATTCTTTCCACAGCTTCCAGCGGAGGTAAATAGTAAGATTCCGGATAGCCATACAAATCTGCCGCAATGTTATAGCCATTCTGGCGGGTATTGGTCTCTATGGATTGCGATGGATTCAATCCTCTGAAGCCAATACCATTGGTGGGGAAACCGCTTCCTTCTGTTTCAGAATAATTGGCACCAGGTATTCTTCCTAAAACCTGCCTGGGATTGTTCTGTGCCGTATTTGAATCTAGGCTATCCAATAAAATCACCTCGGTTTTCTTGCCCGAATAGTTAATGTGATTGCTGCTCTCTCCAAGATACCCCATGCCTTTAATGGCTCTCACATCAATGATGGTTACTTCTTTAAGAACAATGTTTTTCTTTTTTAAACTATCTACTTTTTCCTGTGCTTGTACCTGAATAATGGTAAAAGCGACTAGCGACATAAAGGATATCTTTTGCTTCATTTTTATTTAGACTAATTATAAATAATAACACAATGATACAATAAACATGTATTACAAGCAAAAAAAACTTTCTGTACTTAGTCTTAATCGTAACATGACTAAGAATTTACCTATAGAAAGGGTCTACAGACTTATTAATAAAGCGAAATGAAAAAACCAAAAAGCTAAGAATTGAATTAAGCAATTTTGCTTAAGTGGATTACAAATCCATATTAATTCGTGGTTAAACAAAGCCTTGTGCCTTATATCAAGCTCAGTGCTGGTAGAGTTTAGCACTTATAAATCAACAACTTCTGGTGTGTCAAGCTCCTTATTTGTTCTTCATTCTTCCGCTAAAGAGGGCGGCCTAATTAATGCTTGCTTTAAGTTTTCCTTTTCTATATATTTAATCCGTTATTCGGTATGGTTGTGCATAAGCTAAGCTAACTTACCTATACAAAACTTATTATGAGAGAGAGATTTACTAATAAACTCCCAGTTTTATTATTTCTTTTTTTGCTGCTACAATTCAAATGTTACTCACAGCAAGCCGACCTCATTCTAATTAATGGGAAAATTTTTACTTCCGATACGTCCAAGCTATTTGTTAGCGCATTAGCCATAAAGGAAAATAAAATTTTAGCTATTGGAACAAATGAAACAATAGAAAAACTAGCTAGTTCTAAAACAAAAAAAATTGATTTAGAGGGCAAAACAGTAATTCCGGGTTTTAATGATGCTCATGACCACCTAGGCTGGTTAATTCCCGAAGGGAAGTCGTTCGTTACACCATTCTCCGTTCCAGGCTTATCAAAGAAAGCTGTGATAGACTCCTTATCTCGACTGGGAAAACAGGCGCTACCAGGGCAGTGGGTATATGGAACTATAGGGTTAACCGTTTTAAACGATACTAGTGTTAAGAGAAGGTTATTAGATAGCATTATACCTAACAATCCTGCAATGCTTGTTATAGAATGGGGACATGGTTTGCTTCTTAATACTTGTGCATTAAGGATTTGTAACATTCCAGATAAAGCTCCTGATCCATTATCGGGCTGGTATGAACGACAACCGGGAACCGGAATATTAACAGGAGCACTATATGAAGGCGCACAGTTTCCTGCCTGGCAGGCATTAGCCATATCGGAGCCAGATAATCTTTTGAAAGCACTTCGCCTTCATGCCCAAGAAGAAATAGTTCTTGGCATTACTACGGTACAAAACATGAGTAGCACCTTACAAGGAAATGCCGCAAGAAAATTCTTTACACTCGCGAAACTACCAGTGAGAACGCGTATCATACCCATGCCCGGTTCTACAGATAAGGGACGGAGCCTAGCTGAATGGAATAATAAACCTAACAAGCTAACTGCTCTTACTTATGTATCCGGAATTAAGTATGTTATTGATGGAACTCCTTTGGAACAAACTGCACTAATGACAAAACCTTATCCAAACAGTAAGGGATCATACGGTAGGCTAAATTATCCCATTGATACCATAAAGCAAATTTTAAGAGAAGCACTTGTAAGCAACCGCCAGTTGATGATGCATATCGTGGGTGATAGTAGTACCAAAATTGTTTTAGGGCTTATGAAACAAATGGCTACTCCGGAAGAATGGAAACGTAAACGGGTAAGGATTGAGCATGCATCAAGTGTTATTACCACCACGGCTATGCAAGATGTAAAAAATATGGGGATTGTGCTTGTACACACTCCGCAGTATGGTAAACGAAGCCCTTTAAAACAATGGTTGGCAATGGGAATTCCGATTGCAATAGGTCCTGATGCATTGATCAATCCATACTTGAATATCATGTTTATGACCACTCAGCAAGCGGATAAGGATCAAAATATGAGCAGGGAACAAGCTGTAATTGCTTACACAAAAGGTTCTGCCTATGCCGAATTCGCCGAAAATTATAAAGGTACTTTAACTCCAGGAAAAGTTGCAGATTTAGCTGTCTTAACGCAGGATATTTTTACGGTTCCTAATAAGCAATTACCATCTACTCAAAGTGTGCTCACTATGATTGATGGAAAGATTATTTACCAACAAAAAAAAACAAAAAACCTTAAAGCAAATTAAAAGCCTGCGGATAACATGGATTTTGAAGTAAGAATGAATCTAGAGAAATATGTATTATGGTTTACCTTGCCTTTTGCAAAGTTATCCTTGCTTCAATTTTGATGATTTCTCCAATCATTCAGGCTGCTGATTTATTAAACCTGTATCCCTCAGAAAACTTAATCATTTTAGACGTAAGCAATGGAAAAAATGCGAAATCTAATTATGAAAAACAACATTTAGATGATGCCGTTTTTGTGGATTTGAACACAGATTTAGCGGATATTAAAGATGATTTTGCTTTAGGAGGCCGACATCCTTTACCTGATTTAATAGCTTTTTCAAAGACACTTTCCAATTTAGGAATTTCCAAAAGCAGCCATGTGATTCTTTATGATGAAAGCAATGGTTCTAATGCCGCAGCCAGATTTTGGTGGATGTTAAAATCTGTAGGACATGAGAAAGTTCAGCTATTAAATGGAGGAATAAAGGAAGCCGAGAAAGTGAATTTCCCCATCAACGATAAAGTAGAAATCCCTAAAAAAGTTGAACCTTATATCATCACTGGTTGGAAATTAAAAACTGCATCCATTTCTGAAGTTGAAAAAGTTTCTGAAAGTGATGATCACATTGTCATAGATGTTCGTGATGCAGCCAGATACAATGGAGAAACCGAACCTATAGATTTAGTTGCTGGACATATTCCCGGTGCAATCAATATCCCTTTTACTGAAAATTTAGATGATGAGGGTTTATTTTTAAGTCAAGAAAAATTAAAAGCTAAATACGAAAAAGCATTGGGAGCCATTAAACCTGAAAATGTGATTGTTCACTGTGGTTCAGGAGTTACTGCTTGCCATACCCTTTTAGCGCTTGATTACGCAGGATTTGAAATTCCAAAACTATATGTAGGGTCGTGGAGCGAATGGAGCAGAAACGGTAAGAAAATGATTACTAAAGATGTTTAAATCTAAACTGTCTCAAAGTCTCTCCGAGAGACCTCGCTCCGACAGAAAAATAATTGGAGTCACCAGTAATGAAAACCCCATCTATTATTAATACCAATTTAAATTATAAGAAAATAAGAGGAGAACATTAAAAAGTATAAGATAAAAGCAAATTTCATCTATTTTGTTAAAAAACCCTATTTTCAAACGTTTTTAACTCTGAGAATTCTCTTGCTCCGTTTAGAACGGTGTTGGGATAGTGTTAAGGCTGTGTTCTCCCTGTGTTGAAGACCTTGGAATTATTAGCTATTTATTTTTAAAAAAAATTAAAAAATAAAGCAGTGACTATAAATCCAATGTCAAACCTTAACCTACAATTCCGCCCATAAAAGGATCAGTGGTCGTGATTTCTCCAGTTTCAATTTTCCCTGCATAACGCTGTTCAAACAAAGAGTAACCTTCCACTAACAGACTGAAATCGTACCAATTGGCATGCTTTGAAACATTCAATTTAATTTCTTTACTTGATTTTCCCTTCACTTTCACAAGCTGGTCTGTTGCTTGGTATTTATTATCCTTCAAAATAAATTTTAAATCTAGTACTCCTTTGTTCTCCATCGAAAAAACCAAATTGCCATACTGCTTTTTGGTAACTATCCCTATAATTTCAGGGTAAACGTTCACCTCAATTTCCGGGTGATCCAGATTTCCTTTAAACTGGCGGTAAAAGCCATTCGGCCCGCTGATTCTTAGATCGTAAACCCCAGCTTCAAAATCAGCCAGTTCGAGTTCATCAGAAATTTTATCTCCTGCTTTTACCGCATAGGACCAGCTTTTTCCTTTTACACCTTTATAAGAATGGATGCTGCTCATATTAAATGGTGCTCCCACACTCTCCAATGCATTGCCAAATAACGTTTTCTCTGATTTAAAAGACAATACCACCTTTTGATTGACCAACTTGGCATCCACCAATAAATGATAAGGTAAAACATTGGCCGGTTTTGTACCCACTTCTTGTTGAGGCAACCACTTCGATTGTTGAGGTGAAAAAGTCTCGTATTGGTTTACTTTTTCAATTTCAATAGCATTTAAAGCTATTGGGAGCATTTGCGCTGGTTTATTTTTGGCATTTCCTATAGAGGTAATCACCTTAGCTCTAGCTAGAGCATCAGGAGAATTAATCTCATCTCCCAAATACGGTCTGAATACAGAGGTTAAATCACCACAGACAGTTCTTCTCCAATCGCTGATGTTATTGCTCCTAATATTTTTTCCAGTTTTCTTCGCCAACCATTTTTCTATAAACATCAGGGATGAAGTATGGTCAAAGACTTGCGAATTCACAAAACCTCCTTTGCTCCATGGCGAAGCAATCACCATAGGTACACGGTAACCTAAACCTATTGGGCTTCCCTTTTGGTCTTCAAAATCAACACTAAAATCAATCCCTTCAGATACCTTCCCGCTTGTAGAGTCATTTGGATTAGGAACTACAAATGGTGGTTGATGATCGAAATAACCATCGTTTTCATCATAAGTTAAGACGAAGATGGTTTTCTTCCATACCTCTGGGTTTTTAGTCAAAATATCCAGTGCTTCTGAGACGTACCAAGTGCCGTAAAGTGGGGAGCTGGTATGATCTGAAAAGCGTTGTGGAGCTACCAACCAAGAAACAGCTGGCAATTTATCATTATCTACATCTTTTCTAAATTCGTGAAATATATCTCCTTTAGGAATATTTATGGTTTCTGATTCCCCTTTATCATTGGTAAAAGTAAAAGGTTCTAAATCTAAATAATCTTCTTTTTGATGATTAGTTTGAAAAGCTTTATTTATCAGGCTTTTTTCTTTTTCTGATAGCTGATTATATTTAGCCTGCACTTCGGCAGCAGTTAAAGCTGGTTTAGATTTTAAATCACCATTTTTTCTAAAGTATGAAGCGAGTTTAACTTGATGTCTTCTTACATATTCTATGGGATTATCGCCATAATTCCCTACCCAATCATCCACTTCACCTTCTGGGAGCTGTGCGGTCCACACTTCATTTTGATAGATCCTCCAATCAATACCGTGGTCCTCTAAGGTCTCTTGAAAAGTAGGCCAATCAACAAAAACATTATCCCTTGATTCTGCCTGTCCGTTATTTACAACTGCAATTGTTTCCCTACTTTTTTCGCCCCTTATACTACCTGTAAAAAAAAACAATCTGTTGGGTGTAGTACCTGTTAAAGAAGAACAAAAATGCTGATCGCAAATGGTAAAAGCATCTGCCAAAGCATAGTAAAAAGGGATATCCTGTCTGTTATAATGTGCCATAGTCATTTGCGACTTTACCGGTATCCATCGGTTGTATTTTCCGCCATTTCTAGCTGCAACTTGATCATTCCAAGAATGTGGTAAGCCACCCTGCCATGTAATCTTTGTTTTTTGAATATCAACATGAAAAGGGGCGTATGTATCCCCTTTTTTATCTTTTTGCAACCATACTTTATTTCCGTCAGGCTGAATGTGTGGATGTGGATCATTAAAGCCCCTTACACCCTTCATCTTCCCAAACATGTGGTCAAAAGAACGGTTTTCCTGCATCAAAAATACAATATGCTCAGCATCATAAAAGGTGCTTCCTGGTTCAGCATCTATAGCCATCGCTTTTAATACAGAAGAAGGGATGGTATTGGCCAAAGCGGCAGTTCCGGTAAATAAAGCGGCTTTCTTTAAAAACTCTCTACGCGAATCCATGGTATTTATTTTGGGTTAACAGGCAGCAAATTAATAAAACAAGCTTTAACATATCATCAATATATGTTATTAAAATGCTAATTTTTTGTAATTAAAAAGCACTAGCAATCTCATCATTCAACTTCAATTTTGAATTGATGATCTCCATTTTTGCAGCCTATCAAAGTAACCCTTATTTATCTGAAGCTTGCACTGAAGCGGAGACTTTAAAGTTCACTAGTCTCCATCATCATATTCAACAATTGCTCATCTCTTTTATAAATATCAGGCCTAAAATTTAATTCCCCATTAGCTCCGATAAAAGAAGTGAAATAACAGATGTAAACCGGAATTTTCTTTTTTAATACTACTTTTCTTTCTTTTCCGGCATGCATGGCAGCATGAATCTTTTCTGGAGTCCACTCTGGAGCTTGCACCAATATTCTATTGGCTAATTCTTCCGGTTTGGCTACCCTGATACAACCATGACTAAATGCTCTACTGCTTTCCCCAAATAAAGACTTAGCAGGCGTATCATGCAGGTAAATATTATTAGAATTTGGGAAGATAAATTTGACCAAACCCAAAGAGTTTGATGCTCCTGGCTTTTGACGCACATTGCCCCCATTCCATTCCATATTATGTTTCGCTAAATAATTTGAATTTCTATTCATGCCCGGTACAACTTCATTTCTGATGATACTTTGCGGAACATACCAATAAGGACTAAATACGATATATGAAATATTTCCGCTAAAAATCACCGTTTTGGTCATGGGTTTACCTACTACCACATTGCTACGCAAAACAACAGAATCATTTTGGTAGTACACCAATTTATACTCAGGGATGTTGACCACAATAAATTCATCTGTATTATTTTGGGCGGGCAGCCATCTACACCTTTCCATATTTACCATAATCTGCTCCACCCGTTTCTTTGCGGAAACATTCAGCTCCTGAATAGTTTCACTATCTACAATGGAATCGGCATTTAAGCCATGTGTATTTTTGAAATCCATTAAGGCGACAATCACATTTGCATCGGCTTTGCCTTCAGTTTTATTTTCTTTCAAATTCCCTAACTGGTTTAAACGTTCTTTCAGTTGTGAAATCAATTCTGAACTATCGCCAACATGGATGATGGTTCGCTTCTTAAGGGCTGGTAAAACAATCTCATTACCTCGTTTTTCTATATCACGATAATGTGCTAGTCCTTTTTTTAAACCATCGTATTGAATTCTAATTATTTTAACATCAGTTTCAGAAAGTACCCCTTTGCTCAAATTATCCTCCAGCAAATTTGAGTAAGACAACTTCTTTTTGGGTACATACCAACCCACGGAATCAGCCTTGCTAATTAAAGAACCCTTCCAAATGTTCTTAGCATAATAGAAATATTCTCCTGTCAACATTAACTCCATATTGATGTCGGGCTTTTTATATTTTTCTGGATTGGTGGTCTCAAGCAAACTATCCAATTGGGTTTTATAGGGAACGCTTGTAATCACGCCTTCTTCGTCCGTACGACCCAAATTGGCAATTAAAGCATTTGCTGTTACAATTAAGCCCTTTTTATCATACCATAAATAATTGAAATCAGTATTCTGATAAACGGCGATAAAATCATCTTCAAATTCTTTAAATAAGGGTTTATCAGCAATGAAATCAATAATAGCTGCACTATCAATATTGATTCCTGATGCAGGGTTGAAGTTTCCCATAATTACTTTTGAGGCTTTTGGGATAGAATTGGCCGATGCTTTATTATTTGAATTACATCTTGAAAACAAAAATATAGTGAGTGCTAAAAAGAAAAATATTGAAATTCTGATTAGCCCCTTTTTTGAGAGAAATAGTTGCATAGTTTTGGTCTTTAAAACAATGCTTAATATAATTAATTAAATCTTAGGCATTTCAAATCTTTAACAAAACACCATAACTAAACTCATTATTAAGGTAATACAGAAATATTCATTTAAAACTTTTAATTATTCATAAATAATCCAAAATTAATCCGCTATTATGAATTTAAAAATCCTATCTATACTTGGATATTTATTAGCTGTAGCAGGAGCATTACTTGCTATATAACGAATATCTTTTTTCTGAAAACTTGGTGGTCATCAGCATTCAGGTTTTAGCGGCTTTACTCATGATTTGGTCTCATATTACATTTGGTCTTAGAAGCTTTCATGCTGCAGCAAATACCACCATAGGAGAATTAGTTACATCAGGTCCGTATCAATTTCTTCGTCATCCAATTTATGCTTCAGTGATTTATTTCTTTGCTGCACCTTTAATTGTGTACCTAAATTTAAATGTGCTTTTAGCAGTTCTAGCCATCTTAGGCTTATTTATCAGAATGCTATTGGAAGAAAAATTCCTGATGAATACTTATCCTGAGTATGTAGATTATTGCAAAAGAGCTAAAAGATTTATCCCTTCTATAATTTAATACTACTTAAAAATTCACTAAGGTTAGTACACATTTATCCTGATTAAAATTTAATCTCCTAAAGTCAAAGTATCTAAGCTGAAATTTCATAAATTTATAAGGTAAATTAAACCTTAACATCATGTTAAACAGCATATTAATTACCACTAGCACTTCTTTAGAAGGCTACAAAATCACCAAACAATTAGGCTTAGTTCGCGGAATTACCGTTCGTTCTAGAAGCATTTTAGGAAACATGGCAGGTGGTTTTATGACCATTTTTGGCGGCCGAAGTACCATTTACACCGAACTTTGCGAAAGAGCCAGAGAAGAAGCATTACAGCTTTTAATTCTACATGGCGAGCAAATAGGCGCTAATGCCATCATCAATATGCGCTATGATGCCAACGAAGTGATGAACGGCCTAACCGAAGTGCTTGCTTATGGTACGGCAGTTGTAGTTGAAAAGATAGAAGATTAATTTAAAAAATTAAAAACATAAGCGATCAGCTAACGTTAAAATATCAAACACTTAGATTTATTATGACATTAGTAAAAGCATACGCTGCAGAAAAAGCAGACAAACCACTGGCTCCATTTAAAATAGACCGTAGAGAGCCCGGAGCAAAAGACGTAGAAATTGAAATTTTATATTGTGGTGTTTGCCACTCTGATATTCATACTGCCCGTAACGAATGGGGAGGAACCATTTATCCGGTTGTTCCAGGACACGAAATTGTTGGAAAAGTTACCCGTGTCGGAAATGATGTAACCAATCACAAAGTGGGTGATACCGTAGGTGTAGGTTGTTTTGTTGACAGCTGTGGTCATTGTGCCAACTGTAAAGATGATTTAGAGCAATATTGCGAGAATGGAAACACTCAAACTTACAATTCTAAATCCCAAGACAAAAAGACCATCACTTCTGGTGGATACTCTACACATATTGTAGTTACCGAAGGTTTCGTTTTAAAAATTTCTGACAAATTAAATTTAGCGGCCGTTGCCCCTTTATTGTGTGCAGGTATCACCACTTATTCTCCACTTAAGCATTGGAACTGTAAAAAAGGTGATAAAGTAGCTGTTGTAGGTTTAGGTGGTTTGGGTCACATGGCGGTTAAATTAGCTGCTTCTATGGGTGCCGAAGTGACTATGCTAAGTCGCTCACCAGAAAAAGCAAAGGACGCTGACGAGTTAGGTGCGCATCATTTTGAGTTGACTACAAAGCCTGAGAATATGAAAAAACTAGCCCATAGTTTTGATTTAATTATCGATACAGTTTCGGCTGAACATGACTATAATTCATATCTCTCATTATTAAAAACCAACGGAACCATGGTTCTTTTAGGCGTACCTCCAGAGGCATTACCTGTTCATGCAGGCTCTTTGATTTTCGGTCGTAGAAGTTTGGTAGGTTCATTAGTAGGTGGCATCAAAGAAACCCAAGAAATGTTAGACTACTGTGCCGAACATAACATTGTTTCAGATATCGAAATGATCAATATCGATCAAATTAATGAAGCTTACGAACGCACCTTAAAGGGTGATGTTCACTACCGATTTGTAATTGATATGAAATCTTTGAAAGAATAATAAAGGCTTAAGGCAAAATGCCAAAGACTTAAAGCGGAAAAGGAATGTCGAAAGACTTTCCTTTTTTTGTTTACTATTATCTTTTAATAATTTCCAACTTATTCCAAAGAAAGTCAGCTTTACGCTTTATGCCTTAAATACTTAGCTAGACAAAGTCAGTTTCATATACGCTACTACCTCTTCATTCAAATCCTCTTGATATAAAACTCTTAAATGATGATTGAATTGATGTGCCTCACCCGGAACTTGAGCTATCTTTTGAAAACACAGATTATAGGAATAGGATCTTTTAAAGGGAAACACAACATGTAAAAAATTCTTTCCTAAATCAGTAATCCAAGCGATATTTCTATCCTGATAACGGATAGCAATCATACTTTTTGTTGCATGCAGTTCAACTGGAGCAAGGCTTTGGTAAACATGAACAAAATGTTCGAATAGAGCTAAGCTGTAAGCTGATTTATTTTGTAATAACGGATGATTTGTATATTCCATTTATTCTGATGCTGGGTCTTGTAAAAACATCTGACTCATTAAATCATATAATTCGGGGTGTTTTTTCTCAAATTCATCTGGCTTCTCAAAGAAATATTCGGCAGCAACTGCTAAAAACTCGGCTTCGTTGGTGAGCGCATAAGGGTTAATATCTGATTTCCCATTTTGGATGTTCCTCATTTCCTCATGAATCATTTTTAACCAAGGAATGGTAGGCTGATGCTGCATTAAAATTTCAGGAATTCCGTCTGTTGAGCCATCGGCTTTATCTAATAAGTGAACAAACTCGTGAATGGCTGTATTCTCTTTTCCATTATTTTTAGAAAAACCTCGTTCCAAAGCAGCTCTCGAAAGTATCATTTGACCATTCATATAACCAGAGCCCACCATCCCCAAAATACGACGTTCTCCGCCTTCAAACTGAAAATCATGATCAAATGTATTGGGATAAAGGATAACATTAGTGAGGTTTTTATAATGCCAACCCGGAAAACCAAATATAGGAATTACCGCACTTGCTGCGACAAACACTTTATCCAAATCATTTAATTCAACACCTACGCCTTCTATTCTAGTATTTTCTAAAAATTCGATTGCTAGATCTTTAAATAAAATCTTTTTATCATCATCTAACTTTTGATAATAATCGATGTGCTCATTCAGCAAAGTTGAAAAGTTCTCTGGAATTAATGGCGACTGACCAACCACTGTTGTTTTCTTATTTCTAAGAAAGTAGACAAGCAGTGCGGCAATGATTAAGTAGATTAAAAAAGACATGAAGATATTTTTAAATAGACAAGAATACCATTATTAGTGGTATTCTTGAATTTTTATTTTTCAGAAGCCAACTTTTCAATGAATTTCTGAAAATCCGGATTTTCATAATCCGCACCACCTTCATGTCTGAATGCAATCTCACCCTTTTTATTAAGCAAAACAGTCGTGGGCAGCGCTTGTTCTAAAAGTTCTGAAGGTATTTGACTAGCCGGAGTGAAAACTTTTAAATCATAATTGTTTTTTTTCATGAACACTTGCGATTTTTCGAGTTGGTTATCTGCATTCACCATCAGAATCACAATATCTTTATTATCCTTATATTTTTGCTGCAACTTATTAATAGACGGCATTTCAGCAATACAAGGCGGACACCAGGTTGCCCAGAAATTAATGAATACTACTTTGCCTTTAAAATCTGCTAAATCAAACACTTTACCATTTTCATCTTTAAAAAGGACTCCAGTTTTCTCTACATTTTTGCTATTATTTGTAGCTGTTGTTCCACTTTGATTCGGTATATCCGGCTGAAATAAACCTATTTTCATTAAGCCTTGAATAACCATCCCTTTAGCTGTTGGGCTGATTAACAGAACGCCTATAAAAATTACAAAAATTACAGTTGATATATTTGACCAATTAAGCCACTTTGATAAATTCTTTGATGTCTGCTTATTGATCTGAGTTATTTTTTTCATGTTATAATTGCTTTTATTTTAGCCGTATTCATAAAAGATAAATAATTATCAAGCTTCTTTAAAATAAAGCATTTGACTATGAATACAACAAAAAATTATTTAATATTTCTAAATGTTGACCTCAAAAATGAGGTTTTAATTTCCTTTTAAAAAAAGGAATCTAAATCGTGAAAAGGCAATTTTTAATATGGATGGGGATTGTACTGACTTTTAAAAGATCGTCGTAGCACCGTTTATTAAATTTTTCAGTAGTATAACGAAAAAAGATAGACAAAGTTAAAACTGAAAGCAATGTAATCCATATTTTGACTATTGGAATTTGCAAACCATTCTCTGTGGTAAATATTTTTTGGAAAACAGCTTGTTTGCAATCATCAAAATGAAAAAAGCTAGCTACTGACTTAATTTCTGAAGTTAGGTGAGGATACTGAAATGCCATTGTTGGTTGGATTTCAAAATAAGCTTTAATCGCCTGTTTTGCCCAGCAAGAATTTAAAAAGAAAAAGAAAACAAACAGAAAAGCCATCAATTGCTTTCCAACTTCTTTTACCTGCTTATGTTTTATATTCCTCATATTTCTATCAAATTTATAAATAATACGATTGCATTAGTCAATCTGTTGCTATAAATATTTTAATAATTTTTATTGTTCCATTTTATTATTTGATGATATCGGGTAAATCAATTGATGTTCTAAATCATGGGGAAATTTTTCATCACCCGGAAAGCCGAGTTCTATATCTCTTCCACTTTGTGGGATATAATTAGTTCGAAAAATATAATCCCAAATACTCAACGTAAGTGCAAAATTCACTCCATAAGAACCATCAGGTAGCGTTTTGGAATGATGCCAAATGTGCATTTTTGGATTGTTAAAAATATACTTCAACGGACCGTAAGATAAGTTGAGATTGGAATGATTTAAGTGTCCGATAAGGGTAGTGAAAATATAAACGAAGAAAAAATCAGTTAAACCAAAACCAATCATTGCCAAAGGGATGTATTGGGCCGTTTTATAAAATATGGTTTCCATCCAGTGAAAACGCAAATGGGCGGCAAATCCCATTTCTTTAACCGAATGGTGTACTTTATGAAATTCCCACATCCAGGGAACTCGATGCAACATCCGATGTACATTCCATTGAATAAAATCAGCAACTACTAAGAGTAAAAGTAATTGAGCTACTTTAGGCCAACTTTGTATTTCAATAGCTACAAGATTTTGAATTCCGAAGAAACCTAAAAAATCATTAAAAGCATTTACTGCTACATTGGAAATGGCATTGTAAGCTATTAAAGAAAATAGAAAATAATTGAAAAACATGTAAAAAGCATCCAGCCAAAAATCTTTACGGATGATAGATTGATTTTTACGCCATGGAACGATGATTTCGAGCATCCAAACTACTAAGGACATCCCTATTAACCAGTAAAAATAGTTGTGCCAAGAGGGCTGTGTGACCTCTTGCGCCAGATAATTCCAATAGCCAGTATACGAATCCTGAATAATTTTCCAATACTTATTCATATACTTTTTGTCCTTTTTTTAGCCAGATTCCCCAGGTTTTGCTGTAGGCATGAACTTGATCAGTTTGCTTTCCCTGCATATTATACACAGGAAAGCCCTCATTTACCCATTCAAATATTCCACCATACATATTGTGAATATTTTGATAACCAGCATTCACTAGCTTTTCGGTAATTTTTTCACTCCTTGCTCCAACCGAACAATAAACAATGATTTTCTGATTTTTTGAAATTCCCTTTAATCGATTGATATCGAAATCATCAAAACCCACCCAAGTGGCATTTTTGATATGGCTCACCTCAAACTCTGGCTTTTCTCTAGAATCAAGAAAAACAAAACTGCTTTTATCTTTATTTGCTTCTTTTGCGCTGATGACTGGTACATCATTTTTTAATAAGGTCTTTAGCATGAAATTATAAGTCCCGCTTTGTACCATTTTTTGCCCGCAAGCAGTAAGACTACTCACACTTATCATTATCAATAAAACAGCTTTTAAAGTTCTCATTTTTTTAATCCTATGAAACGAACTACCGCACCTTTTCCAAGGTGATAATTTCCTTCGTTTAACTCAACTTCCATCTCTTCCAGTCTGATGATTTCAAAATCTTTGAAATCATCTTTTACTTCTTCTAAAGAAGTTAAGGTTACCAAATCTTTTGGACCCCCTACCTTAGGATTTACGGAATTATAAGCCAAATGATTTTTACTAAAAGCCTCAAAAATCACATAGCCTCCCTTTTTCAAATACTTCTGTAATAAATGATGATAATCTGATTTAATATCGCCAGAAAAATGCGCAAATATCAACGCAATGGCATCAAAACTTTGTTCCGGATAACTTAAATCTTTTAAATCTCCTACTTGATAATCTAGCTGTATAATATTTTTTTGCGAGGCTAATTTTAAAGCTTTCTTTTTTCCTTCCTCACTTAAATCAAATGAACTTACCTGCCAACCCAAAGTAGCAGCATATACACCATTTCTTCCTTCTCCATCTGCAGGGAATAAAATTTTCCCTTTTGGGATATCGACTAAAGTCTCTTTTAAAAACTCGTTAGCTTCTTCGCCATAAGCAAAACCTACTGCTGCATATCTTTGGTTCCAAAATTCTTTTGTCATTTATTTTTGATTCAAGGATGTACATAACCCAGCCTTTGGTTTCCCTGTTGATGATTTCAATATTTCCGCCGAACGGATGTTAGTAACGGTATTCAAATATATTTAAAACTAATGATAGATTGCGTGACAAAAGTCACACTCCGATTAATCAGTACCTTGTATTTTAATTGAACCACTAACACTAATAACTATACCCAATCCAATAATTAAAACAACCATTATCTAGGATTGTTCTTAAAAACAAAGTCGATTATTGACGCTGAAAAAACATTTGATTCCTTAGTTAATAAGTTGGTGGATTATTTGCTAGAAGAAACTTATATAAAATATGGTTTTTGAGATTTCTTAAAAAGTATTTAAAAAGAAAAAGGACGCTTGGACAACAAGCCAACAAAGTACACTGGATTATAAGTGATATTTTATAGTTTAAATCCAATGCAGCATATTTTATAGCATGACAGGGTAGCCATTCATTTTTTTAAACTTTTCAAAAACAGATTTAGCAGTATATAACCATTGTAGAACAATTTATATATGAATTTCTTGTAACTGGTGGATTTTCGCTCAAATGCGTCCTACATGCAGTGATTTGAAATTTTACTATATGTACAAACTCAATTAAAATTATAATTTTAAAACACCATTACAAAAACAAATTTTTTTTTGCAATAGAACATAAAATACTATTTATGGTGCCTTGAAATGAATTTATTTTTTTACCTAAAATTTAATGAAATGAATATAAAACAATTTGAATACAAGCCACTTGCACATTATTCGTATACAATTATTAGTGAAGGAAAAATGGCAGTTATAGATCCGGAAAGAAACCCACAACAGTATTATGACCTTGCAAAAGTTAATAATGTTGAAATTATTGCCGTAATAGAAACTCATTCCCACGCGGATTTTGTGAGTTCACATCTTGAAATATTTAAAAAGACTGGAGCAACTATTTACAATAGTGAAAAATTGGGTGCTAAGTATCCGCACCAATCTTTTGACGAAGGCGATAGTATTGAAATAGGAAAGGTTAATTTGAGATGTATAAATACACCAGGTCATTCTCTGGATAGTATTACCATAGTTGCAACAAAAGAAAATGAAACCGTACTCTTTACAGGAGACACTTTATTTATAGGAGATGTTGGTCGTCCGGATTTAAGAGGAAAAGCAGAAAATGTGAGTGCTAAACGTAAGGAGCTCGCTGAGATGATGTACGAAACCATTACAAATAAATTCACGGATTTACCAGATGATGCTATCGTGTATCCGGCTCATGGTGCAGGTTCACTTTGCGGAAAGAACATGAGTGATGCGGCTAGTAGTACGTTAAAAGATGAACGGATGGAAAACTGGGCCTTTAAAAAACAGTCTAAAGAAGGGTTTATGGATACCATTCTCGATGGACAGCCCTTTATCCCTCACTATTTCGGTTATGACGTAGATTTAAACAAACAAGGAGCTGATGATTTAAAATCAGCAATTGATCAAATTCCATTTATAGAGTATTCAACTGCAGAAGGACTAATTGTTGATACGCGAGATGAGGCAAGTTTTAAAAAAGGACATTTAAAGGGTAGCATTAATATTCAGGCAGTTTCAGAAACTGCCAAATTTGAAACATGGTTGGGTTCTATCATTAAACCCGATGATACATTTTCTTTAGTTATTGATCATCAAGAAAATAAAGACGATTTATTAAAGAGGGTAGCAAAAATCGGATACGAAAAACTGCTTAAACAAATAATCACTCTTTCCAAAGAAAACTTGGTAACATCAGAAAAACTAGACTTGCAGGATTTCAAAAATCATCCTAGTAATTACACTATTGTTGATGTGCGCAACCAAAGTGAAGTTGAGGAAGGGAAGTTTTTTGAAAGCGCCATATCTCATCCGCTTAATAATTTACTTGAGACTGCTAAGGAAATACCAACCAATAAACCCATAGTGGTTCATTGTGCAGGCGGGTATAGGAGTGCAGCCGGCAGTAGTATACTTGAAAAAAAGTTGGACGGTGTCGAAATTTTTGATTTAAGCGAAGATATCGAGCAATTTAAAAATTAAAGTTTCCGACAAATGTTAAAGGCTATAAGGTTGTTGGGCATTTTTGTTGTTTGTCGTTTACATTTCACAAATTATAATTCTTTCAAGAACAAATCCCGACTGTCTTCACTGTTCGGGATTTGTTGTAATGGGCTTAAGACGTTTCTTCAAGGGTATATTTAATTATCAAACCAAAAAAAAGCTTTTTACTTTGTCAGGGCTAAATTCAGGGGAATCTTTTAAATAGGTTTTCATTGCCTCAACTGCATTTTGATTATGCTCTTTTCGGTTTTTTCTATATTTTTTTTGGGATGCCTTGAATTGTAACAAAGCTAATTTTATAGGTTTTATCATCATCAATATGAGCACCTTTATAATAAATCTCTTGAATGCGATGAAGATGTGGATTTTCTATACGCATATTTACTTGCAATCCTAAAACACGTTTTATGTAACCACCCATCTAACCAAAAGGATTACAACAGAAAGTACGCTCTAAATTTTCTTCCAACATTTCCTTAATTTCTAAACCCGTAATCTCCCCCGCATTTAATAGGTGTATTTGGGTTGGTAAATATCACTTTACTACCCGTCTTTACATTTTTAAGCACTCAAAAGTATAAGGAGCATAAGTATAATTACTACAAACACCATTCTTACCTAAAGCATCAGTTAAACCTTTTACTTTATGCTAATCTAGCTGAATACTTGGTGCAACAATTAAATAGTTATAAGTTAATTTAACACCACTTTTGCAGATTAAAGTATTTTCATCAGGTAAAAATTCATTTACTGCTACTTTTATCGATTCTGCTGCTTTTGGTACAACATCAGCTTCATTTTTTGCTGTTTTTTTGATGTCAAAAACCCCACCGCCAACTAATGTCCAAGCAGGTTGATAATAATGTTTTTTCTGATGGATCAATAATTCTTATTTCTAGTGTATTATCTTTTTTAAGAAGTTGTGCTGCTGCTGAAATACCACCATTACTGCCGCCTACAATTAAAATTTGATAGTGTAGTTTCATATCGAAGTGTTTTTCCTTTTAGTATTTATGCCAAATGGCAAATACAAAGGACAGAAACTCATAAAACTTGTGGCAATAAAAATAACAGCTAAAAACATCAATACTATTGCTAAAGTGCCATTTATAAATTCTAAAAAGTAGAGTGCTGCAACAGTTAAGGCAACAATAATTCTGATAGACTTATCTAAAGTCCCCATATTTTCTTTCATACTAATTGGTTTTAATAAATATAAATAACTGAGAAAAAATACAGTGTGACTAATGTCTCACAAGAAATATTATTATGTACTTAATTTTTTCCTCCCCTAAACTTATTTGGTGATAAAAAGAGTAATAATATTGTTCTAGAATATCTGAAATTAATGGTTGATAGCATAAAAACTTGAGCTATCACAATATAAATTGTTAACCATAAACTGGTATCTCCTAAAAAAAAGAAAGTGATGATACCCGTAGTTACAAGTTCTGCAAC
>JAHJVW010000075.1 GCA_018828585.1 Bacteroidota bacterium
CCTTAAACATTGATTAATCACATTAGATAAACTGCCCAGTATTTCATTAACAAAATAACGTGATCAAAAACTCTAAAAATAAAAAAACTGTCTCGTTTATTTTTGAGACAGCCTCTTTTACTTGGTAAATTATAAAATTAATCGTCTCTTCTTCCTCTTCTGTCTCCACCACCAAAATCAGGGACTGTGGTAGATTTACCTGCGAATTTTTGAAACTTCATCGTAAAAGTTAACATGAAATATCTTGCTAAACGGTTCGACTGATTGTCTAAAGTATAGTTTTCAGTGACGGTTCTACTGATGTTCGTATTTTGATTTAATAAATCGAAAGCTTGAAATCTTAAAGCACCTGTATTGCCTTTAAAAAATTGTTTTTCTAAATAAGAATTGATAATCAAAGGATTTGCCGAAGTACTGTTGAAGCCGCTATTAAAGTTTTTATCTAAAGATGCGCCCCACAATAAAGTCTTGGTAAAATAGATTTTATGATCGTATCCTAACGTCCAGGTATTTACCGTGTTATTATTTGAGGTGTTTAACGAGTAATTAGTGTTATTCCAGCTGTAGCTAACAGAAGGTGTTATTTCTAACCAAGTTTTAGGATTGATTTGAAAATTCAATCGTTGGTTTAAAACGGTGTTTTTACCAATATTTTTTTCACCATTAATCAACGAAATATTATTGTTATAATTTGCGAAACCTCTAAAGCTTAATACATAGGCTTTTTCTTTAAAGGGCTTTGAAAAGGCATAGAAACCGTTGATGGTATAATATCCACTCGCATTACCATAAGTAGTTGTTCTAATCACACCCTGACTGCCGGAAGGATTAGAGATTTGATTGCTTACGATTTTATTTTTGGTAGTACTAAATGATAGATTCGAAAAAAATACATTTCCTGATGCAAAATCAAAATTGTTGTATCTCGCATTAAAACGCGTAGAAAACTCAGCATCTAAGGCCGGATTACCAATTACGGGAAATTGTAAATTTGAATTATCTAAAACAGGTTGCAGTTGCGAATAACTAGGTTGATTACTTCTGCCATCAACAGATAAGTTTAATTCTCTGGTTCTAGCAAATTTGTAGGTATATCTAGCCGTTGGGAAAATGTTTAAAGCTGTTCTTTTTAAAGTAGGATTATTTGCTGAAGATCCTTCTAAAGCGCTTGGCTGAATAGCCATTCCTAAAGTATAGTTGTACTTCTTTTGGTTTACACGGTAGTTTAATCCAAATCTGTTTGTGATAAATTTATAATCGTAATTATTACTCAAAACTGGGTCAACACTTGGATTATTAGTTGATGAATTACTTTTTAAAACTGAGCGGTCGTTATTGATATTTGCTAAACCATATGCATAATTAAATTCTAATGAATTAGTTTTAGACAATGGTTCGGTATACGAAACTTTCATTCTATAATTATCCGTGTTATTATCATTAGCAATAATTTGACGCTGATATATATCTGTCTGACCAGATGAGGTATAATTAGTAGAGTTGTTGGTCACATCTTTATTATTGTTGTTAGATTGAGAGTTTACCTCTCCATTCAATGATAAATTTCTAGGCTTTGCTCCAAATCTATGGTTATATAAAAACTCTAAACCATAATTAGGATTGGTGTAATCATTCGTACCTAATTCATTCCCTACATTTTTTCTTTGTCCGGATATGATATTAAAATTTGTATTTGAACCCCCGTTATTTGTGCCATAACTGTAATTTGGGGTTACTTTGAGGTAATTTAAACTGTCAATTTTATATTCGATATTAAAATTGAAACGATGATTGTTAGAAAGCGTGTTTGAATTTGCATCATTTATGTTGCTGATAGAGCCATTTCCAGTATCGGAGAAGACTTGTGAGCTATAGTTTAATGCATTGTTATTATTGTAGGTGAAACTGTAGCTACCATAGGCAGTTATTTTTTTAGACCACTCGTCACGGTAGTTGAAACCAAAGGATTTTACATCTGTTAAGCCACTATTGTTATCGCCTCCAAATCCTCCTCGTCCTCGTCCTCCTCCGTTTTGCACCAAATTAAAAATGTTTGCATTGGTATTATTTAAATTGGCTAAAGCCGATAATTGCTGTGAGTTATTAAAACTTGCTGCAAAAACAGAACCTTGATATCTATCGGTACTTCCACCACCTACAGTACCCCGCACAATTAATCCCTTATTTTTATCCTTCCGGATGACTAAGTTTAAAATCTTTTCAGGATCTCCATCTTTTACTCCGGTGATATTTGCTTGATCTCCGTAGTCATCTACCACCTGCACTTTTTCAATTAAATCAGCAGGTAATTGTTGAGTTGCCGTTTTAACATCACCACCAAAAAAATCCTTTCCATTCACACGTATTTTGGTTATCGTTTTACCCTGAGCTGTTACATTTCCGTCTTTATCTACTTCAACTCCAGGTAGTTTTTTCAATAGATCTTCGGTAGTTGCGTTCGCTCTTAGTTTATAGGCATCAGATCTATATTCTAAAGTATCTTCTTTTACCGTAACGTCTGGGATTCCATTAACTACTACTTCGTTCAACATTTTAGTATCATTACTTAAAATGATAGGATCTAAAACTAAACGGGTAGAGGTTGGGTCGAAAAGAAATCGCTTTTTAATTGTTTGATAGCCTAAGCCTGAAACTGTAATAGAAAATTGTGAAGACTTAATATTACTAAACACAAATATGCCATCAACATTTGTAGTGGCTGAGATGGTGTCTTTTGTAGTGGCAAGCTTTACAGATGCACCAATTACAGTGTTATCCGTAGAGTCTTTTACCACTCCGCTTACCTCTATGTTGCTTTGAGCTTTAAGTGAATATAACGTGAATAAACAAACAGTAAGCAATATTAATTTTTTCATTTTATTTAAATTGAATGTATTTGAGAATTGAATTATTTGGCGAGTTTGGCTTTAACCCAAAACGCTGTCGGCGTAAATAAAGCCATCATATTCACAGAACCCGCTTCGCCGCTAGGCCTTCCTCCTCCGTAGCTTCCTCCTCCAGAGCCACCGCCACCAAAACCACCGCTGGGTCTGCCTTCACCACCACCAAAACCTCCTCCACTACTTCCTGTCTCGGGTAATTCTATTCCATTTAATCTGATGTTTACAGCAATGTCATCTGTACTTCCCAAATCAATATTAACCAGTTTTAGCGGAATAGCTAATTCATATATTAGGGCATTTTTATCATTATAATTGATGCCTGTTTTGATTCCGTAAGTATTGTAAATAGAGATACTTTCTACACTGATGTCGTTTAAGCCGCTCACTTTAATTTCTTTAAACTGACTGATCATTTTTTTTCTCATTTCAGTTCTTTGTGCTTCTCTTTCTGCTGGGGTTCTCTCAGTTGGAGCTCCACTACCGCCTCTATTACCTTGTTCACCTCTTCCGCCTCTCATCGCACTCATCATTGCCACCCTATCAACCACAGGAAATGTAACCGTTGAACTTTCTTTTTTCTTCCCCTTATCATTTACCGAGACACTAATACCTCCAGCCATTATTTTACTTTGTTCTTGTTGGCCACTAGCCTTAATAAAAACATAAAGATTGTTAGCATCATGTGCTATGGCATAGTAAACTTTTGTGGTTTTATCATAGTTTGCTAATGAATCAGCAAATTCAGTTAACTTACCATCAATCTTTATTGATGCAGGTGCATAAGGTATGATTTCGTTATTCTGAGCAAATGATGCTTGAACACCTAGAAAAAGAACGGAAGAGATCAGTAGTAATTGAATTTTTTTCATTTTTAAATTGGAATGAATATGTTTTTTAACATTGCAATTTTAAATAAGCAATCGCTAAGCACATAAGTTATGATACCTAAGCCGATATAAAGTAGATGAAAAGGGGTTTAAAAGAGATTTGTTTACAGATTTTTTTTGCTGATATGTTGCATTAATGCATCACGGTAGTGGTCAGTTACTGAAATTTCTTTATGTGGTAAAATCACATGATTTCTTTTAAATGCCGACATGTGATCTAAAGAAACGATAAATGATTTATGTACTCTTAAGAAATGATTACTATCTAGTTTTTCTTCTAGGTAGCGCATGCTTAATCTAGTAATAATAGGTTTTTCGGAATGTACTAGATATATTTTTATATAATCCTTTAAGCCTTCAACATATTCAATATCCTCTAGCTTGATTTTTATGTGGCTATAATCAGCATTAACAAAAAGGTACTGATTTGAAGGGATTTGCTCTGCTGGGGTTTGTTTGAGGTTGTATAAATCGTAAGCTTTGTTTACAGATTTTAGAAAGCGATCAAAAGGAACAGGTTTTAATAAATAGTCTATCACATCTAAATCAAAACCTTCTAAAGCGTATTTTTCATAAGCAGTAACTAATATGATCATTGGTGGGTTAACCAAACTTTTCACCATCTGTAAACCACTTAAGCCTGGCATCTGAATATCTAAAAAAAGAAGATCTACTTTTTCTTTTTGGATAAACTCTAACGCTTGCATTGCATTTTTACAAGTGCCTGCTAATTCAAGAAACGGAACTTGTGATACATTATCGGCCATTAATTCCCTAGCTAAGGACTCATCATCTACAATTAAACATCTAATCATGCATTTCTAATATTAGTTTTATAATGTAGCGTTCATGATCATTCGTAATCTTCAAATTATAATGATTTTTATACAATAAATCTAAACGCCTTTGTGTGTTTGCTAGTCCAATACCAGAACTTTCATCTTTACTTTCACCAATGGGTTGGATATCGTTATCAACTACGAAATTTAGCGTGTTTCCCAATATTTTTAAATCAATATTGATGGTTGGATTTACCAAAGTTCCCATTCCGTGTTTAAAAGCATTTTCAACAAACGGGATTAATAACATGGGCTCGAGTTTAAAATTATCTGGATTTCCCTCAACTTCAAAAGAAATTTTAACATCATCACCAAAACGTAACTTTTGTAAGTCTATATATCCTTGAAGATAGTTTATTTCTTGACTCAAGTTTATTTTTCCATGATTACCCTCGTAAAGCATATATCGTAAAAGAGAAGACAACTGCAAAAGTGCAGGCTCCATTTTATCACTTTTCTTTCTGGCTAATGAAACTAAATTGTTTAATACGTTGAACATGAAATGCGGGCTAACCTGCGAACGTAAAAAGCTGAGTTCGGTTTTTAAATTTTCAGTTTCCTTTTCTTTATTATTTTTTTGATTTTTAATATGATCCATGATGATTCTGTAACTACAGCTGGTACCAAGAATAAAAATGTAAGAAATAATATTCGAAAAAATTGGACGACCCCATTTGCGTTTAGACGGAAACAGATGTAAATCTATATACTGGGAACAAAACCACGCAGCAACTACTAAAATCAAAATAATGACGATGTATAACGCCAATCCTTTTCTTTTAAAAATTTTTGGATAGATATAAAAGGCATTTAGATAAAAAATAATAGCTAAAAGCGCATTATTCAATAAAAAACGATACAAAGAGTAATCTGAAAATCTGTTTTCTGGTGCATTATATCTGAATAAAAATGGTGGTAAAACCAACATAATCCAAAAGACTAGATGTAATGTTGATAGTTGGATACCCGAACTGGTAATTTTTAACTTCTTCATTCTTATTAAATAAATCATTAGCAACTTAATAAATTGCTATAAGAATTCAATCTGCAAATAAATGAATAACAAAATAACTTGAAGTCTAATAAAGCCCAAAGCAGGATATTTATAGACAAAAGGCGGGAGAAAATCTATTTTATCGAAAATGGTATTAAAAAATACCCGGAACTCACGTTCCGAGTCCGGGTATTTTTACACAATAAAACTTAGAAAAGATTTTAAACCATTTCTACAATGCGATTTAAAAATCTTTCACACAGCAATTAGCACAATGGCTGCGTGATACTAATACGTAAAAATTGAAATTAGGTTTTAATAATTTCAATCTTAAAATTAAGAAATTAAATTAATATCACTTAAAATTAAATTAATTATTTTTAATCAAAAGGCTCTTAAACAGTTAGTTTCTATCGCCTGAGCGCTGCTTGAAGAATTTTTTCTTTGGCTTGGTCTCGGTTGATTTATCTTCTTTTTTCTTGTATGAATTTTGTTTTGGTCGTTGATTTCTAAAATCACTTTCTTTTTTTGCAGGGATAAATCCTGTAAAGGGATAAGGATGGTCCGTAATAACCGGAATGGAAATGTTAATCAACTTCTGGATATCTTTAAGAAATTCTTTCTCTTCCGCATCGCAAAAAGATAAGGCAGTACCATTAGCTCCAGCTCTTCCGGTTCGACCGATTCGGTGAACATAAGTTTCAGAAATATTTGGGATTTCGAAGTTAATCACATAAGCTAAATCATCAATATCAATTCCTCTAGCAGCAATATCTGTGGCTACCAAAACTCTTAATTTCTTATCCTTAAAGTCTGATAAAGCATTTTGACGAGCATTTTGAGACTTATTGCCATGTATAGCAGCTGATTTTATACCTTCTTTTGCTAACACCTTTACTACCTTATCAGCTCCATGTTTGGTGCGTGTAAATACCAAAGCAGTTTCTATCTTTTTATCGTCCAAAATATGCAAAAGCAAGTCATTTTTTTTGTTCTTATCTACATAATATAAAAACTGATTAATGGTTTCTGCAGTTGAAGAAACTGGCGTAACCTCTACTCTTACTGGGTTATTTAAAATGGTATTTGCCAGTTTGGTAATGGTTGGAGGCATAGTAGCCGAAAAAAATAAGGATTGTCTTTTCTGTGGCAAAGCAGCAATAATCTTATTCACATCATGAATAAAACCCATATCCAGCATTCTATCTGCTTCATCTAATACAAAAAAATTAATTTCTCTTAAACTTATAAATCGCTGATTCATTAAGTCTAACAACCTTCCTGGTGTAGCAATTAATATATCAATGCCTCTATGTAAAGCATCGGTTTGAGACTTCTGTCCAACTCCACCAAAAATCACGGTATGTGTTAAGTGTAAGTTTTTACCATAATCGCTAAAACTTTCTCCAATTTGTATAGCCAACTCACGTGTTGGTGTTACTATTAAGGCTTTAATTTTCCTAGAACCTTTTTGTTGCGGTCCTTGTTCATTCAATAACTGTAAAATGGGAATAGCAAATGCAGCTGTTTTCCCTGTACCTGTTTGGGCACATCCTAAAAGATCTTTCTTTTGTAGAAGTTGTGGAATAGCTTGAGACTGAATGGGTGTTGGATGTGTATATCCTAATGATTTTAGCGCCTTTTGAATAGGCTCTATTAAATTGAGTTCTTGAAATGTCATCTAATGTTGTCTTTGAAGTAAACCTAAGATCAACATGAATTTTTGATAACGGTGAACTTCCTATTTTTTGCAAAGGTACGGCTAATATTCGGAAAACGGTCGTGTCCTTAAAATCTAACATTATTTGGGCGTTTTAACACGCTATCCCCTCATACTGCACTGGGCTTTATTCACAGGCAGGTATCCGCTGCTATCGTTAACGTAAAAGCCTATTTAGCTTTAAACATTTTCTCAAAAGCATGATAAACTGCTAAATGTAAAGCGTCCGCATGTTCTTGACCCGCTAAGAAATCAAAATATATTTTGGTGCTTTCATTTTTTTCAGCTTTTAATTTTTCGAAAAGTGTCTTTGCATCGTTCTCCATCACTTTTCCTTCTTTTCCAACGCCCACAAAAATTTCTTTTACAGAATTTTCTTTAGGAAAATAAAATTTTAAAAGAGATTCATTATCCCACCATAAACTTGGGCTTACAATAATGTATCGATCAAATAAATCAGGTTTCTTAAGCAGAATTTCAGTAGCCAAAAGACCTCCTAAAGATTGTCCTATAATGGTTTTATCATTTGAAACTAAATAATTATGTTGAATAAGCGGTTGTAATTCATCTGCAACAAACGCTATAAATTTTTCTGATTTGCCAGTTGTTGGAAAATCCTTTTTATCTTTTTTAATAGATGTTGGAAAGGTATAATTACGTCTTCTATCAATGTTTGCTATTCCTACCACTATAGATTCGGGTACCATTTTTATCCAAGGAAATGAACCGAACTGAACAAGTCCAGCAATATGAATAAAATCTTCATCTACTGAACCATCTAATAAATAAATAACGGGATATTTCTTTAAAGAATCAGGTGAGTAACCATTTGGTAAATAGATGTTTAAAAGTCTATCTTCATTTAAAATATTTGAATGAACAGTCAAAGTTTCACCAATCGTAAATGATGCTTTTTTCTCAACTTTTAAAACTGATTTATCTTGTCCAAAAGCTGTACAGGCTGTTATTAGTATAATCTGAAAGATTGTAATTTTAAATAATTTCATGTTTTTAAAGGAATTGTTTTAACCAATCTTTAGCGTCTAAATCATTGGTAAATGATTTCATTGGGATTGGCGGAGTGTTTAATTTGAATAGAATATTCATGATAAGTTTTGACAAAGCTAGTTTAGAAACCATTGCCATTGCTGAATATATTTCGGGCAGTTTTTCAGTAGAAAATTTGCGTGTAGCTTTATCAGGAATTGGTGAGTTTTTAAGATAGATTAATAACGGAACGGGTTTACTTTTAGTTATTTTCTTCACCAAATCGACATTGTTGCCAATATTTTCGACGGTTCTTTTAATTCCGTTAGAATAAGAATAAAGTATACCTTCCTCATCAAAATAATAATTGGCAATTTCTCCTTTAATTAAAGGTTGATGTTTGTTAGGAATGTTCATTATTGATAAAAGTATAGTTTTTTATTCAAGAAAAAAGCCATTCTGAATTTCGGAATGGCTTTTTTTGATTTGAATGTAAGATATGGATTACTCAATTACGCTTACCTTAATCATATTTGTTTTTCCTTTTTTCTCGATTGGAATAGCGGCGGTATTAATTACCACATCTCCAGATTCGATTAATTTTTCAGCTTTCAAAACCTTGTTTACTTCACTAATTGTTTTATCGGTACTGTCAAATTTATCATAATAGAAACCTTTAACACCCCAAAGTAAACTTAAAGTGTTTAATAAATTACGGTTTGCAGTAAAAATATAAGTTCCAGCTTTTGGTCTGTGGCTACAAATTTGAAATGCGGTATAACCTGATGAAGTCATTGATATAATACCCACTGCGTTGGTTTTATCAGCTAAAAATACCGCAGAGCTACAAACCGCATCGGCCATATAAGTTGCAGAAGTTTCATCTAGTTCTTTCTCTTGATAATATGGATAAGAAGTGTTTTCAACATGGCTTACAATTTTGCTCATCGTTTCAATAACTATGAGTGGAAACTCACCAACAGATGTTTCGCCACTCAGCATTACTGCATCAGCACCATCTAAAACTGAGTTTGCTACGTCATTCACTTCAGCTCTGGTTGGGCGAGGGGTGGTAATCATACTCTCTAACATTTGAGTTGCAACAATTACAGGTTTTGATGCCTTGTTACATTTCGCTGCAATCATTTTTTGTAGCACCGGAACTTCTTCTAAAGGCATTTCAACGCCCAAATCACCACGGGCAACCATAACGCCATCAGTTACTTCAATAATAGCATCAATATTGTCAATAGCTTCTGGTTTTTCAATTTTAGCAATTACACGAGCTGTTTTTCCACTTCTGCTGATGATTCTTTTTAAATCAATGATATCTTCTGCCTTACGTACGAAAGATAAGCCAATCCATTCCACATCATTTTCTAATGCAAAATCAAGGTTAATTAAATCTTCTTCTGTTAAAGAGGGAATAGAGACTTTTGTATTCGGAAGGTTCACACCTTTACGGCTGGTTAAAACACCACCATGTATCACTTCGCAAATCACAGTATCTTTTCTATTGGTCTCAATAACTTTCAACTGTAACTTTCCATCATCCAATAAGATGATTTCATTGGCCTTCACATCTTGCGGAAACGTTTCGTAAGTAATGTAGATTTGATCATCATCACCAATACACTCTTTAGTGGTAATTTTAACTCGAGTACCATTTATTAAGTTAATACCTCCGTCTTTTACTAAACCAATTCTAATTTTTGGTCCTTGTAAATCGGCTAAAATTCCGATGTTGGTCTTATATTTTTGATTGATTTCTCTAATCGTATTAATTACTTTTTGATGATCTTCTTGCTTGCCATGCGAGAAGTTTAGGCGACAAACGTCAACACCAGCCTTTATCATAGACAATAAAACATCTTTATTAGATGAGGCCGGACCAAGTGTTGCAACGATCTTGGTTCTTTTCTGAACTATTTTCATATAATATTTTTGGTTCTTTGGTTCAAATACAAAAATTCGGTTTCGAATTAAGATTCAAAAGTAGTGTATTTTTAACACGAACTCAAAATCAATTTAAAAAAGCAAGTTCTCTTTTGATTTCAATTTGGTTGGATCAATCTCTACAGCAGCCTGAATGTCATTAATACTCTTTATTTGTCCTAAAAAAAGATCTAAATCTTCCTCATCAATAAATTCTTTAATTAGGATAAAATAATCAGTTTCACGCATTTCTGGGATTAAAAAACCATCTGTCCCTTTATTGGCGATTAAATAAAACTGACATTCGGTATTAGTTATTTCATGTAAATAGCATGAAAAATAACGATTCTCATTCCCTTTAAACTGTAATTCTAATTCATCAACTTTTCTAAAATCAGTTTCAGCAAATTTATTGATGTAAAAGCATAGTCTGTAATCCTTTAACAGAGAGGTGATAGCTATTAATATGAAATCAAAATCAAGTTCTAATTTTAAAAATTTTTTATTCAAGATTATAAAGATTAATTTAGGGCCTTGTTAAACCAATATATTGAACTTAATTGTATTGTCAAAATTACAGCAAAAACAAAAAGGTTTGATATTTGATAGAATTTATTTTTCTTTGCACAGAATTTTTAACCCTTAATTATAAGTATTATGTCTGATATCGCTTCAAGAGTAAAAGCAATTATCGTTGAAAAACTAGGTGTAGACGAAGGTGAAGTAACACCAGAGGCTTCTTTCACTAACGATTTAGGTGCTGACTCATTAGACACCGTTGAATTAATCATGGAATTCGAGAAAGAATTCAACGTTGCTATCCCAGACGATCAGGCTGAAACCATCAGTACTGTTGGTCAGGCTATCGCTTACTTGGAAAAAAATGTAAAGTAATTATTGCTTAATTGAATAAATGGAGCTTAAAAGAGTTGTAGTTACAGGATTAGGTGCGCTTACTCCCATAGGTAAAACTGTCCCCGAGTTTTGGGACGGTTTAATTAATGGAGTAAGCGGTGCTGCTCCGATAACACGTTTTGATACAGAGAAATTCAAAACGAAGTTTGCCTGTGAGGTAAAAAACTTCGTCGCAGAAGATTATTTAGAGAAGAAAGAGGCTCGTAAGTTAGACCCATTTGTTCAATACGCATTAGTTGCTACAGAAGAAGCCGTTAAAGATGCTGGCTTAGACTTCGAAAAATTAAACACTAATCGAATTGGTGTAATTTGGGGATCAGGTATTGGGGGATTAAAAACATTTCTTGACGAAATCATGGAGTTCGCCAAGGGAGATGGAACTCCACGTCTAAATCCGTTTTTTATTCCTAAAATGATTATTGATATTGCTCCAGGGCATATCTCTATGAAATACGGATTACGTGGCCCTAATTTTTCATGTGTTTCTGCATGTGCTTCTTCAACAAACGCTTTAATTGACGCTTTTAATTATATCAGGCTAAACAAGGCTGATATGATTGTGAGTGGTGGCTCAGAAGCCATCTTAAATGAAGCGGGAATTGGCGGTTTCAATGCAATGCATGCACTTTCTACCCGAAACGATGATCCTAAAACAGCTTCGCGTCCGTTTGATAAAGACCGCGATGGTTTTGTTGCCGGCGAAGGAGCGGGAACTATTATTTTGGAAAGCTTGGAACATGCAAAAGCCAGAGGCGCAAAAATTTATGCTGAATTAGTTGGAGGAGGCATGAGTGCCGATGCTAATCACATTACAGCCCCACACCCAGAAGGTTTGGGTGCAAAATTGGTCATGCAATCTGCATTAGATGATGCAGGTTTGACTACGGCTGATATTGATTATATCAACGTTCACGGTACTTCTACGCCATTAGGAGACATTAGCGAGACCAAAGCAATTGGACAACTTTTTGGAGAGGATGCTTATCGATTAAATATTAGTTCCACTAAATCCATGACGGGTCATCTTTTAGGAGCCGCCGGTGCAATCGAATCTATTGCTTGTATTTTGGCTATTAAAAATGGAATAGTTCCACCAACCATAAATCACTTTACTGATGATCCATCTTTTGATGAGAAATTGAATTTCACATTCAATAAAGCTCAAAAAAGAGAAATTAATGCCGCTTTAAGTAATACATTTGGTTTTGGTGGTCATAATGCTTCGGTAATCTTCAAAAAGTTTGAAGAGTAATTACATAGACACCAACTAATTTTTAGGGCATAAACTGCAAATTTTGTGCTTATTGATTCTTCTTTAGATGCCCCTATCAAAAATCTATAAGCTTCATCTTTCACCCGATCGTAAGTACGTGAAGGTTTTAAAGAACTTATTAGGCTTTGTCCCAGGTAATCTTTCCCTTTATAAAATGGCTTTTAGACATAAGTCTATGGCTATCGTATTAAAAAATGGATCTAAAAGTAGCAATGAACGCTTAGAGTTTTTAGGTGATGCTGTTTTAGGTTCAGTTGTAGCCGAAATACTTTTCAAGATTTATCCCTATAAAGATGAAGGTTTTTTAACTGAAATGCGCTCTAAGATTGTGAGGCGAGCTAATTTGAATCAGTTAGGAAAGAAATTGGGGTTTGCAGAATTAATAGAATTCGATCCTAAAACAATAAATGTTACTTCTAATCATAGTTCACTGTTAGGCGATGGATTTGAAGCTTTAATTGGAGCCATTTATTTAGACAAGGGTTACGATTTTACCAAAGAATTCCTTTCTCAGAGAATCATCAAACCTCATATCGACATCCATACTTTAGAACTTACAGAAACGAATTTTAAAAGCAAACTCATCGAATGGTGTCAACGCCATTCTAAAGACATCACATTCGAATTGATTTCAAATGAAGAAGGAGAGAATAGTAAACTCTTTACCATTCAAGTTTTGATTGATGGAGAAGGAATGGCCTCTGGAATTGATTACAGTAAGAAAAATGCGGAGAAATTTGCAGCAGAGAAGACTTGTGAAGCTTTAGGAATTTAGTTCTTTCTTTTCTTATATTTCTGAAAACAATCTTTTACATATTTCATATCATCATATCCGTTTCGGTAAATCACGTCTCCAGGTTTTGGGCGATAGAGGTATTTAAATTCTACCAAATTTTCATCTTTTATAGGAATTGCTTTTTTGATAACTGCATCGTTAAAATGGCGATCAACTTCAGATTCAGCATTTTCACGACTGATATAATTGCCAAATCTACGGGCGTTGTTTGCATCTTTTCCTATAAGCTCATTTAATGCAGTCAAAGGAGTAAAAATATAAGCCAACAAAGGAGGTTTTCCATTATAAAAAACGCCTTTACCTCTAAAATCATCTAATATTTCCTTTTGTTCTTGCTGTTTGGTTTTTTCTTTTACCACTACCTCTTTAAGAATCAAACTCTCAGACATATAGATAATGAGGTTTTGCTTTTTTGAAATTACCATATATGCATCTTGAAGACCATATCTATAAAAATGAAGGGTATCAGCTAAATTAACTGTAATGGTAAAATTCCCGAATTCGTCGCTTTCGGATTTAATTTTTGATTGCTTGTTTTCTATTGTTACTTTCGACAAACGCTGTGATGTTCCTTTTTTAAAAATTAATCCTTTCAAAAGGATAGGTTCTTGTGCCAGTAGCTGTTGAAAGCAGACGAGACAAAAACATAAAAGAAGGGGTCTTTTAAACATTTTTAAAGATGTTTAAAATTTACGGATGATTTGTAGCCAAAACCTAAAATGAAACCAATTTTAAGATTTTTTAACATATTATATCTGTTATGGGGCTTTATTAGCTTTTTCATTTTTATGATGCTGATGCTGCCTTTTGTTTGGCTTTCTTATACCATTCTTAACGGTAAACAAGCGAATGATGTTGCCTTTAAATTTTTGAATGTTTGGGCTTTTGGTTTCAATACTTTAATGGGCTACCGATATAAAATCTTTAATAGAGAGTTTGTAAAAAAAGATAACGCCTACATTTTCGTAGTCAATCATAATTCTTATTTAGATGCTCTGGCGGTTGTTCGCGTGATACCGCAATCATTTAAGCCGTTAGGAAAAATCGAAATGGCAAAAATCCCAATCTTTGGATTTATTTATAAAAGATTGGTAGTTTTAATCGACAGAAGTTCTAAAGAAAGTCGGGATGAAAGTGTGTTAGCTTTAAAAAAGCAAATTGCTATTGGGCAATCAATTTTGATATTCCCAGAAGGAACGATGAATAAAACAACACAGCACCTTACAGATTTTTATGATGGTGCATTTAAAATTGCGATAGAAACCCAAACCTCAATTTTGCCTTTAACCATTATCAACACTAAAGAATTAATGCCTAGATTAAACCCAACATCCATAAAGCCAGGGTTAATCAAGTGTGTTTTCTCTCCAGAATTTCAGGTAAAAGGATTAACGCTAGATGATTTACCACAACTTAAAGCTAAAGTTTTTGCTGAAATGGAAGCACAATTGATGCTTTATAAAGGATTGCCAAAACAATCTGATTAATTAATTGATAAATTTTATCTTTGCAAATGATTAAATCCATGACGGGATACGGTTCCGCAAGTAAAGATCTCGATAACGGAAAATATACCGTAGAACTCAAATCGCTGAATAGTAAGTTTCTAGAACTCAACATCAAGCTACCAAAAGCTTTTTCTGACAAAGAATTTTTTTTAAGAAACGAGTGTAGCAAATTGTTAGAAAGAGGAAAAGTAATGTTGAGCATCACCGCAGAAACTACCGATTTAGCTTCAAAAGCGGCTACTATTAATAAAGAACTGCTAAAATATTATCATCAAGAACTAAAATCAGTTGCCGACGATTTAAAATCAGATACGCAGCAATTAATGTCAATGGCGGTAAATTTTCCGGAGGTAGTAAAATTTGATGAGCAAGCTGTTTCTGAAGAAGAATGGAAACAAATGCTCAATACTTTTTATGTAGCAGTTAAAAATTTCCAAACTTTTCGATTAGATGAAGGCGCTGTTTTGGAAAAAGATTTAATATCGAGAATAGAAAGTATTTTGAATTTGATGAGTTTGGTAGAGAGAGATGAGCCTAATCGTGTTCCGGCAATAAAAGAAAAGCTGAATACCATGTTAGCAGATGCTGTTGGAAAAGAGAATGTAGACCAAAATCGTTTAGAGCAAGAGCTGATCTATTACATTGATAAATTAGATATTACAGAAGAAAAAGTAAGATTGAAAAGCCATTGTAATTACTTTATCGAGACTTTGAAAGATAAAGATGCAAATGGTAAAAAGTTAGGTTTCATCTCTCAAGAAATTGGTCGCGAAATTAATACGATGGGTTCTAAAGCTAACGATGCCATTATCCAACGTTATGTTGTAGGAATGAAAGAAGAATTAGAGAAAATTAAAGAACAATTGTTAAACGTTTTATAAAGTTTAAAGTAAAAGGTCTAAGGTAAAAAGCTTTAGATTTTCGATTTTGGCTTTTAGCTTAAAAAAATGAAGCAAGGTAAACTCATTATATTTTCTGCTCCGTCGGGGGCAGGCAAAACAACAATTGTTCATCATCTTTTGAATACTTTTTCTGATAAAATATCTTTTTCAATTTCTGCAACTACAAGGGAATCAAGAGGAGTCGAAGTCAATAACAAAGATTATTATTTCATTTCTAAAGAGGAGTTTCTGCATAAAGTTGCAAAGCATGATTTTGTAGAGTTTGAAGAAGTGTACTCAGGAACTTTTTACGGCACATTAAAAGATGAAATACAAAGAATTTGGAACGAAGGAAAATCTGTTGTTTTTGATTTAGATGTGGAAGGCGGTTTAAGACTGAAGAAAAAATATGGTGACAATGCTTTAGCGATATTTGTACAACCACCATCTTTAGAGGTTTTAATCGAAAGATTAACAGGACGCGGCACAGATTCTATCGAAAAATTAAACGAACGCATCAGAAAGGCGGAAAAGGAATTAACTTATGCCCCAAAATTTGACGTTATATTAAAAAATAATGTATTAGAAAAAGCTTGTGAAGAGGCCGAACAATTAGTTTTGGATTTCATCAATAAAAAAGGATAAGTTTTTCTTAATTTACATTCAAAATCAACAGCTTGTAAAATGTGTAGACGCTTTTTTATCAATAGCTTACTCTTGCTGCAACTTTGCTTTTTTGCAATTACGGCTCAAGCGCAAAATCTTTCAGATTCGTTAATTAAGTTTCAGCTTAAAGATACCTCAAAAGTTAGTTTGGGATCATCAGATACTACCTTTAATATTTTGATTAAAAGGGTTGATAAGTATGCCGATCAGCTCAATCAAATTAATACTCAGCTAAGTAATGGGTTTGATACGCTTGAAATTAGTGATGATTTACCATTAATAGAAGCCCGTTTAAACGTTTTTCAGAATAGGTCTTTTGATGGTAGCGTAGTTACCTTAAGGTTTCTTTCTAATTTTCAAGATTATTTTGCCACACTTCAAAAACAATTGAATAAATGGGATAAGCAATTAACCACCTACAATACTTCTTTGGTAGGGATGCAAGAAATTCTATGTTCATTTACTACCGATTCGGTTTTTAGAAATTTACCGGCAGATTCGGCTTTAAGAGATCGCTTTTTTACTCGCTTAAATGCTTTAGGGCCAAAATGGCATCGATTAGATTCTAGTAGCAATCAGGCATTATTAAAAATTGGTCTTTTAGTTAACCGGGTTTCTTCGGCACAGTTAGAGGTAAGCGATTTCAATGATCAAATCAACATCGGGCTAAAAAAATTAAATCAAAGAACCTTCACCAAAGAATATCCATATATATGGGATTTGAAATCTCCCAATTTTTTTAGCGAGTTAAAAGAAGGACTTTTTGATACCATAAGTATCAATTATAGGCTGTTGATGTATTATTTAGGCTTTAGTTATAAAGTCCATATCATCAATGCTGTATTTTTCTTTTTACTGTTTATTTGGCTTTACAACAATAAAAATACGATTGTTAAAGATCACGATGCTAATGCTAAAACTATTTTTGAACAAGCCCCTTTAGCCTCCCGTTTCCCAATTTTGGCGGCATTAGCAGTAGTTTGCACCATAGGTCCATTCTTTTATTATCATCCGCCCATTATTTTAGATCAGATCTATCTATTGGTTTTAATGATTGTTATCGGAATTATTGCCCGAAGATCTTTTTCTGAAACTGTTTTCCGCTCTTGGTTTATTTTAACAGGTTTTGTGTTTTTGTTAAATGTATCTAATCTATATTTCTTAGTTTATGCATCCGAAAGAATCGTTTTCTTTTTTCTCACCATCATAGTGCTCATTTTTTCTATCCGATATTACAAAAGGAACATTTTAAACAGCTATCCAGAAAAAATGGAGAAGTTTAGGTATGCGGTTTATGCATATTTTGCCTTGCTTGTTTTTTCTATCATAGCCAATATTTTTGGGAGATATAGCTTAGCCAAAATTGCCACAACCACAGCGGTTTTCACCATGGTAGAAGGGTTAAGCTTATATGTTTTTGTACACATCATCACCGAAGGTATTTACCTTCAGATGGAGGTAGGCAAACTACACATCAGCCAGCTTTCATCTTATCTCGATTTTAAAAATTTAAAAAATAGAATTGGGAATTTCCTCAAGTTTATAGCCATTATTTTATTGTTTGTATTTTTTACACAAAACCTAGGCATATTCGATAATATCTTTGATGAGACCAAAAACTTTTTAAGTCAGGTTAGAAAAATAGGTAGCACTTCCTTTACCTTTGGCAGTTTTATTCTTTTTGTTGGGATTATTTATCTCGCCACTGTGATTGGAAAAGTAGTAAGTTATTTTTTCGAATTTGCCGATGAAAGCATCCGTAAAAAATCTCGAAAGGCAAAATACAGTTCTTCATTACTTTTAGTACGACTCTCTATTTGGGTAATTGGATTTTTAATAGCCATTGCAGCTTCTGGCATTCCCTTAGATAAAATCACCATTATTATTGGTGCTTTGGGAGTAGGTATTGGCTTTGGTTTACAAAATATAGTAAATAATGTGGTATCTGGTTTGGTGATGGTTTTTGAAAAACCCATACAAGTTGGTGATTTAATTGAGGTAGGAAGTGAAGTTGGCACCGTTAGATCCATGGGGATTAGAGCGAGTAAAATTTTAACGCTCGATGGTTCAGAAGTGATTATTCCAAACGGAGATTTATTGTCTCAAAACCTCATCAACTGGACACTTAGCAATACCCATAAGCGAATTTCTTTAGAAATTGGTGTAGCCTACGGCTCTGATATTGATTTGGTTAAACAAATTTTTAAAGATATCTTAGAAAAGAGAGAGGATGTGATGCAAACCCCCTCGCCACTAATTTTATTGGATAATTTTGGGGATAGCTCTGTAAATTTCAGAATCCTCTTTTGGGTAGGTGATATAGACAATTGGCTAATCATTAAAAGCATTTTAATGAGTAATATTTTCGAAGAGTTCTATAAGCAAGGCGTACAAATCCCTTTCCCACAACGCGATGTTCACATTTATATGAAAGATGGTGACAAAGAGCAAATAATAGGAAAGTTGGCGCCTAAAAATAAATCTGAAAATAACGAAAATTGAAAGTAGGTCTGTTTTTTGGTTCATATAACCCGATACACATGGGTCATTTAATTATTGCGAATTACATGGCTAACCATACTGCTTTAGATAAAGTTTGGCTGGTGGTTTCTCCGCATAATCCTTTAAAAGAAAAAAAGGATTTGATTGAGATTTACGATCGATTAGAAATGGCCAAATTAGCCATTGAGGATTCAGAAAATATAATGGTGAGTGATGTGGAGCTTAAACTACCACAGCCTTCCTATACGATAGATACTTTAACATTATTAAGAGAGCTTTATCCTCATCATGAATTTGTACTCATCATGGGATCAGACAATCTCAAATCTTTAAAAAAATGGAAAAATTATGAACTCATTTTAAGAGATTATCATATTTACGTTTATCCTCGGCCTGGCTTTATTGTGGAAGAATTTCAGAATCATCCATCAATTACCATTACAAAAACACCTTTAATGGAGCTTTCTTCTTCATTTATCAGGAAAGCTATCTCAGAAAAAAAAGATGTTAAATTCTTTTTGTCAGATAAAGTCATTGAATTTTTAGAAAGTAAGAGTTTATATAAATAATTTTTGGGCATTCCCTTCGGGCTGGCTTTTCGCTCATACATCGCAAAGCCTTAATCTCAAGCTGGTATCCGCTTCAATCCCTAATGAAATGCGATTTTGACAAATTTTGTAGATAACAATCCTTAATTTTGCAACATGAGTGAAAAAACCATGTTTAAACTACAATTACCAACAGATCCGTTTTGGGTAAAAAACGTTGTAGAAAGTAATATCGAAGAAATACTGGTTGACCATGCTTATTGCGAACAAAAAGCCGCAACTAATGCCATTACTTTAATTATTCAAAATCCTAATATTTCGGAGTTGGTGCAGGAGATGGCTGAGCTTGTAAAAGAAGAAATGGATCATTTTAAGCGTGTTCATGATATCATTTTGAAGAGAGGTTACGTATTAGGCTTAGAGCGTAAAGATAATTATGTTAATGAGCTGATGAAGTTCTTAAAGCGTGGTGGTGGAGAAGCAAAGAGAACAGAAAGCATGGTTGATCGTTTATTATTAGCAGCTATGATTGAAGCCAGAAGTTGTGAGCGTTTTAAAGTGCTGTCAGAGTATGTTGACGATAAAGAATTAGCTGATTTTTATCATGAATTAATGGTATCTGAAGCTAATCATTACACTTTATTTATTGGTTTAGCTCGTAAATACGGTATTGGAATTGATGTTGAAAAGCGCTGGCAAGAATGGTTAACCTACGAAGGTGAAGTGATTAAGAATTACGGAAAAGGCGAAACAATTCATGGATAAGTGATATGGGAAATAAACAAGATACACACGATTACAAATGGGGATTATTCTATTTTAATCCCGATGACGAAAATTTAATTGCTCCAAAGGCTAATTCTATCTTCGGGTGGACATTGAATTTCGCCAAACCCTTGGCATATATTTTTATATTGATTTTATTTTTGATTCTTATTCTGATTACCCGGTTATTTAAATAGCGTTCTTATTAGCTTGGGGCGTTTCTTTCGCCTTCATCTTTATGAAATTGCTCAAGTAATTATCAATTATATCAATATCGATAGCATCATGAATGAGACCGATGAATAAATCTGGCCTGATGATCATGGTTTTTCTTTCGCCTTTTCTAATCTTAAAATATTCGAAAACGCTTTCGTTCTTTTCGGTTTGTGGTAAATAATAAAATTGAATAGGATAGTTTAATTGAATCCATCGGGCAATCGCAAATAAATTAGTTGGAATTAAATTGCCAAAAAGAATCAAAGAAAATTGATGGTAAGCACACCAATGATGTAAGCTAGTCTCAAGCTTTTGCTTTTCGTCATAAATTTTCAAATCAGGGAGTAACTCTCCTGCCTCTACTTTTCTTTCTTGACTCAGGTGCAAGCTCAACTTACTATCAATCAAATTTGGAAAAGCTTTTATTTTTTTTCTAGCAATTCGATTCAATAAATGGGATGGTTTATTTACTTTTTCTAGTTGATTTTTAATAAGGTCGCTTTCGCTAAATCTCGTGTCGAGAATAGTTTGATTAAGCGTTCTTTTTATAACGCCAATGATACGCCAACCCATCAAAAAGATATTTGTAAGGTTAATGTTTAGCTTATCGGAGATGATGATGTCTTCCTTTTTAAAATGAAATGAAGTTTTGTGATGATGGATTTGCTCGTCTTTCTCAAGCTCGAATTCAATTTTACCTTTATGGTGTTGTTTAATGCTTGTTTTCCAAATGACGCTACAAAGGTTCTTTGCTAAAAGCTTCAAAGTTTGTTTGATAAAATCTGAATAATCAATCTGATGATCTTTCAGTTCATATCCAATTTCTTTTAGAAATTTTAGTTCATCATCATCGATTGAGAAATCATCAGTATATAGCGTATCAATTTTCTCGTCAGCATCAATTACTAAAACTTTAATTCCATTTGCACTCAATAGTGCAGCAAAAGTTAGAGAAACTAGATTTCCCACCTCAATTAAAACTTCTGAATTTTCAGGAATTCTCATCTACTCCTTTGCAAAAGAAAAATGGCTGGCTTTTTATGTAAATCAATTTTTTCTTTTTTCCAATCTCCTATAGATTTGGTTTGTATCAATTCGTCTTCTGCGGTGAGGTTACAAGCAACACACAATTTAGTGTCGTTTTTACAAGAGGCTAAAATGTCAGTAAATAAAGGGTTGTTTCTAAAAGGCGTTTCGATGAAAAGCTGGGTTTGTTTAAAGCGCTCAGAGAAACCCTCCAACTCTTTAATTCTTTTAATTCTTGCCATTTTATCGATGGGAATATAGCCATGAAAAGCAAAACTTTGTCCATTAAAGCCCGATCCCATCAAAGCCAAAAGAATAGAACTTGGGCCTACCAACGGAATCACTTTAATATTTCTTTTATGAGCTTCGGCAACAATATCGGCGCCAGGATCCGCAACGCCTGGACAACCTGCTTCACTCATTAAACCCACATCATTACCAGCTTCTAAACCTTCAAAATATTCACTTAAACTACCATCACGTTGATGCTTTCCATAATCATGAATCATCAATTCACTTTGTGGTGTTTTTAACCCTGCGTTTTTTAAACAACGCCTTGCGGTTTTTTCATTTTCAACAATATATTCCTTCAAATGATTGATGGTGTTGGATAAATAAGGAGTTAACGATTTCTCTTCCGCTCCTTCTGCCATTACCACAGGAATTAAATATAATATGCCTTTAATCATACTACAAATTAAACCATTTGGCTTTAAATAACTCCAATTACTAAATATTAAAATTTATTGACACCTTTCTACTATTGCTATCGTCATTAATTAAACGCTTTGTTTAATTGAAATTAGTTCTTATATCAATATTATAGTTTGATCACTATTGATAAATCAACAGAATATTTGGTCATATAATAGTATAATAAAACAATTAATGATATTAAACTGAATATTGAGGCGTTAATGATTTATCAATCAATTTAAAAAAGGGAAACATGGGCAGTAAAACGAAAAACACGGTGAAGGCTTTAGGAATATTTCTTTTATTCATTGGCCTTAGTTTTAACAGAGTGCAAGCGCACCCTCGTGAAAACATAAGTTTGCAAGTATTTTATGATGAATTATCATCTTACGGAGATTGGATTAACAACCCACAATACGGTTATGTTTGGCGACCAAATGTAGATCGAGACTTTAGACCTTATTACACAAACGGACATTGGGTAATGACAGAATATGGAAACACATGGGTTTCTGATTATAATTGGGGTTGGGCAGCTTTCCATTACGGAAGATGGTTTTATGATGATTATGATGGATGGGTTTGGATGCCAGACACCGAATGGGGACCGGCTTGGGTAAGTTGGAGAACTGGTGGAGGATATTATGGTTGGGCGCCATTAGCACCTCGAATCAATATCAACATAAATTTTGGAAGATATTATGTGCCAGACAATTATTGGGTGTTTATTCCTCAAAGATGTATCTACTATCCTTCTTACGGAAGATATTGGGAGCCAAGAAGAAATGTGTATATTATTCACAATACCACCATTATCAATAATATTTACACCAATAGGAATGCTAGATATTATAGTGGACCTGGTATTGATGATGTAAGAAGAGCTACTAGAAACGATGTGCCTGTTTATAGAATTGCTGATGATAGCAGACCTGGTACCTCAAGAGTAACGAGAGATGCTGTAAATATTTACAGACCGGATGTTAGAAGAGAAGAAAATAGAGATGCTGCACCAAGAAATATTGCTAGCACCAATAGCAGACCAAGTAGGGAAAGTGATAATGGAACCTTAGGCAGGGGAAATAGTGGAGATAATGCTTATCAAAGGTCTGTAAGATCTGATAATGAAAACAATAATGATAGGGGAATTCAAAGACCAGATAGACCTAGTAGATCAAGTGATAATAACAGTGGTTCTTCAAGCAGATCTGATGTTCCCAATAGACCAGAAAGAGCAGAGCGTTCGCAAACTCCTTCAAGTTCACAAAGGCCGGTAGATCGTAGTTCTTCAAATGATTCTAGGAACACACCATCTCGACCAGAGTCAAGTAGAGAAAATAATCGTCCTGAAAGAGTAGAGCGTAATCAACCTGCACCAAGACAGGAAACAAGAACAGAGAGCAGGCCTCAAAGAAATGAGCCGGTTTCATCTCCTCGTCAGGAAACTCCAAGGTCTCAACCTCAAAGAGAAAGCGGTTCTCAAAGAACGGAAAGTTCTAACGGAAGACCAAGTAATAGAGGTAATTAAAAATTAACATATAAAACATACATAAGAGCTCATGATTTAAATCATGGGCTCTTATGTTTTTTTATAAATCAGAGTAAGAGGTACTTCTTAAAAAGGTACTTTCTATTTTAGATACAGTATTTTTGTATTCAGGCAATACCGATATTGTTTTCCAAGCCTCATCTGCACCAAAAGCTTTCCAATGTGCTTCTCGGTCGTCCATGTTTTCATAACTAGTGAGGTACATTAAGTTAGGCATTTTAGATCCTGCAATTACACTTCCATAAAATATAGGATTAAAGTTTAATCGAGTAAAAATTTTTGTTTCACCACCGTCATTAAACATCTCCACCTTTTTTTGGTGCAATAGTTCAGTAGCGCTTTCGTAACTTCTTAACTCATAAACTTTGTCCTCTGAAGAGTTTTTTAAATTTGGTTTTTGTAGGATGGGCGCAGTTGAAAAACTGTTTAAAAGAATACTTTCTTTTCTACTATATGGCGCTTCGTTATAGGCAGCTTTTATATATTTGTTGCCTGCTATTAAGTAATTTTTATCAAGCTCTATCTGTTGATTAACTTTAATAAAATGGCTAAAAGAGTGGTAGGGGATGATTAAGAATAAGCGCTTATCTTGAGCAAAATCGAGCGGTTTAAAAACCCCAATTCTATCTATCTTTTGCTGATGAAATGCCGGAATAAGTGCTTCCTTTAAATAGTTTTCGGTTTGTTTAACTTGAGCATCATTCTCAAAGTGGTAAACAATAATTTGAACTAATTCGGCTTGTTTTGCCTTTAATGTGGTAGTTAAAAAACTTAGTAAAATTAAAAATGTAAAGGTTTTGAGGATAGTTTTTGGCATGATATGGTCTGTTTTATAATGAAAAATTATTAGCTAATTTAGTTTTTGAATATGTTTAAAGTCTTTATTTCTACTAAAGGTATAACAATTATATCGACTTAAATTGGTGGAAATTAAAAAAACATACATTTTAAAATATTTTACAAGGTTAGAAACCGGAATAGTTTTATCTTGTTGATGAGAAAACTATTAAATTTAAAATTAAGAACATGAAAAAACTAATTATTCTCGCTTTGCTAGCGTTTGCAATTAACTCACGAGCTCAAGTTAAAAAATTAACCAAATTATGGGAAACAATTGATCTACCAACACCAGAATCTGTTTTGCCAGCTGGTAAAATTCTATATGTTTCACTGATCGATGGAGACGCTAGCAAAGTTGATGGGAAAGGGGGTATCGCTATTTTGAGTACTGATGGAAAAATCATTAATAAGGATTGGATCACCGGTTTAAATGCACCTAAAGGAATGGGTATTTATGATGGGAAATTATACGCAGCGGATATTAATGAGGTAGTGGTGATTGATATAAAGGGAAATAAGGTCATTCAAAAAATTCCTATAGAAGGCACTACATTCTTGAATGATATTACCATTGACCAACAGGGAAACGTATTTGTTTCTGATACACGTTTAGGTACTGTTTATAAAATAAAAAATAGCAAAGCCGAGTTGTATTTAGATCAGTTACCGAATGCAAATGGTTTAAAAGCAATAGGAAAGGATTTGTACATTTTAAGTGGTCCAACCTTAGTTAAGGTTGATCAACATGGTAAAACCACGGTCATTGCCAAAGGTTTAGCTTCGGGCGGAGACGGTTTAGAGCCATTAGGCAAGGATGCTTTTTTAGTATCATGCTGGGCGGGATTGGTTTATGAGATTAAGATGAATGGAATCGTTACTCAGTTAATGGACACCCGAGCTGAGAAAATAAATACTGCTGATATAGGTTTTGATGCAAAAAAGAAAATCATGTTTGTACCTACATTTCTTAAAAATTCGGTGATAGCGTATCAGGTTAATTAAAAAGCCTTTAGTTCTTATTCAAAAATTTATTTCGAATTCCCATCAATTTATTTTAGTGGATATATATGCTATTTATATTTTTTATCGGTAACGATTGCATAAATAAATAGGCGACATTGGTTTAAAACCGAGCTTAAAATTGTTCATAACCAATTAGTGTTGATTGATAAGTCAAATTGTATTTGAAATTGATTTTTAGATTAAAATAGTATGAATATTTTTGACTTAAGCGGAAAAATAGCCCTAGTTACTGGTTGCAACAAAGGCATAGGGAAAGGTATGGCTTTAGCTGCAGCAGACATCATCGGTGTGTCAGCCAATAAAATTAAATAAAATTCAAACCATGAAAAACGGAGCAGTAATTCCTGATGATTTTTTATTGTATTCAGAAAAGGCCAGAATATTATATCATCAATATGCGAAAGATTTACCCATTATAGATTACCACAACCACCTGCCTTCGCAAGAAATTGCTGAAGGTAAAAATTTCAGAAGCATGACTGAAATTTGGTTAAAAGGCGATCATTATAAATGGAGAGCCATGCGAACCTTGGGTGTGAACGAACGCTTCATTACTGGTGATGCCTCGGATGAAGAAAAATTTATGGCCTGGGCAAAATGTGTTCCTGCAACGGTTCGTAATCCCTTGTTCCACTGGTCGCACATGGAGTTAAAAAATCCTTTTGGAATCAATTCTTATTTGAATGAGGACTCTGCGAAAGAGATTTATGCACATACCAGTCAGCTTTTGGCGCAGAAAGATTTTTCTACGCAAGGTTTATTAAAGAAATTCAATGTAAAAATGGTAGGAACAACTGATGATCCTACTGATAGTTTAGAATATCACAAAGCAATTATAGATCAGGGTTTCGAAATTAAGGTGAAGCCTTCTTTCCGTCCGGATAAATCGTTAATGATTGGCGATGTAAAAACTTACAGAGCCTACATTCAAAAGTTATCCGCAGCTTCTGGAGTTGAGATTACTGACTTGGAGTCATTATTAGGCGCTTTACGAAATAGAATCGAGTTTTTCGAGGCTCATGGTGCTTCAATTTCTGATCATGGCTTAAACACCATTCCATCTAAAGTCACTTTGTCAGATGCTCAAAAATCTGAATTCAAAAAAGTGTTAAACGGCGACGCTGATTCATTCTCAGATCCTGATGCTTTTGCAGGTTACGTATTAACCGAAATCTGTAAAATTTATCACGAAAAAGGGTGGGTACAACAGTTCCATTTAGGCGCAATCAGAAATAACAACCACGGAATGATGCGTCAATTAGGGCCTGATACTGGTTATGATTCAATTGGTGACTTTAGTCAGGCTACAAGTTTATCTAATTTCTTAGGTAATTTGAGTTTAGATGACCAATTGGCAAAAACCATTATCTACAACTTAAACCCTGCAGATAACGATGTTTTTGCAGCTATGATAGGCAACTTTGCCGATGGAAAAATCAAAGGTAAGGTTCAATTTGGATCAGGTTGGTGGTTTTTAGATCAAAAAGATGGAATGGAAAAACAATTGAATTCTTTATCCAACATGGGTGTGTTGAGTACTTTTGTAGGGATGTTGACGGACTCAAGGAGTTTCCTTTCTTACCCTCGTCACGAGTATTTCCGTAGAATTTTATGTAACCTTTTGGGTAACGAAATGGAAAACGGACAAGTGCCTGATGATGAAAAATGGATTGGTAAAATCGTTTCGGATATTTGCTATTATAATGCAAAAGAGTATTTCGGACTTTAATAATATTGTAATAAATAAATTGGTTTAAAGGATTCGTATTAGTTTACGAGTCCTTTTTTTGAAAAAATAAGGTTAGTTTGTAATTGAGTTTTTTATGGCAACCGAAGAAAGTGAAATTCAAACAGATTACAACCACAGAATCAATAAGGTTTTCTCTTTTATTGATGAAAATTTAGATGCTGATTTATCCTTAGAAAAAGTTGCCGAAGTCGCTCACTTCTCTCCATTTCATTTTCATAGAATTTTCAAAGCCATCACTGGCGAAACCTTAAATGTTTATCTCAATCGTAGGCGGATTGAGAAAGCTGCCGCAACTTTAATTCATCAAAAGAATAAAAGTGTCACCGAGATTTCTTTGCAAAACGGCTTCACCAGTAATTCTTCTTTTACGCGAGCTTTCAAGAAATTTTATGGGGTTAGCCCGACTGAATTTCGTCAGCAAAATAACCTAAAGTTTAGCAAGATTAGCCAACTCGAAAGCAAGAATGGACAAGCCTATCCAAGCTTCGAGCAATACATTTGTGTCATTAATGATCTTAAAAATTGGATGAAAATGAATGCAAAAATTGAAGTAAAAGAAATCGCGAAAATGGACTTGGCTTATGTGTCTAGCATTGGCCCTAAAAACTTGGAATCTGCTTATGCGAAATTGGTAAAATGGGCTACACCGCTTGGTTTATTGAAAGGCAACGAAACAAAAATGGTGACGATTTATTATGATAGTTTTAAAGTAACTGATCCAGATAGAGTGAGAATGAGTGCTTGTCTAATTTTGGATGAACCCATAAAAATGAGTGGAGAAATTGGCCTAACTACGATTGAAAAGGCAAAATGTATTGTTGGACATTTTGAAATTGGCCTACATGAATTCGAAAAATCATGGACGGGTTTATTTATTTGGATGAATGAAAACGGTTATAAAAAAGCGGATAGAAACCCATTCGAAATTTACCACAACAACTTCAACGAACATCCGCAAAGGAAATGTATGGTTGATTTTTGTATTCCGGTTGAGTAGGTTTTAAAATAAATAGTATTAAGTTAAATATCCAAACCCTTGCAAGTGAGATGTCTCCTTTCGTAGACATGACGCTAAAATAAGCGTCACCTCGAGGAAACGAGCGGTCTCACAAGTAATGTTGCCATTTTGCAAGTCGCGTTAAGGATTGAAGCGGCATCCTTTTTTGTCATCCCGGAGTCGAAGGATAAGCAAAAAAGATATAGCGGAAAGCCTGTCCCGATAATTATCGGGAAAACGCCCAAAAAATTATCCCAAACTGTCATCTTGACACTCTAATCTCCTTTGGAACAAGCATTGATGTGTTGCATCTGTAAACTAAAATATAACAAGACAAACATATCATGAAGGAAAAAGGAACGATTTCAATTCACACGGAGAATATTTTCCCGATCATCAAAAAGTTTTTATACTCTGATAACGAGATATTTTTAAGAGAGTTGGTTTCTAACGCTGCAGATGCAACGCAAAAAATAAAACGTTTGGCTGGTTTAGGTCAGTATAATGGCGAACTGGGAGAATTACAGGTTGATGTTGCTTTCGATGCGAAAAAGAAAACCATCACCATTTCTGACAATGGTTTAGGAATGACTGCCGAAGAAATCAAGAAATACATAAACCAGATTGCTTTCTCGGGAGCCACAGAATTTGTTGAGAAATTTAAAGATGCGAAAGACGCCAATGAGATCATCGGTAAGTTCGGTTTAGGATTTTACTCGGCTTTTATGGTTTCTGACCATGTAGAAATTCAAACACTTTCTTATCAGGATGGTGCTGAGCCTGCTGCGTGGATTTGCGATGGTAGCACTGAGTTCGAAATTAAAAACGGTAAACGTAAAACTCGTGGAACGGATGTGATTTTACATATCAATAAAGAGTCGGAAGAGTTCTTAGACCAACATAAGTTACAACAGATTTTAGATAAATACTTCAAATTCTTGACCGTTCCTTTGGTTTTTGGTACGACTACCGACAGTGTAGAAGATGGTGAAGATGCAGAAGGAAAGAAAAAATACAAATCGGTTGAAGTTCCAAATGTAATTAACGGAGCAAAGCCAATTTGGACACAAGCTCCGGCAGAATTAACGGATGAAGATTATTTGAAATTTTACAAAGAGCTTTATCCTTTCCAAGAAGATCCATTGTTTTGGATTCACTTAAATGTGGATTATCCTTTCAATTTAACTGGAGTTTTATACTTCCCTAAATTGAAGAATGATGTAGAAATTCAGAGAAACAAAATCAAATTATTCAGCCGTCAGGTGTTTATTACCGATGAGGTGAAAGACATTGTTCCTGAGTTTTTAATGTTGTTGCATGGTGTAATTGATTCGCCGGATATTCCTTTAAACGTTTCACGTAGCTTCTTACAAGCTGATGGAAATGTGAAAAAAATTAACAGCTATATCACTAAAAAAGTAGCTGAAAAGCTTGGAGAACTGTTCAAAAAAGACAGAGCTGCTTACGAAGCTAAATGGAGCGATATTGGTTTGTTTGTGAAATACGGAATGATTTCGGAAGAGAAATTCTACGATAAAGCCAAAGATTTCGCTTTGTTTACCAATACCGATAAAAAGAACTTTACCATGGACGAGTACCGTGAAAAAGTGAAAGACATCCAAACTGATAAAGATGGAAACTTGGTGTATTTATACACGGTTGATCCGGCGAAGCAAGATGGATTTATCCAATCGGCAACGAAAAAAGGTTACGATGTTTTATTGATGGACACGCCAATTGATACACATTTTGTGAGTCAGATGGAGCAGAAATTAGAGAAAACACAATTGAAACGTGTGGATTCTAGTACTGCGGATAAACTGATTGACAAAGGCGAGAAAATGGAGCATGTGCTGAGCGAAGACCAAACCAAACAGGTAAAAGAAATCTTCGAAAAAGCCATCAACAAACCTGCTTACCAAGTAGAGGTGGAAGCTTTAAGTCCGGATGAGTTACCAGTAACCGTAACCATGGACGAGTTTATGCGCCGCATGAAAGATATGGCTGCAATGGGCGGTGGCATGAGTTTCTACGGAAACATGCCAGATAGCTACAAAGTTGCTATTAATGGTAACCATAAAATCGTGAATAAAATTTTGGCTTCCGCCGATGAAAAGGAACAAGGCGAATTGGCGAAACAGGCTTTCGATTTGGCCTTACTTTCTCAAGGGATGTTGACTGGAGCGGAGTTGACTGCTTTTGTGAATAGAAGTGTTTCGTTGATTTAAGTAGAAAGCTTCGAGTTTAAAGTGAAAAGCCCTTCCGAATATTTTTGGAAGGGCTTTTTTACGATATATTATTAGCTAATAAACTCTTTAAAAGTCTTTTCTTCGTCAAAATCGTTTAAGATTAATTCAATATGATGATCATTTATAATACCAATTTTAGAAAGCAGGTTAAATTCACTAGATAATTCATTCTTATTAAAATAGCGGTTATAAATGATGCCAATTATATCGGCAATTCTAATTTCAAAATTATTATGAGATTCAAGAAATCTTAAATTTTCATATATCATTTTAATGTTAATCTTTTTTTTCCTTCTTGAGAAAATGTATATTTTTTAATAAGAATGATTATCATCCCAATTGCTTTATCGCTATTTAAAACTCCAGAAAGCATAGCAACACCTTGTTCTGTAAAAGCTTTAGGCATTTTTCTAGTTCCTCCCCAACTTGATGTTCCATTTTGGAATATCAAGTTTTTAAATTCTTCTTCGTTTAATTGGAACATGAAATCATCAGGAAAACGTTTAATATTTCTGCTTACCGCTTTATTAAGATTTCCAGTGCTTACCTGATAAAGTTCTGCTAAATCTTTATCCAGCATTACATTCTGCCCTCTTATAAAATGGATTTTATTTACCACAAACTCTTCAGGTAGTTTTGTTAAGTCGTTACTCATAGTGCTTGAATACCTAAATATATTTAAAGAAAATTGGATATCACAATTTGTGATTTCCAATTTTCAAAAACCCTTTTAAACAGCAAACCCTTACTGTCCCATCAGGGTCTCTCGCAGAGGACCCCGATGGGACTAAATTATTAATGTCCTTAGAAAAATAAATTTCAGCTGCTTCGGCATGTTTGATTACATTTTGCCGAGTTTCTTTAGCGGCTAAATAAATATCTTTTCTGTTTTTTCCGTTAATTTTTAAATCAGGTATTTCATTGGGGAAGTCTATTTTCAGCAAAAAAACTTAACATTTTAAAGTTGCGAATTGATTTGAACAACTTTTTTGATTTCAGTATCTTCACCTTAATAAAGCACAAAAAATCTTTAAGATTAAAGTATATTTGAAAGAAGTAACATTGTCAAAAACTAATAGAGCTGGTTTAAAAAACCTTTCAGTTTAAATAATGTCATTGTCTAATCTCAAAACTAAAAATGGAGTATTAAACTGTTAGATATATGTCCTCTATAAAAGATATTATTCGTAATTGGCAAACTTTCTTTCCGTTTCTTCACGATCTTAGATTTGATTTACAGTTTGCCTGGAGGAAAATAAAAGGACAAACTCACGACTCTGATTTTGAATTGTTAAGTCAGATAAGTGTCCCTCTTGGGATGGATCTATTAGATGTGGGTGCTAATCGAGGGGAGGCACTACAATCATTATTAATGGCATTAAAAACCGATAATAATCAATTTTATAGTTTCGAGCCTAATGAGATTATTTTTCAAAAACTTAAATCGAGATATGGTAAACATGTAGGGGTAAACCTACGAAATTATGGGCTGGGACATGAAAAGGGAAGTTTTCAGCTTTATATTCCCTTTTATAGAAAATGGATGTTTGATGGTTTGGCTTCATTTATTAAGGAAGAAGTCGAAAGTTGGTTGCCTACTTTTATTTGGAATTTTAAACCCGAAAATCATTATTTAAAGGAGACAATATGCCAAATTGAAACTTTAGATAGTCAAAAATTAAACCCTTTCTTTATTAAACTAGATGTTCAAGGTTTTGAGCAACAGGTGCTAGATGGTGGTAAGAAAACCTTAGAAGTTTCAAAGCCTATTTTATTGATTGAATCCATAAAACATGAGACTGAAGAATTTTTAAGCGTTATGGGTTATCAATTTTTTCACTATCAAAATAGAAAACTTCATTTAGGAAATGGATTGCTTAATACTTACTGTATTCCTCAAAATCGAATAAACGATTTAATGCATTTATTTTCCGAATCACCAATTATTTAGAAGTCATACATTTGAAACGTATGATTCAAAATAGCATAATTTACGCTAGAAAACAACTGATTTAAATGTGAATCTAAATGATATTTTCACGTTAAATTAAAATTTTATGATCACTTGGTATTCAATTTTAAAATAAAAATACCAAACAATCCGTATTCAATTTTTCTTTTCTTAGTGAAAATATGATTGGAAAAGAAAATCTCGTTCAAGAGAAAATCAACCTAGTTTGGTTTAAACGAGACCTCCGTTTTACCGATCATGAAGCTTTGTATTTTGCTCAAAAAAGTAAGCTCCCGCTGTTATTGATTTATTGTTTCGAGCCATCCGTAATGTCTTATCCAGATAGCGATGTAAGGCATTGGCGTTTTGTGTATCAATCTTTAATGGATATGCAAAGCAAGTTAAGAGGCATCCAAAGTGAAATATATATTTTCTACCAAGAAGTGGTAAATATTTTAAAAGCAATTCAAAGTAAATATCAAATAGAAACCATCTTCTCACACGAAGAAACGGGCAATAAAATCACCTTCGATAAAGACATTTGGCTACAAAAGTTTTGTAACGAACAAGAAATTATTTGGAATCAATACCAACAGTTTGGTGTGATTAGAGGGCTGAAATCTAGGAAAGGTTGGGAGCAACAATGGGAAGATAAGATGTGTGAATTTCCAAAATTTGTGGAAGAAGAAAAGTGGAATATTATCAAGTTATCAGATGACTTTTATGAAACTTTAAAGGGCGAGAATTTACCTATTGAAATCACAGCACCAAATAAAAATTTTCAACCTGGAGGAGCGAGTTTTGCTTGGCGTTATCTCGAATCTTTTGTAAAAGAACGTCATGCAAATTACAGTAAGGATATTTCTAAACCAGCTTTAAGCAGGAAAAGCTGTAGCCGATTATCGCCCTATTTGGCTTATGGAAATATTTCCATGCGAATGGTTTATCGCTATACGCAACAACATTATAAAACATCAAATCATAAAAGGGATCTTACTAATTTTATGTCTCGTTTACATTGGCATTTCCATTTTATCCAAAAATTCGAAAATGAATGTCGGATGGAATTTGAGCATGTGAATAAAGGTTATGAAGCACTTATTAAGCCTAAAAATCCGCAATACATTAAAGCTTGGGAAGAAGGAAAAACTGGAGTCCCTTTGGTAGACGCTTGTATGCGATGTTTAGCAGCTACAGGCTATATTAATTTTAGGATGCGAGCAATGGTGGTTTCATTTTTCACTTTTAACCTTTGGCAGGATTGGCGAGAGCTCAACTTCTTTTTGGCGAAACAATTTTTAGATTACGAGCCGGGTATTCATTATCCACAGATACAAATGCAGGCAGGAGTTACTGGGGTAAATACGATTAGGATTTACAATCCTATCAAAAATGCGGAAGAACATGATGAAGATGGTGCTTTTGTGAAACAATGGCTACCCGAATTAAAAGAGATTCCTCCACATTTAATTTATGAGCCTTGGAAACTGAGTCAAATCGAACAAGAATTATATCACTGCAAAATTGGGTTGGATTATTCTTTTCCGATTGTAGATTTAGAGGCGAGCAGAAAATATGCAAGTGATTTAATTTGGGGTTTAAGTAAAGATGGCGAAGTAAGAAAGGAAGGGAAACGCATTCTGAAAAAGCATGTGAATTTGGGAGACGCCAGTCAATCTAATGAAAATAGAAATTAGGAAAATTATTCTATTTTAGTTTTATGAAATCAATATCTATAGCTTTTATTCTCTTTATTTCTACATCGGCTTTTAGCCAGACAGATTCTATCACTTTTGTGAGCGCTAAATGGGAAAAACAAAGAATCACTTCAGGAGTAAAACTCAAACAACATCAGTTTAGTCAACTTTTTGGAGGTAGTAAATATGTAAACATGCTAGAAATAAGGAATAGAAAAAAATTAAAATTCAGCTTTGATTTCGAGCCTCAAGAATTGATTTTAACCAGTAATTTCGCAAAAAGAAAAGATGCAATAGCTGCTATTAACGGAACGTTCTTCGATACAAAAAATGGGGGCTCAGTAGCTTTTCTAAAAGTGAATCATCAAGTCATTAATCATAGTGTTAAACGTCCAAACGGAAAAAGAACTTTATTTGCTGATGCTGGAGTGGTGATTAATAAAGGAAAAATAGGGATTGTAAATTGGAATGGCGAAGACGGTTGGGAAGAAAAATTACCGGATGAAAACGTGATGCTATCTGGTCCTTTGGTGGTTTATCATCATCAAATAATGCCTATTGATACTGCTGATGCTTTTAATAAGACGAAGCATCCTCGTTCTTTATTGGTGATCAGCAAAAAGAAAACGTACTTAATTGCTGTTGATGGAAGAAATGAATTTGCAGGTGGAATGAGTATGAATGAATTAGCTAAAATTTCGATGTGGCTAAATGCTGATGCTGCTTTGAATTTGGACGGTGGCGGTTCAACCGGATTATATGTAAAAGATTTAGGAATAGTAAATCATCCATCAGATAATAAAAAGTTTGATCATGAAGGCGAAAGAAAAGTGGCTAATGTCATTTTATTAAAAAAAGATTGATTTAAGATGATGAAAGACGCAAAGTATTTTATTGATAAAATTGGAATGCTTCCACATCCTGAGGGAGGATTTTATAAAGAGACTTATCGTTCTACAAATGAGATTGCAAATGCAGAAGGTAATCTAAGAAGTATTTCTACACCTATTAATTTTTTGTTAGAAAACAATAACAAATCTCATTTCCATAAAATAAAATCTGATGAATTGTGGTTTCACCACGAGGGTGAAACATTGGAAATTTTATCTATTCAAAACGGAGAGCTAATCCGTATTTTTTTAGGTAATAATTTAGAGAATGGAGAAGTTTTGCATACCACTATTCCAGCAAATATTTGGTTTGCATCTAGAATGAAAAACTACCAAGGTTTTGGTTTGGTAAGTTGTACTGTAGCTCCGGGTTTTGATTTTGCCGATTTTGAAATGGCAAAGAAAAATGAGTTGGCTAATGAATTTCCTCATCTGAAAGATATTATTGAGGAAATGACTTTAGAATAGAGTTCAATTCTTGTCAGACTGAGCGGAATCGAAGTCTTTTTGTATTCTAATAATACATTTCGACTCCGCTTAATATGACATATAAGGTAATTTAAAAAGCCTTATCACAGTAATTAATCCTGTTTCGCTCCCTTCAGTGGAAACTCTTTCGGATGTTTTTTACCCATTAAATTCTCTACAAAATAGTCCCATCTTCTGCGCATCATATAGGGACCAAAAGCACCATAACCGTGACGGCTGTTAGGGAAAACAATTAAATCGTAATCTTTATTGGCTTTCTCTAATGCTTCTACTACCAACAAGGTATTTTGCGGTGGTACGTTATCATCCAATAAACCGTGAGCCAACAATAATTTACCTTTTAGGTTTTTGGCATAAAGTTGATTCGCATGTGCTGCATAATCAGAGTTTTCGATTAAGCCGTCATATCTTTCGCCCCAATCATCTTCATAATTTCTGTTATCATGATTTCCTGACTCGGAGATACCTACTTTAAAGAAATCTGGATAGTTAAACATAGCTGCTGCGGTTGCAAAACCACCACCCGAATGTCCCCAAATTCCAACTCGGTCTAAATCCATCGGATAAGTTTTAGCCAATTGCTGAATAGCCGTAACCTGATCTGGTAAAGTATTTATCGACATGTTTCCATAGCTCATATCATGAAAGCTTTTTGAGCGATTAGGATTGCTTGTGCCTTCGATAACCACCACTATAAAGCCTAACTCGGCTAAAGCCTGATGATCGCCTCTTGAAGCGGAAAACGACCAAGAACCCACGCTTCCACCCTGTGGACCAGGATAGATATAATCAATCACCGGATATTTTTTACCCGCAATCATTTGTGTGGGCGTAAAAACTAATCCGTAAATAGCTGTTTTGCCATCAGCGGTCATTAATTTAACGGGACTCGGAGCTTTCCAGCCCATTGCTGTTAATTGGCTAATATCTGTTTTAGCTAATTCTGTAATCAGTTTACCATTGATATCTTTTAAAATGGTTACTTGTGGTACATTAGGTTGAGAGTAGGTATCTATAAGATATTTTTCGGATGGTGTAAAACTAATTTGATGATTTCCGGCATCTTCAGTTAAATCCTTCAAGCTTTTTCCATCAAAACCAATACTGAAAAAGTGTGTGAAATAAGGATTTTTAGCATCCTTTCCATCGGCTAGAAAATAAAGTAATCTGTTTTTCTCATCTACCTTAACCAATTTGGTTACTACAAAATCACCTTTGGTGATTTGATTTTTAAGTTTTCCTGTTTGTGAATCGTACAGGTATAAATGACCCCAATCATCTCTTTCAGAGTACCAAATGATTTCATTGCTATTGGCTAAATATCTCCAGTTAATTGCCCCTTGTCCAGATTCGTATTGCGTAGCAACTACTTCCTCAAAAACCTCTCTCACTTTTCCAGTGGCAGCATCAGCAATTCTGAATTTCTCTATTTTATGATCCCTAGAAGTAGAAAGAAACGCTAATTGAGAAGCATCCGCAGTCCAATCCACATCATCAAAAGTACCACTGCTAGAAATATCATCGCTTAATGAAGCTCGGTGTGGGTCCGCAGGGACATCCAACTTAATCACCTTAGGATTATCTATATCAATAATTACTCGTTCAATCATTGGGATGTATTTATCGCCAACAAAGGGATATTTCCATTTCTGTAATTTGGGCGCCCCTACGTTGGTCGTTACCAAATACATCTCATTTACATTTCGCTGGTCTTGTTTAAAAGTGGCAATCTTTTTAGAATCGGGCGACCAACGTAAAATAGCAGCATCGCTATGTGTCCAACCCGCATTATCGGTAGCGTAGCCGTAATCTTCCACACCATCAGTAGTGAGCTGAGTTTCTTTTCCTGTTTCTAGGTTTTTAACCCATAAATTAAAATCTTTTATAAATGCAGATAGTTTTCCGTTTGGTGATTCAACCGAGCCTCTGCTTCTTCTGTTAATACTTTCAACCGTTGGGGGTTCATTATCCACAACTAGTTTATTGGTTTTAAAAGTGTAGTTATAATCGTTTTTATCTAAGTTAAAATGCATTGATTTTTCATCATCGGCAATGCTTACAAATTGAATAGGTAATTGATCAGCCTTATAAGTTTTACCTGTCATTTTTGATAAAGCAACAGCCAATTTTTGATGATCAAAAGCTGGTTTGTTACTTTTCTTTGCTGGGTCAACAATAAGGAACTGAGTTCCGTTAGCCGTTTTATTTTCAAACCAAAAATGATCACCTGCTAACCAATTTGGTCTAACAACTCCGCCGGAGATTAATTTAGCAGTATTGTAGCCTAAAAAGCTTTCTGCATTTTGATAATCTTTAAAGGTTACCGAATCTTGAGATTGCGCCTGAGCATGATGAAAGAAAAGTGCTGCCGAAGCTAACAAAATATATTTTTTCATGATGTTTAAAATTTGATGAATTTAAAAATAGGAGTTTTGAGTAGAAACTCGAGGAATTATCAAGAATAATACAAATTAGCATTTGTTATAACAAAGAAAAGCCCCGATAGAATCAGGGCCTTTCAAATTTTGTCTCGGTGTTAACCTATGCTTACAAAAGTATAAATTTTATAAATTGTTTGGGCATTTTGAAAATTTAATTTTATCCCCAACTGACCATTTTTCCACTTCTGTAATCTTGATATGCTTGTCTAATTTCATCTTCGGTATTCATTACAAAAGGCCCTTGAGAAACCACAGGTTCGTTAAAGGGTTTTGCATGGCCAAAAAGGATGTAAACTTCTTCTAAAGCCTCTACTTCAACAACACCCTCTTCCAACTCAAATTGCACTAAATTTCGCATAGAAACTTCTTGCCCGTTTACATTTAATTTACCCTTTACCACGTAAAAAAAGATCTGATTTTCTGCCGGAATATCCAAAGTCAGTTTGCCATTCTCTTTCATTCTGATGCTAGTCATGGTTAAACCACTTATCGAATCAATAGGACCTTGATGCCCTTCCATTTCACCAGAAATTAAATCAACGGTTACTTTGCCATTATCTAAGTCAAAATGCTCAATTTCATCAAAATCTAAACCTTTATAGCTAGGCTTTACCATTTTATGTTTAGCTGATAAATTCATCCAAAGCTGTAAAATTTCTTCTTCGCCACCATTTTTGATAAATTCTTCCGAAGAAACTTCTGAATGGATTAAGCCACTTCCAGCGGTCATCCATTGGATACCGCCATCTCTATTAATATGCTCGCCTCCGCTAGAATCCTGATGAGAAATATCTCCTTTAATGATATAGGTTAAAGTTTCGAATCCTCGGTGAGGGTGCGGACCAAAAGGTAGGCCTTGATTGTTTTTTTCAAATACTTGTGGTCCATGATGGTGCAATAATAAAAATGGATCCAGATAATCCAAACTCGATGTAGGCAACGCTGTGTAAGTATTTAGATAGGCAATGGGCGTATAAGCAGCTGGATGTATTTTTTTAATCGGTCTCATTTTATAATGATTTAATTTTCAAAATAAGGAAAAAGAATAGAATGTTTTTTAAGAGTTGGGTTTTTAAGTTTGTTTGACAATTTACTGATATGGTAACAATTTTGTCACTCATTTTTGAGGGTAGCATTAAAAGGTTAAAATTTTTAACTTGCCTTTTGAACCTAATTCATTAACATGAGAAAACTTTACGCTTTATTATTCTTTTGCCTTTTTATCAGTTTTGCGAAAGCTCAAACTCCACTTTCTTACTATTTACCACAAAATATTTCTTACGATGCTAAAATACCAAAGCCGCAAGATGTTTTTGGATTTAACGTTGGCGATCAGCATGTGAGTCATGACCAAGTGGTGATGTACATGAAGGAATTAGACAGAGTTTCGGATAGAATAACAATGGTGGAATATGCGCAATCTTATGAGCATAGAAAGTTATTATTGTTAACAATTACTAGTCCAGAGAATCAAAAAAATATAGCGCAAATTAAAGCGCAACATGCGGCTTTGTCTGACCCTTCTAAATCGGCAGGTGCTAATCTAGAAAATATGCCGATTGTGGTTTGGCAGGGTTTCTCTGTTCATGGAAATGAGCCAAGTGGCGTAAACGCTGCCATGGTGCTGGCTTATTACTTGGCTGCGGCGCAAGGTCCTGAAGTTGATGAATTATTAAAAAACACAGTGATTCTTCTAGACCCAGCAATTAATCCTGATGGAATACAACGTTTCTCTACTTGGGTAAATGCGAATAAGAGCAATACTTTAGTAACAGACCCAAATTCTAGAGAATTTAACGAACCTTGGCCAAACGGAAGAACCAATCACTATTGGTTCGATTTAAATCGTGATTGGTTGCCGCTTCAACACAATGAATCGAAAGGGAGATTAGAACAATTTCATGCTTGGAAACCAAATATTTTAACAGATCATCACGAGCAGGGAACCAATGCTACCTTCTTTTTTCAGCCCGGCGTTCCATCTAGAACAAACCCTTTAACACCAAAAATCAATCAAGAGTTAACTGCTAAAATTGGAGAATATCATGCGAAAGCATTAGACGAAATTGGCTCGCTATATTTTACCAAAGAGAATTATGATGATTTTTATTACGGAAAAGGAAGTACCTATCCGGATATCAATGGTGCAGTCGGGATTTTATTCGAACAGGCGAGTTCACGTGGTCATGCTCAGGAAAGTGACAATGGCATTGTGCGTTTTCCTTTCACTATTAAAAATCAAGTAGCAACTGCTTTTTCAACTTTAAAAGCAGCGCAAGGAATGCGAGTAGAAATGCTGAAATTTCAAAGGGACTTTTATAAAAACGCTGTAAATTTGGCTAAATCCGATGCGGTAAAGGGCTATGTTTTTGGTTCAGGTGATAATAACGCGATCAGTTATCATTTATTGGATATCTTAAAAAGACACCAAATTAAAGTGTATCAATTAGCTAAAAACACAAGTGTTTCTGGTAAAAATTTTGATAGTGAAGCTGCTTATGTGGTACCAACAGATCAAGCTCAATACACCACCTTAAAAGCAATTTTCACTAAACAGACTAAATTTCAGGATAGTTTATTTTATGATATTTCTGCATGGACTTTCCCCTTAGCCATGAATATCAAATATGCTGAGTTAGGTTCAACAGCTGGGCTATTAGGAACTGAAGTTGCCGCAGCAAAATTTCCAGAAGGTAAAATGTTAGGCCCTCAAACCAATTACGCTTATATTTTTGAATGGACAGAGTTTTACGCTCCGAAAGTTTTAAATGAAGTGCTTAAAAAAGGTTTATTAGCGAAAGTAGCTTCGAAGTCTTTTACCATTACGGTAAATGGAAAACCCAAAATTTTTGATGATGGAACTATCATGATTCCTGCCCAGAATCAATCAATGGCTGCAGGAGAAATTTATCAACTTCTATCGGCTTTAGCCAAAGAAAACGGCGTTGATATTTTGCCTGTAGGAACAGGAATTACCGAAGGAATCAATTTTGGAAGTGCCAATTTCAAAGTGGTGAAGCAGCCTAAAACACTTTTAGTTACAGGTGCTGGAGTAAATGCGAATGATGCTGGGGAAGTTTGGCATTTATTGGATCAGCGTTTTGATATGCCACCAGTTTTGGTAGAGCAGTCGGATATGAACCGGATCAGTTTAGATAAATACAATGTCATCATCATGTCTGACGGTAGATACAGCTCTATCTCCCAAAGCGGCATTGATGAAATTAAAAGGTTTGTAAAAGCTGGCGGAACTTTAATTGCTCAAGGCGATGCCAACCGTTGGGCTATCGCAAACGGATTAATTAGCATCAAATACAAAACTATTAAAAATGTCGATTCAGTAGCTTTTAGAAATTACGATACACAGCAAGAAGTAGCTAGAGCGCAATATATTCCAGGTGCGATTTTTAATTGCCGAGTAGACAATACGCATCCAATTGCTTATGGAATTACGACTTCAGAAATTCCGGTTTTTAGAGAAGGAACAGGAATGTTTGAAAAACCTAGTGATCCTTTTGCCACTCCTTTAGCTTATACTTCAAAACCTTTATTGGCAGGTTATATCTCGCCTGCGAACGAGAAAATGTTGAAAGGTTCGGCGGCAATCATTTGCAGTAGCTTTGGTAGAGGCGAAGTGATTTCTTTTTCAGACAATCCAAACTTTAGGGCTTTTTGGTTTGGCACCAGTAAGTTGTTTATGAATGCTGTTTTCTTTGGACAAACGATTAGATAAAAAATGAAAAGATATGTATTGATTACCTTCCTTTTAGGGAGTTTGAGTATTGCAAATGCACAGGAATTAGGGAAATTAACTGTTGACAAAATTATGCGAGATCCCGTTTGGATGGGAACATCTCCATCTAATATTCAATGGAGTGCAGATAGTAAGACCATTTATTTTCAATGGAATCCTGAGGGAGCGAGCAAAAGCTCATGGTATTATATTACCACTTCTAATAGTAAACCTCAGAAACTGAGTAAGGAAGATGAGTTGGCTTTACCATCTTTCAGAGGAACACTCAATAAAGCCAAGACGAAAAAGCTTTATGAGAAAAATGGAGATATTTTTTTGTTGGATGTCAAATCAGGAAAATCAAAACAACTAACTAACACTATCGATAGAGAAAGCAGCTCGGATTTTGCCGAGAACGAAACAGCCATTGTTTACCAACGCGGTGATAATTTATATGAGCAGTCTTTGGTGAATGGAGATTTGATACAGTTAACTAACTTTATTAGGAGCAAGAAAAGACCCGAGCCTAAATTAGATGATCAGGAAAAATGGCTAAAAAGCGAGCAGTTAACGCTTTTTGAGATTGTGAAAAAAGAAGATGTTGAGGAAAAGGAAAATAAAATTGAAGCAAAATTTAGAGCTGCAAAACGCCCAACCGAAATCAATGTAGATGATAGTTTTATCAACGGATTGGCATTCAGTCCTGATGGGAAATATATCACTTATCGATTGATTAAAAGAGCTGATGGTAAAGCAACGGTGGTTCCTAATTTCTTGGATGCATCTGGTTTTACTACCGACATAAATGGCAGAACTAAAGTAGGAGCACCGCAATCTACCATGACCTCTTTTATATATGATTTAAGCAGAGACACTTCATACGCAGTAAAAACTTCCGAAATACCTGGGATTAAAGATATACCTGACTATATGAAGGATTATCCAAAAAAACTGGCCGAGATGCAGAAGAAAAATGAAGACAGGACGGTAAATGTTGGTAACACAGTTTGGAATGAGGAGGGAAGCAAAGCGGTAGTTTCTGTTAATGCTCAAGATAATAAAGACCGTTGGATCATGCTATTAAATGCTGCCGACGGAACGTTATCTTTATTAGACCGCCAACATGATGATGCTTGGATTGCTGGTCCGGGAATTGGCGGTTCTTATGGTGGAGGTAATTTGGGGTGGGTAAATGAAAATCATATTTATTTTCAAAGTGAAGCTTCTGGCTATTCTCATGTTTATACAGTTGATATAAACTCTAAAGCTAAAAAGCAATTGACTTCTGGCAATTGGGAAGTGCAATCATTGGATTTATCCAATGATAAAAAGAGCTTTTATTTTACTGCAAATATGGAGCATCCGGGAATAAAGCATTATTATAAAATAAGTGTAAGCGGGGGTGAAATTAGCAAGTTAACCAGCATGAAAGGTGGTAATGAGATGAGTCTTTCTCCTGATGAGAAATATTTAGCTGATTTGTATAGCTATTCTAATAAGCCATGGGAACTGTATTTGCAGCCTAATAAAGTTGGGGCAAAACCTATAGAAATCACCCATTCTACCACCAAAGAATTTGAATCCTACAACTGGAGAGATCCAGAGATGATTACTTTTAACAACCGTTATGGGACTAAGGTTTATGCAAGGTTATACCAATCGGCAAACCCCAATGCATCCAAACCAGCAATTATTTTCGTACACGGAGCTGGTTATTTACAAAACGTACATTACCAATGGAGTTCTTATTTTAGAGAATACATGTTCCATAATTTACTAGCTGATAATGGTTATACTGTATTAGATATTGATTACACAGGCAGCTCTGGTTATGGTCGTGATTTCAGAACGGGAATTTATCGCCACATGGGCGGAAAAGATTTGACCGATCAGGTTGATGGTGCTAAATTGTTAATCGAGAGATACGGTATTAATCCAAAAAATATTGGTATTTACGGCGGATCTTATGGAGGTTTCATCACTTTAATGGCGATGTTTACTGAGCCTAATGTTTTTGCAGCAGGAGCAGGATTACGCTCTGTAACCGATTGGGCACACTACAACCATGGTTATACTTCTAATATTTTAAACGAGCCTTATAATGATGAAAAGGCTTATCAAGTAAGTTCACCTATTAATTTTGCTATAGGTTTAAAAGGTCATTTACTGATGTGCCATGGTATGGTTGATCAAAATGTTCATTTTCAAGATATTGTAAGATTGTCGCAAAAATTAATTGAACTTAAAAAGGAAAACTGGGAATTGGCAGTATTCCCGGTAGAGAATCATGGCTTTGAACAACCTACCAGTTGGAGAGATGAATATTCCAGAATTTTTAAACTGTTTCAAGAAAATTTGAAAAACTAAAAAATCAAAAAAAAGTATAAAAGACTCCTTTTTGATTTTACTTTGTTTTATTGTTTGTTAAAAGAAAACTTCAAAATTGGTCAGTTCGCAAACATTTTGATTACCCAACTTGAATAGTATATTTTTACGGTGAGTTTTAACAGTTTCAATGGAAATAAAAAGATCCTCTGCAATTTTGCGATTGCATTTTCCATGAATTGCCAGTTTTAAAATTTCTCGCTCTCGCTCTGTCAAGCTGTAAAACTTTTCGGCATTTTTAATGCTGAAGTCTCGGTTTTTAAATAGCTGTTTTAAAAGTAGAAAATAGTCATGAAATTCTTCGCAATTCACTTCAAATAAACACTGTATTTTGCCATTACTGTTTTCTTTAAAACTAATTTCAGGTAAATGATGGATATTTGATTTTGAAAAGGGTTTCGAAAACCAATCCAATGCAATCTGCTGGTCTTTAAAAAACCGAAGCTTCAATTCATAATTGCCATTATTAAATAAATTATCGATACTGATAGAGGATAATATCTCATTCCCTATCAATACACCCACTTTACCATTGAACCCATCTTTAGTAACTTGATTATAAAAGAAGGAGTTAGTCCATGTTTGCAAACCCTCATTGAGTTGGAAATTGAAATCACGGTTATCCCAAAAGGTGTTTTTTGGTTTTGTTTTATAGTAGATTTCTTTAAAATGGGTCATGCCAGAAAGATACTGATCTGCAGTTTCGCAGTTGTTCCAGCTACCTTGTAAAGTGTTGATGTTTGGATGATGCCCAATGGTAATTATTTTATCTCTATGAATAGTTTCCATAATCCTGTGTTTTGATAGAATAAAGCTACCAAGGCATGGAATTTTTTAATTGAGGCTTAGCACCCAATTTTGTACCGTTAAAACACCCGAAAAAAATGTTAATCAACGGTTAATATTTATTTCTTTATTAGGTATTTTTAGGTTCATCAAAACTTAAAAAATCATGAAATTAAAAAAACACAATTATTTACTGCTGATTGTAGCAGCTTTGGCTTTTATTGCTTGTAATAATGAATCTAAAAATCTCAAGACAAATGAAAATTCTGAAAAATGTCTTAATTCAGAAGACTCATTAAAGATTGCATTTTTCGACAAATATTTTGGTGAAATTGATACATCGGGATTTATTGGAGATGATTTAAAGAGCAGACCTGTTGATTCACTATTAGCTAGAGGATGCATTGAGAATTTTTTAAAATTAAAGAAGCCAATTAATGCCCTTAAATGGAATAAATTATTAGAAACGCAGACTGTTACATTTGATCTTAAAGAACTTACACCTTGGTTGATAAAAAATTTAATAAATAATGCAGATGTAGATTCATTAAAGATATTTTTAGGATCATATAATGATGATTACTTGAATAAATATCGAAGCAATGAAAGAGGTAAATTAAAAAATAGAGTATCTGTTTTTTTATGGCCTTATTTTAAAGGAAATCCAGCAGTTTCGAATAAGAGTGGAGAAAAAGTTCAACCTTTTAATATTGGAGATCTACATCCATGATTAATGCATACTATTTCGAGTTTTTAGCTTTATGCATAGCAATATATAGTTATGCAAAGCTAAAAAACTCATTTATGATTTGGTTTATCCCTTTTTTACTATTCACGTTTACATGTGAATTGAGTTCGGATATTATATACACTAAATATGGTTTAGCTACTGATTGGATTTATAATATTCTTATTCCTTTAACTATAGGTTTTTACAGTTATATTTTTTATTGTTTAATCAAAAAAACAGAGCTTATATTCATCTTTAAAATAGGAGGGATCTTATTTTTGTTCCTTAACATTTATATCCTACTTAACCAATCTAGTTTTAGTATTACATTATTGTTAGTTGGATCTATAATTCTCATTATTTTATCCTGTTATTATTTTTATTCATGTTTGTTAAATGATATTGATTTAAATAGTTATGAGGTTAAAGGCGGCTTATGGTTTGCATCTGGAATACTTATATTTTATAGTGGTATTTCAATTGTTTTCTCGTTGGTCAATTATATCAGAGAACATCATTTGAACATTGCGGGTATGGCACTTTATAATTTTGTGCCTCGCTGTTTAAGCAGTATACTTTACGCTTGTATTTCAATTGCTTTATTAAAATGGAAAAAGCCTCAGGAGATTTAATAGGTGCGATCATTATTGCCAGTATTATTTTGGTCATTATTGTGGTTTTTTCGCTGCTCTTTTTTCTGCTTTATATTAAAAAGAAAACGACCCTGCATCAACAAAATGAAAATATGAAAGTTGCATTTCAGCAAGAATTATTACAAACGCAAATCGAAATACAGGAAGAAACTTTTGCCTACATATCAGAAGAAATTCATGATAATATTGGACAGGTTTTATCATTTCTCAAACTCAATTTAACCGTAGATGCTGCTAATTCTAAAGAAGAGTTAATCGAAAAAATAGAAGGAAGTCAGGAAATAGTAACTCAAGTCATAAAAGATGTGCGGGCTTTATCAAAAAGCCTGAGTTATGAGTTCTTAAAAGATTTTGGACTGGTAGAAACCATAAAGTACGAGATAGAACGAATTAATCAGACGGGGCTATATCAAACTCATTTTAATGTATTTGGAGATCCATTTTCTTTTCCAAACCAACACAACCTTCTGATATTTAGGATATTTCAAGAGTGTTTAAATAATATTATTAAACATTCTAGTGCTACTGAAATTGATGTCGCCATTGGTTATTATGACCATCATGCCGAATTAATGATTAAAGATAATGGGATTGGTTTTGATCAAGATTTGGATATTAAAAACGATGGCGCTGGGCTAAAGAACATGAAAAAGCGAGCAAGACTTTTATCTGCAAATGTAGAAGTGACTGCCCAACCAGGAAAGGGTACCATGATAAAACTATACATCCCTTGTTAGTTATGAAAAAAATGAAAATTGCATTGGCCGATGATCATCAACTTTTTAGAAGTGGATTAAGAGCCATGCTAAAAGATTTGGAAGATTTTGAGATTATTTATGAAGCAGATAACGGACAGGAGTTATTAGATAAAATCTCCGGGAAGCTAAAGCCCGATATCATCCTTTTAGATATCAAAATGCCACAAACCAATGGTTTTGAAGCCGTGGTTTTCATTAAAGAACATTATCCTTCCATAAAAATTATTGTACTTTCTATGTTTTCTGACGAAGCATCAGTAATGAAAATGGTTAAAGAAGGAGTAGAGGGTTATTTGCTAAAGGATGCGAATAAACAAGAGTTTGTAGACGCTTTACGAACAGTTTCTGAAAACGAAGTTTATTACTCTACCGCGATAAATAAAGTGATCCAAAAGAGCTTCATCAGTAAAAAGCCAATTACCATTAAGTTGAACGAGAATGAAACTAAATTTTTGACGCTACTTTGTCAGCAAATGAGCAATAAAGAAATTGCTGAAAAAATGAATTTAAGCATTAGAACCATTGATGGCTATCGAGATCAACTTTTCGAGAAGTTAAACGTGAAGAGTAGGATTGGTTTAGTACTTTATGCCATCAAAAATAAGATAGTAAGCATCTAGCAGTATAAAACACCTGATTTTATTATTTGATAATCATTTATGTTAATATTTTAAAATTTATCCCCAATATACTTAGGGCGAAGAAGAATACTTTTGTTTGTAAGGAGC